>JAWLFQ010000039.1:0-22038 GCA_041685505.1 Nitriliruptoraceae bacterium
GCCGCCCGGTGCGCGTCGAGCGCGAGACGCAGATCCCGCTGGCCGACCGCGGTGGTCAGGTCGCCACGGGTGCGCTCGGTGATGGCCCGAGCCGCATCGGTCGCGCGGCGCAGGCCCCGCGACAGCCCATCGGGGATGTCGATCGTGGCCAGCGCGGAGAGGATCTCCTGCATCAGCTCGAGGTAGCGCTCCCCCGTCTCCAGATCACCGCTGCGCACCCGGTCGAGGCTGGCGCGGCGCAGCTCACCGACCGTCTCCGCCAGCCCGTGCAGCCACGCCACCTCGTCGACACCCACCGCCTGCGGCCCGGGGAGCGACCCACCGCCGATGGCGGCCCGGGTCAGTTGCGCTTCTGCGACCTCCTTGGCCGCGTCGGCGACGAAGCCGGCGTAGCGCACCTCGGGGTGCGGCCCACTGACCTCCACGGCCCGTTCGAGGTGGCCGTGCGCTTCGGCCAGCAGCTCCTCGGCCCGCTCGTCCTCCGCCCGGTGGACGGCGCGGATCGCGTTGGCCGCGGCGCGGATCGCATCCCGGGAGGCAACCAGCGCCGCTTCGCGCGCACCATGACGTGCCTCCAGCAGCGTGCGTACCGGCGCGACGGTTGTGACCAGGTCGGCGGCCACCGGCATCACCCGTCCCAGCGTCGCAGCCGCACGGTCCCGGAGCCGACCCAGCTGTCCTCGCCCCCGACCGCGACCTGCCCCGTCGTGGCCACCGCCTGGTCGTCGAGGTCGAGCTCGCGGACCACGTCACGGGCCGCATCACGCTGCAGCTTCAAATGACGCAGCACGACGACGTAGACCGCGCTGGCGACGGCGACGCCCGCGAAGAGCAGCCAGGCCCCGCCACCGAGCAACAACGCGAGCCCCAGGCTGATCCCCGTTGCGAGCAGGGCACGGACGAACCACAGCCGCCGGCGGACGATGACCGGATCCTCGGACGGCATCGACTGCGGCACGAGGTGATCGCCCACGGGACGTGCGACGATGCGACCAGCATCATCCGGGACCATGACCCGTCTCCCCCGGCCACCGTCGTGGCCCTCGCTGCGGAGCACGTTCATCGCGTGTTCGAATCCTCCTACGGTGACGTGCGGCGAGGTGTTGCGCGCCTTGAGCGCACCCGGGACGACCAGCGCAGCCCACAACAGGATGAGCAGCACCAGGGGCTCGGTCACGCGTCGACACCATCCGGTCGGTCCCGCACGGGTCCACCTCCAACGCACCTGGCCGCGCATCTGCGGCGAGGCGCGGTGACGGTAACACCGCCTTCCGCGCGCTCGAAGCACCTGTGACCGTCCACCCCGACCGGCTCACGGCAGCACCACCTCGCCGCTGCGCCCGCCCCGCTTCTCACGCAGCCGCAGTCCGTCCACCACCACGTCACGCTGCACGGCCTTGACGAGGTCGTAGAGGGTCAGGGCCGCGACGCTGGCCGCGGTCATCGCCTCCATCTCCACCCCGGTGCGGTCCGTCGCACGCGCGGTGGCGGTGATGGTCGCCACGCCCTGCACGGCGTCGACGGCGACCGCCACCTCGACGCTGGTCAGCGCGAGCTGGTGGCACAGCGGGATGAGCTCGTGGGTGCGTTTGGCCGCCTGGATGCCGGCGATGCGCACCACCGGCAGCGCGTCCCCCTTCGGCAGGTCACCGTCGAGCAGCAGCCGGGCGGTCGCCGGCGCCATCCGGACCTCGCAGGCGGCGACGGCCTCGCGCGCGGTGACGGGCTTGTCCGCCACCTCGACCATCCGCGCCCGACCCCGGGCATCGAGGTGGGTCAGCTCCTCACCGGTGTCGTCCATCAGCCCCTCACTCCACCAGCAGCTGGACGTCGAGTTCCTCGCCCGCGGCGACCTCGACGACCTCCTCGCCGAGCACGGCCAGCCCGTCGGCACGGGCGATGGAGCTGACGACGTGGGAGCCCTGGGGGCCGGTCGGGGTCGCCACCCAGCCGTGGGCGTCGCGGGTCAGGCGCACGCGCAGGAACGCGCGTTTACCCCTGGGACCGGTGAGCGGCTCGGCGGCGCGGGCTCGGACCACGGGGCGCTGGACGTCGCGGCGACCCTGCAGGGAACGGATCACCGGGCGGACGAAGACCTCGAAGGAGACGAAGGCGGAGACCGGGTTGCCGGGCAGGCCGATCACCGGGCACCCGGCGATCCGGCCACGGATCTGCGGCATGCCGGGCTTCATCGCGACCTTGGCGGTGGCGACCTCGCCGAGCTGCCCGATCACCTCCGGTAACAGGTCGCGGGTACCCGCGCTGGCGCCGCCGGTGCACACGATCAGATCCGCGTGCCCGAGGCTGGTGTCGAAGGCGTAGCGCAGGGCCTTGCGGTCATCACGCACGATGCCGGCGCTGAAGGGCACCGCACCCGCGGCCCGCACCATCGCAGCCAGCATCGGCCCGTTGACATCGCGGATCTGACCGGGCAGCGGCTCCTTGTCGGCCGGTACGAGCTCGTCGCCGGAGGAGATCACCACCACACGGGGCGGCGCGATACAGCGCACCCGGGACACCCCGGCGGCGGCCAGGACCCCGAGGTCAGCCGGCGCCAGCCGTCGGCCGCGCGACAACAGTGCCTGCCCCGGCTGGAGATCCTCCCCCGGCCCGCGCACGTGCTCACCGTCGCTGACCGCCCGGTGGATGTGCACGTCCGCACCCTGGGGCGAGGTCACCTCCACCGGCACCACCGCGTCGGCACCTGGCGGGAGCGGCGCTCCGGTCATGATGCGCACGCAGCGACCGGGGCGGATGGTGGGCAGCTGCTCGGCGCCGGCCGCCACCTCGCCGTCCACGGCGAGACGGACCGGCTCGTCCCCCGCGGCGTGACGCACGTCGCGGGCGATGACGGCGTAGCCATCCATGGCGGCGTTCGCGAAGGCCGGCACGGCCACGTCGCTGGCGACGTCGTCGGCGAGCACCAGGCCGAGCGCGTCGGCGAGCCGCAGCTCGATCGGTTCCGGCGGCGCGAGCATGCCCAGGATGGCGTCGAGGTGCTGCTCGACGCTGATGAGTTCGTCGAGGTCGGTGACCTCGTGCCGACCGTGCCCGACGAAGCGGTTCACGTCTGGCTCGGTCCGGCGACGTCGAGCTCGCCGCTGTCCACCCGCTCGAGCAGCTCCCGGAGCCAGGGCACCAGCCCGGGGGCCAGCTCCGGGCGGCGCAGCGCCAGCTCCACGTTGGCCTGGAGATAGCCGAGCTTGTCCCCGGTGTCGAAGCGGGGGACGTCGAGCACCAGCCCGACGATCGGTTCCTCCGCTGCGAGCAGATCGAGGGCATCTGTGAGCTGGATCTCCCCGCCCGAGCCGGGCGGCAGATCCTCGAGCACGCCGAAGATGCTGCCGGGCAGGACGTAGCGCCCGACCACCGCGAGGTTCGAGGGCGCGTCGGCCGGGTCGGGCTTCTCCACCGTGCCGCTGATCAGGTGTTCTCCCGGGCGCTCACCGGGTTCGGCCGTGGCGATGCCGTACAGCCCCGCGTGCCGCTCGTCCACCTCCAGCAGCGCGACCACCGGCCGGCCGGTGCGCTCGTGCACGGCGATCATGCGCTCGAGGTAGTCCGATCCGGGATCGACGATGTCGTCACCGAGGAGCACGACGAAGCTCTCGTCCTCACCCACGTGCCCCTTGGCCTGCAGCACCGCGTGGCCGAGCCCGAGGGTCTCGCCCTGACGCGTGCTGTGGATCCGGGCGAGGTCGGCGAGCCCGCGGACCATGGCGAGCTCGGCGTCCTTGCCCTTGGCGGCGAGCTCGGCCTCGAGGTCCAGACGGCGGTCGAAGTGGTCCTCCATGGACGACTTGCCCATCGCGGTGACCAGCAGCACGTCGTCGAGCCCGGAGCGCTGGCACTCCTCGACGAGCAGCTGCAGCGCCGGGGTGTCGACCACCGGCAGGAGCTCCTTCGGCACGGACTTGGTCACCGGCAGGAAGCGGGTCCCCAGTCCGGCGACGGGTAGGACGGCCTTGCTGACCACGTGCGCTCCTTCGACCGGTCGCAGACTACCCACGTCGCTCCCCCGCACGACCGGCGTAGGCTCGTCCGACGGCACCGAGGCACCTGCGACGAGGTGAGCCAACCACGTGGACGCCACCACCAAGCACCGCCTGCGCGCCTCCACCCGGGCGGCGCGCGCAGCGTTGAGCACCGAGCAGCGCGAGCACGCGTCGGCCCGCATCATGGCACGTCTGCTGGCGTTGCCGCAGCTGCGCACCGCGCACACGGTGCTGCTGTACGCCGCAGCGCGCGACGAGGTGGACCTCGGCGGCCTGATCGCGCCGCTGCACGACCGAGGTGTGCGCACCCTCTTCCCCCGTGTGCGCGCCGAGCACCTCGAGCTCGTCGCCGCCACGGATGTGCGGACCCTGCAGCTCGGGTACCGGGGCGTACGCGAGCCGGTCGGTCGACACGTCGACCCGGCGGTCGTGGACGTGGCGATCCTTCCGGGGCTGGCCTTCGACCCGCGCGGTGGACGCCTGGGAGCAGGGGGCGGCCACTACGATCGTCTGCTGGCCAGGTTGCCGTCCTCGACCGTGCGGATCGGCGTCGGCTTCACCTGCCAGGTCGTGCCCCAGGTACCGCTGGAGGCCCACGACCAGCTGGTCCACGTCGTGGTGACCGAGTCCGCCGTGCACCGTGCGGCGACCCCCGACCCCTGCTGACCGCTTGCGTCCGCTCGCGCGGTAGGGCATCATCAGCACTCGCGGATCGTGAGTGCTAACGCGGCCGTCCTGCCGGGACCGCAGCGTCGCTCTGCGCCCGATCCGCCACCGAAGCGGGTGCCGCACGTCCTTGCGGCCGTCAGACGGAGCGTCCAGATGCCCACCTACGAGTACGCATGTCGCAGCTGCGGGGAGCACCTCGAGGTGGTGCAGTCCTTCCGCGACGACCCTCTCACCGAGTGCCCGGCCTGCCAGGGTCAGCTCCGCAAGGTCTTCAGCGCGGCCGGCATCATCTTCAAGGGTTCCGGTTGGCATGTGAAGGACTACGCGTCATCGTCCGCGCGCGGCTCGGGAGCCTCCGCGAACGAGCGCAGCTCCGAGGGTGACACCACGTCCACCGCCGACAGCGAGGGTGGCACCTCGGAGGGCACCGGCAGTGGGAAGCGCAGTGACACCGGTTCCACGGGCAGCTCCTCCACGACTTCCGGGTCCGGGGAAGCCGCCTCCGCCTGACGGTTCGTCGCACCGTCCACAGCTGCGGTGACACCCGTCGACACCGCCGCGGCGCGATGTGCTGCAGTCCGGGCATGCGCCGCCGGTCCCCCACCCGCCCGTCACTGCCCGCCAGCCTCGCGGGTCCGTCACTGCCGCTCCCGCCGGCGCTGGACAGCCTGGCCGAGCGCTGGTGGGCGGCGCCGCCCCGGATGCGTCTGCTCGTGGGCGCGCTGCTCGTCGTGGTCGTGCTCGCGGCCGGGGTGGGCAACCTGGCCGCAACGCCCTACGGGCACCCGACCACGGTGCTGGTCGCCGCGCACGACCTGCCGCCCGGACAGCGGCTGAGCCCACAGGACCTGCGGCCGAGGACGGTGCCCGAGGAGCTGGTCCCCGATGGGGCCTTGCGAAGCGCCGAGGGCGTCCTGGCCTCGGCCCTTCCCACCGGTGCCATCGCCACCGACCGCCACCTCGGCGACGGTGGCTGGGCGGCCAACCTGGCCGAGGATCGCGCCGCGGTCGCGGTGCCCGCGGATCGACTCCCCGGCCTGCACCCCGGTACCCGGGTGGAGCTGGTCGGCAGCGATCACGACGGCCGTGGTGTCGTCCTGGGGCGCGACGCCGTGGTGCTGGCCACCGAAGCGGACGAGGTCTGGTTCGCCGTCGATGCGCAGGAGGCCGTGGCGATCACCGCCGCGGGGCAGGCCGGGGCGCTCGCGGTGGTCGTCCTGCCACCTTGATCCCCTGCGCGGCGATGTGCTCCGCCTCGCGTGCCAGCTCGCGGACCATCCGCGGGAAGATGATGCCGTGGAAGGGCAGGAGGGCGCCCCAGTACAACCGCCCCCACAGCCCGCGCGGGTGGAAACGGGCACGCTGGTAGAGGCGGCTACCGGTCCCCTCGGTCTCGATGCGGAACTCGAGCCACGCCTCACCGGGCACCTTCATCTCCGCCTGCAACCGCAGGAGGTGCGGCCGGTCGATGGCCTCCACGCGCCAGAAGTCGACCACCTCACCGACCGCGAGGTTCACCGGATGGCGGCGACCACGGCGCAGGCCGAACCCACCGACGAGCTGGTCCACGATCCCCCTCAGCTCCCACATCCACCGCGCCGTGTGGTAGCCGCGGGTACCACCGATCGCGGACACCGCGGCGAACAGCGCCTCGGGCGGCGCGGCGGACACCGCCTCGCGCTCGTCGGCGAAGACCGTGCCCCCGGCCCAACCGGGGTCCTGGGGTGCAGGGTCCTCGGGCCCTCGCGCGCTCGGCGCGGCGCCATCGCGCAGTTGCCGCGCCGCGCCACCGGCGCTGGCCCAGGTCGTGGCGACGTCCAGGTCCTGGATACGGGTCAGCGCCAGACGCAGGGCTTCGCCGATGGGGACCATGTCGCGGGGCAGGTCACGTTGGAAGGACCCGTCGGTGACCACCACCTCGTTGACCAGGCTGTCCACCAGCGGGCGGGCGAGACCGGTCGGCAGTGGGGTGACCAGGCCGATCCACAGCGACGACAGGCGCGGTGTGAGCACCGGAACGGGAAGGATGATCCGCCGGCGCAGACCTGCCACCTCGGCGTAGGTCTGCATCAACTCGGCGTAGGTGAGCACGTCAGGCCCACCGATCTCGTAGACCTTGCCCGCGGTGTGCTCGTGCTCGATGACGTCGCACAACGCCGCGAGCACGTCGCGGACCGCCACGGGCTGACAGCGCGTGGCGACCCACCGCGGCGTCGTCATGATCGGGAGGACCTCGACGAGGTGGCGCAGCATCTCGAAGGAGGCGCTGCCGGAGCCGATGATGATGGCCGCGCGCAGCTCGGTGACGGGCACGCTGCCCGAGGCGAGGATGCGCCCGACCTCCTGCCGGGAGCGCAGATGATCGCTGAGGTTCTCGTCGTCCTCCCGCCCGAGGCCACCGAGGTAGACGATCCGTGCCACCCCTGCGGCCGCGGCGGCATCGCGGACGTTGCCGGCGGCGCGCCGGTCCCGTTCGGCGAAGCCCTCCTCTCCGTCCATGGAGTGGACGAGGTGGTAGACGACATCGATGCCGGCGCAGGCCGCATCGAGGCTGGCGCGGTCGAGGACGTCGACACGCTCGACCGCCACCTCGTCCCGCCAGTCACGCTCGTCCAGCTTGGCCGGGGTACGGGCGGCGCACACCACCTCGTGGCCGCGCTCGAGCAGCTCCGGCACCAGCCGGCCACCGATGTAGCCGGTCGCCCCCGTCACGAGCACTCGCATGATCACCCTTCCTGCATCCCCGCCGGCTGGTTCGCCACCGCCCTCCCGCGTGGACCGTGCGGCCCGGCGACGATCCTCATGCGTCCAGCACCTCGTGCAGGAAGGCGGCGACGCGCGGGTAGGCGTCGATGCGGTTGCCGAGCTTGGACAGCCCGTGGCCCTCGTCGTGGTACACGAGCAGCTCGCAGCGCACGCCACGGTCGGTCAGGACCTCGTGGATCTGTTCGGCCTCCGACAGCGGCACCCGGGGGTCGTTCGCGCCGTGGATGATGCACAGCGGCGCCTGCATCTCCGCCACGTGGGTGATGGGGGACAGCTCCCGCAGCAGGTCGCGATCGTGTGCCAGCGAGCCGTACTCCCGTTCGCGGAAGGCCCGTCGCCACTCGGAGGTGCGTTCCAGGAAGGTCACCAGGTCGCTCATCCCGACGATGTCGACCCCGGCGGCCCACCGTTCGGGCTGGTGCGCGAGCCCCATCAGCACCATGTAGCCCCCGTAGGAACCGCCGTACAGCGCTGCGCGGTTGCGGTCGAGATCCGGTTGCGTCGCGAGCCAGTCGTGCAGTGCCGCGAGGTCGTGGACGCTGTCGAGGCGGCGCTCCACGTCGTCGAGATGCTGGTAGGCGCGGCCGTAACCCGTCGATCCCCGCACGTTGGGGGCCACCACGGCGAACCCCTGGGCCACCAGGTACTGGGTCAAGGGCGCGAAGCTCGGCCGGTACTGACTCTCCGGGCCGCCGTGGATGATCACGACCACCGGGGCGGGCCCGTCGGTCGCGACATCGCGGCCCGTGGGGCGGAACACGAAGGCGGGGATCTCGAGCCCGTCGAAGGAGGGGAACCGCACGAGCTCCGCGTCGACGAAGGTCGCGGGATCGACCTCGCAGGGGCTCTCGGTGATGCGTTCCAGCGCGCCGCTCGTGGTGTCGTAGCGCCACGCGTCCCCCGGCACCAGCGGCGAGGAGTAGCCGAAGGCCAGCCACCGGCCGTCGCGCGAGAACCGGAAGCCGCTGGCGACCCCGTCACCCGGCAGCGGTAGCGGGCCACGCACCTCGCCGGTGACGGGATCGCGCAGCTGCGCACGGGTGATGCCGTCCTCGTTCCACACCACCAGCAGATGACGACCGGTCCAGTCGACCGCCGCACCGGCATCCCAGCCGGGCTCGATCACGTGCTCCCACGCACCATCGGGTGTGCCACGGGCGATGCCGACGAAGGACCGGCCGACGTCGGTGGAGAGGTAGAAGGCCGAGCTGTCGGGCAGCCAGCTCGGTGTACCGACGCTGGCGGCCTCCTCCGGATGGGGACACAGCTCGGTGACCGCCGGATGGGTGGCGTCCGCCACCTCGGTGTCGTGGAGCGCGTGCAGATCGATCAGGTGGACCTGGTTGTCACCGGCGCGGGTGGTCAGCTCCGTGACCGCGAGGTAGCGGGCATCGGGTGAGAACCCGCCGGGCCCGGTCCACCCACCGGTGGCGAACACGCACCGCTCCTCGCCGGTGACCAGGTCACGCACCCAGGTGTCGAAGGCGACACCGTCGCCGCGGTTGGTGGCATAGGCCAGGGATCGACCGTCCCGGCTGACCCCGCCGGGGCGGTGGATGTGCGCGGGATCCTGCACCAGCGGGTCGAGGTCGTCGGGACCGGTCAGCGGCGCGACAGGAGCATCGGGGGTGGTGAAGAGCTGGTAGCGCTCGTTGCCACCGACGTCGGTGGCCAGCAGGAGCACGTCACCCTCGCCCCCACCGGGATCACGTGGCAGGTACCCCGCCCCGATCGGCTCCTCGAAGCGTGTCAGGGGCGTGAGCTCCGCTGCCGGCCGGGGCAGCGGTGCCTCCGCGTCGAGGTCGAGACGGTGGACCTGCGCGGTGCCGGACAGGTCGCTGGAGACCAGCAGCTTGGTGCCGTCGGGCGACCAGCTCGACGGTGCCGCCGTGCGGATCTCCAGGTAGGCGCGGACATCGGGCGGGGTGGGGTGTGCGCTCATGCCGGCAGCGTACGCAGTGTCCGGCGACGGCAGCACCGGCCTACCGCTGCTGCCGGCGGCGTGCCGCCCGTCCCGCCGGGACCGTGGCCCTCAGGGCAGCACGCGTTCCCACACCGGGAGCCCGTGGGCGTCCTCCCCCGCCCGTACCCAGTACCCCGCCGTGCCGTCGTGGCCCGCGGTCACCATGGCGACGGCGGGATCGTGTTCGACGACCCAGGCCAGCGAGGGCAGCCGGATGCGCTCGGGGTCGGTGAGCTCCTCCTCGGTCTCCTCACCCGTGAACACGCTCCACCCGCTGATGACGCGGCCGTCCGCCAGTGGTCGCCCCGCGTCATCGGGGTCGAAGCTCACCGCTCCCACAGCTGCGCCGGCGTCCACCAGGCGGCCGCTGGCGAAGACCGCCAACCGCGTCGCGCGATCGTCCGCAGCCTGCGGGCTGGCCGCCGTGCCATCGTCGGTCACATCATCGGTCATCGGTCCGCGCTCCTGGGTCACGGTCGCGCAGGGTAGGGGGGACCGCGACATCGGCCTGGCCCCATCGCACCCGTCGGCGCGGTGGGTCAGGCCATCTGCGGCTCGCGCTGCGGCAGGTCGATGCCGTCGCACAGCAGCTGCCGTAGCTGTGCGCCGTCCGGCAGCGGACGCGCGAGCAGGAAGCCGCTCGCACGCTGGCAGCCGTGGGCGCGCAGCAGGTCCGCGACCTCGACGGTCTCCACACCGTCGGCGCCCAGCTCCACGCCGAGCCCGTTGGCGAGCTGGCCCAGCACGTGGACGGCGCTGCCGAGGTAGGGATCGGCATCCAGCCGTGCGACCAGCGCAGGGTCGATGCGCAGCAGGTCGAGGGGGATGCGGTGCAGGGCCGCGAAGGATGCCCGCTCGACGCCGAAGCCTTCCACGGCGATGCGCACCCCGGCGGCGTGCAGCGTGGCGAGGTTGCCGGCGGCCTGCGCATCGGTGAGCACGTCCGCGGTCACCGCCAGGCCCAGCGGCACACCCGGCTCGGCGGCGATCCGGGTGAGGCGGTCGACGAAGGCGGCGTCCACGACCTGGTTCGCCGTCGCGGAGGTCCAGATCACCAGGCCGTCGGCGAGCTGCTGCGCCAGCCACCCTCGCCGCAGCGCAGCGATCCGGTCGAGGACCACCGCATCGAGCTCGGCGAGACGGCCGAGCTCACCGGCGGCGGCCACGATCTCCGCGGAGGTGACACGCTGGGCCGAGGGATCGGTGAACCGCACCAGGACGCTGACCCCCACCACCACCCCCTGACGCAGATCGACGTCAGCCTGGAGCTCGAGGTCGAGGGCGCCCGCCTCGAGGGCGCCGACCAAGGCGCTGCGTGTCGCGATGCGGCGTTCGTGCCGTGCACTGAGCTGGGCATCGAAGAGCCGGACCGGTGCGGCAGCCGCGGCCTTCGCCTCGAACATCGCCGCGTCCGCGGCCGCCAGCAACGTGTCACCGTCGTCGGCTCCCGCGCCGACGAGCGCCGTGGTCACCACCCCGAAGCTGGCGCCGATCTCGATCCGCCGACCCTCGATCAGGTAGGGAGCGACCACGGCCGTGTGGAGGCGCTCCGCGAGGCGCGCAGCCAGGGTCGGGCTGGAGCCGCGTGCCATGATCGCGAACTCATCGCCACCCAGCCGTGCCACCAGTGACTGCTGCCCGGCGGCGTGGCGCAGGCGGCGCGCGACCTCGACCAGCAAGGCATCGCCCACGGCGTGGCCGAAGCGATCGTTGACCGCCTTGAACCCGTCCAGGTCGCAGTACAGCAGGGCGAGGTCGCCCGTCTCCTCCAGCGCTGCCGTCAACTCGGTGGTCACCAGCACCCGGTTCGCCAGTCCCGTCAGCGCGTCGTGGGTCGCGGCGTACTCCATCCGGGCCCGTGCGGTCTGGGTGTCGACCAGCGCGGTCGCCAGCTCCGTGGCGGCGACCCGCAGCTCCAGCTCCGTGGCGGTGGACGCGGCCAGCTCGGTCAGCAACCGCGCGTCGCGCTGTGTCCACCCCCGGGCCGCATCGGAGAACACACACAGCGCACCGACGCTGTGCCCGTCGGACAGCAGCAGCGGGATCCCGAGGTAACCGACGGTGCGGCCGGTGTGCGCCGCCACCGTGTGGCGCACCCACGGGTGTTCGCTCGCGTCCGGGACGGGCAGTGGCGCACCGGAGACCATCGCCCGGGCGCAGAAGGACTCCTCGAGCGGGACGGTCACCGCGTCCGCCGGGAGCTCCAGCTGGTGCGAGGCGACCGTGGTCTGCACGTCCTCCACGATGGTCACCGACGCGGCGTCGGCGTCGAGGACCCCCACCGCCAGGCGGCACAACCGCTCCAGGGGTGCCACCGGCGGCGAGGTCCGGAGCCCGAAGCGCTCGAGGTGTGCCAGCCGTGACGGGTCGAGCAGCGGGCTGAGATCGGGCGGGGGGTCCCCTCCCCGCACGACCGGCAGCAGATCGCCATCCCTCGCACCATCCATGGTCATCCGTCCTCCCTCCATGGCTGCGACATCGGCATCGCCCGTGGCGAACTGAAGCCGCTGCGCCCGCACGTCCGCCTCCGGCCCGCCCACCGCCGCACGGGCCGTTAGCGTGGTGACACGGGACCGGTCAGGAGCTGGGACGTGGACGCAACCGACGGCGGGGCGCGGTCCGGCCCGGGCCCGCTGACGGCGGGTGAGAGCGCGGTCGTCGGCGCGGTGCTGATCGGCGGCGGGTCCCGCCGGATGGGCCGCGACAAGGCACTGCTGGTCGTCGACGGCCAGCCGCTGCTCGCACGCGCCGTCACCTCTCTCGTCACGGCCCTGCGCCCGCCGGCCCCGCCCGTACTGGTGGTCGGACCGCACCCCCAACTGGGCCGGACCATCCACGCCGACGCGGCTCGCACGCTCCCCCACCTGCCCGCGGCCACGCACTGGATCACCGACCTCAGGACCGACGCCGGGCCGCTCGCCGGACTCGAGGCGGCGCTGTCCATGGCTGCCGGGCTCCGACCCGCGGCGGCGGCCGTGCTGGTGGTCGGCGTGGATCATCCGTGGCTGGTGCCCGAGGTGCTCACCCGGCTCGTACGCCGTCTGCGTGCTGCCGGGCCCACCACCGCCGGTGTGGTCCTCGGCAGCGCGCAGGGGCCACAACCCCTGCTGGGTGCCTACCAGCCCACGGCCCTGGCGACCGTGAGCGCCCTGCTCGACGCCGGTGAACGTCGGCTGCGCTCGCTCACCGACCACCTCGACGTCGAGGTGCTCGGCCCGCACGCCTGGCGCGACCTCGACCCGCTGGCAGCCACCGCCGTCGATGTGGATGACCCGGCGGCGTTGGACGCCGCCACGGCGTGGCACACCCGTGCGGTGGCCACAGCCCTCCGTGGACCGGCGGGTGCCGCGGGCGGGGACGAGACGCACGGCCCCTCCACGCGCGAGGTCCTGCGGGTACGGCCCGTCGGCGAGGTCCCCGAACGAGCCCCTACGGCCGGGACCGCCCGCACCGAGGTGGAGGGCCGCACCGAGATCGTCGGACAGGAGGCGGCGGTGCAGGTCCACGTCGGTGGCCCCGACGACACACCCGCTGCGGTGGTCACCCTGCTCGGCGCACCGGGCCAGGAGGCGGAGCTCGCCCTGGGGTGGCTGCTGACCGAGGGACACGTGGCGGCACGGGACCTCCTCGCCGCCACCGTCGACCTCGATCGCACACCGCGTGCGAGCGGCCACGCGGCGTCGGTGACCGTGCGGCTCGCGGCGCCGGTGGCACGTGCGGTGTGGGCGCGTCAGCAGCAGCGCCGCGACCCCGGGGCGACCACCGCTGCAGGTGTCCGTGCCGGGCCGACGGGCGCGAGCGGCCGACCCACCCCGCCGAAGGCGCACCGAGGGCCTGTGGCGTGGGAGCACATCGCCCGGCTGCCCGGGGAGCTCAGGTTGGCGCAGAGCGGCATGGGGGCGTCCGGCGGCGTGCACGCCGCCGGACTGTTCGACCGCGGTGGCAGGATGGTCACCCTGCGCCAGGCCGTCGGCCGGCACAGCGCGATGGACGCTCTCATCGGCGCGCACCTGCGCGGCGGGGTGTGGCCGGACGACGGGCTCGAGGACCTGCTGTGCGCCGTGAGCAGCCGCATCGGGGCTGCGCTGGTGGCCAAAGCCGGGACCGCGCGACTGCCGGTGCTCGCAGGGGTGGGACCGGCCTCGGACCTGGCGATCGACCGTGCCGAGCGGCTCGGCATCACCCTCATCGGCCAACTCCGCGACGGTGCCGGCACCGTCTACACGCACCCGCACCGGATCGCGCTGTCCGAGGACGCGCCGCGACGTAGAGGAGGGTGAGGCCGCCGGCCGGTGCGCTCAGCTGGTCCGGCGTGTCAGCGGCTTGTACTTGATCCGCGTCGGGTTGAGCGCGTCCTCGCCCTTGCGGGCGCGCAGGTCCTCCTCGTACTCCGAGTAGCCGCCGGGGAACCAGGTCGCCTCGGAGTCGCCCTCGAAGGCCAGGATGTGGGTGGCGACCCGATCGAGGAACCACCGGTCGTGGCTGGTGATCACCGCACACCCGGCGAAGTCGAGCAGCGCCTCCTCCAGCGCGCGCAGGGTGTCGACATCGAGGTCGTTGGTCGGCTCGTCGAGCAGCAGCAGGTTCGCTTCGTTCTGCAGCAGCTTCGCCAGATGGATCCGGTTGCGCTCGCCACCGGAGCACTTGCCGACATCCTTCTGCTGCTCACCGCCCTTGAAGCCGAAGGCGGCGACGTAGGCGCGCGAGGCCATCTCCGTGCGACCCAGCTGCACCCAGTCGCCCCCGCCGGTGACCTCCTCGAACACGCTCAGACCCGGGTCCAGGTCCGCCCGCGACTGGTCGACGTAGGACAGCACCACGGTGTCACCGACGCGTACCGACCCCTCGTCCGGCTCCATCGGACCGTCGAGCAACCCGGCCTGGCCGGCTGCGGTGACGATCATCTTGAACAGCGTGGTCTTGCCCGCGCCGTTCGGGCCGATGATCCCGACGATCCCGCCCGGCGGCAAGGAGAAGCTCAGGTCCTCGTAGAGCAGCTTGTCGCCGAAACCCTTGAGGACCTGCTCGGCCTCCACGACCACGTTGCCCAGGCGCGGGCCGTCGGGGATCATGATCGTGGGCTTGGTGACCTGTTTCGGCCGGTCGCGGTGCAACAGGGACTCGTAGGCCTGGATGCGGGCCTTGGCCTTGGTCCGCCGGCCCTGCGGGGTCTGCTTGACCCACTCGGCCTCCTCGGCCAGTTGGCGCTGCTGCGCGGACTCCTCGCGTTCCTCCTGGGCCAGACGCGCACGCTTCTGCTCGAGCCATCCGGAGTAGTTGCCCTGGTAGGGGAAGCCCTTGCCGCGGTCGAGCTCGAGGATCCACTCCGCCACCTCGTCGAGGAAGTAGCGGTCGTGGGTGATGGCGACGACCATCCCGGCGTAGTCGCGCAGGGTGCGCTGCAGCCAGGCGACGGTCTCCGCATCGAGATGGTTGGTCGGCTCGTCGAGCAGGAGGATGTCGGGCTTGGACAGCAGCAGCCGGCACAGGGCCGCCCGACGCTTCTCGCCACCGGAGAGCACGGTCACATCGTCGACGTCGGGCACGCGGAGCGCGTCCATCGCCACCTCGATGGTGCGGTCGAGGTCCCAGGCGTCGGCGGCGTCGATGGCGTCCTGGACCTCGGCCATCTCCTCGTAGACCCGCTGCATCTCGTCGTCGTCGAGGGGCTCACCGAGCATCGCGGCCAGCTCGTTGTAGCGCGGGACGAGGCCCGCGATCTCGCCGAGGCCCTCCAGCACGTTCTGCCGGGTGGTCTTGTCGGGGTCGAGCTCGGGTTCCTGCGGCAGGTAGCCGACGCGCATCCCCTTGGCGGGCCAGGCCTCACCCTCGAACTCGCTGTCCACCCCCGCCATGATCTTCAGCAGGGTGGACTTGCCCGCGCCGTTGGGCCCGATCACCCCGATCTTCGCCCCGGGGTAGAAGGACAGCCAGATGTCGGACAGGACCTCCTTGCCCCCGGGCACCGTCTTGGTCAGGCCCTTCATCACGTAGCAGTACTCCAACCGACCCACTCCCTGTCGCTCACCGTTGGGGCCCAGGCTAGGACCGCCGCGGAGCACGTGGTGCGCGGCGCGATCCCCACCGGCCCCGGCTCGCACACGCCGAGCGCGGCTATAGTGCAGCCGCGACTCGACGCGAGGACTCAGGTGTTCAAACGACGCAACCCCAAGATCGACGGTCTGCAGCGCATCCCGCTGCTCGAGGGCTGCACCCAGGGCGAGCTGAAGACCGTCGCCGAGCTCTCCGCACTCCGGACCTACGAGCCGGGGACGGTCCTGATCGAGAAGGACTCACCCAGCGGGGAGCTGTTGGTGATCGTCGATGGCTCGGTCGACGTCACCGACGACGGTGCGTTGCTGGCGACCCTGGATGCGGGCAGCGTGCTCGGGGAGTCGGCCATCCTCGACTTCTGGCGCCCACCCAAGGAGCAGCGCTCCACCTACGAGACGGGGCGCCGGACCGCGACGGTCACGGCAGGCAGCGATGCGCCCGTGGAGGCGCTGGTGTTCGAGCCGGCCGGGTACGAGAAGCTGCGCGATGCGGTGCCGCACCTCGCACGGCAACTCGCGAACGAGGTCAACCGGCGGTTCCGCCCCGAGGACGCCGACACCGACGACGCCTGACGGCGACCGTCCGCCGATCCCGGGTCGCTGCACCGGCGTGGGATGCCGGCGGCGGGCGCACGCGTGCGCCCCTGGCTGCCCGCCCCCGGCGGGCAGTGGCACAACCCTGCCGCGCTCCCCTAGGATGCTAACCGACCGTGCCCTATGTCTCACGTAGGGCGATGCACCATCCTCGAGGGAGGGGCGACGGCACCGTGCCAGACGACCGCGCCGCGACCCGACCGCGGGTCTTCCGACGTCTGCTCGAGACCGCCGAGGTCCCGCTGCGGCCGCGCCTGTTGAGCAAGGCCACCCTCACCGAGCTCAGCCACGTGCTCGAGAACACCGTCATCGCCAACGACCTTCCGGGCGCGGTCTTCACCGGCTTCCAGCGCTCCACCAACTGGTTCCGGGAACTGGAGCGCTACCAACGCCTGGTCGCACCACAGGCACGGTCGGTGGCCGTCTTCGCTGCCGGCAACCTGGACACCATGGCCGAGGACGACATCGTCCGGGTTCCCCTCGCGGAGGACGACCCCCTGGTCGAGGAGTGGTTCCTGATCGTGCTCACACCGGGCTTCTGCGCCGCCCTGCTCGGTGAGGAGACCGGGCAGGCGCACGAGACCGAGCTCGACCGCGTCTTCGAGACGGTGTGGAGCATGGACGCGACCACGGTGGAGGCCATCGCCCTCCACATCCGGAACGAGGTCGCACGCGTCGACCCGGCGATGGCCGAGCGGATGACGACGGCGCTGGCCGACCACCCGCCGAGCAACGACACGGCCCACCTGCGCGATGACGTGACCACCGATCTGATCGTGGCGCTGGAGACCGGTCGGACCCGGCTGCGGGAGGCCGCACGGCGCGAGCGGCACGCTGCCGAGCAACTGCGCGAGGTCGACCGGTCCAAGAACGCCTTCCTCTCGGCGGTCTCCCACGACCTCCGGACCCCGCTGACCGTGGTCGACGGCATGGCCGCGACCCTGCGCCGCCTCGGTGGGCAGCTGCCGGCCGAGGACAGGGAACGCGTCGAGCAGGCGCTTGCGACCCAGACCAGTCGGCTCACCACGCTGCTCGACGACCTGCTCGACCTCGACCGGCTGGGCCGCGGCACCGCGGGGAGCGAACCCGAGGACCTCGATGCCGTGGCGGTGATCCGACAGGTGATCGAGCATCTCCCGTGCGCGGGCCGGGTGCAGCTCGACGCCCCGGCGAGCCTGCCCGTGTACCTCGACCGCACCCAGTTGGAGCGGATCGTGGCGAACCTGGTGGCCAACGCCGACAAGTACGCCCCCGAGGGCCCCATCGAGGTGACGCTCCGCGCGGACCCGGCCGGACTGCGGTTGACCGTCGACGACCACGGGCCGGGCATCCCGGCCGCACAGCGCACACGCATCCTGGAGCCCTTCCACCGCTTGGATGCCGACCGTGCCCAGCCGGGAACCGGCGTGGGCCTGGCCGTGGTGGCGGAGTTCGTGCGCCTCCAGCGGGGGGAACTCCACGTCGACGACCGTCCCGGCGGCGGCGCTCGCTTCGTCGTGGTCCTGCCCGGCAGCGCGACCTCCTGAGGCTCCAGCGAAGCGCGTACCCTGCCGCGGTCATGCCACCCTTCGCCGCCGCCGCGCTCGTCTTCCTGTCCTCGGCCGCCGTGCTGATCCTCGAGATCCTGGCGGCCCGCCTGCTCGCGCCCTACGTCGGCGCGACGCTGGAGACCTACACCGCCATCATCGGGGTGATCCTCGGCGGGATCGCCCTGGGTTCGTGGCTCGGTGGCCGGGCCGCCGACGCCCGCGACCCCCGGGGGCTGCTCGCGCCGCTGCTGATCACCGGTGGGGCGCTGGCCTTCGCCGCGATCCCGATCATCGACGGCCTGGGCGTGGCGCTGCGCGGTGCCGGGCCGGTGACCTCCACCACGCTGACGGTGCTGGCCTTCTTCGCCCCGGCCGCGGTGCTGTCGGCCGTGACCCCGGCGGTGATCAAGATCCAGCTCGACACCCTCGAGGAGACCGGACGGGTGGTCGGCCGGTTGTCCGCGCTGTCCACCACCGGCGCCATCGTCGGCACCTTCGTCACCGGGTTCCTGCTGGTCGCCGCCTTCCCCACCCGGCCGGTGATCCGGGTCACCGCGGCGCTGCTGATCCTGCTGGGCGTGGCTACGGCGCTGGCGCTCGGGCGCCGGCGCAACCTCACCGCCAGCGCAGCGCTCGGGGTGCTGGCCGCGGGCGCGTTCTCCTTCGCCGCCTCCGACCCCTGCGAGTACGAGTCCGCCTACTACTGCGCCTACGTCGTGGCGGACGAGGAACGCGCCTCCGGCCGGGCCCTGTGGTTGGACACCCTGCGGCACTCCTACGTCGACCTCGACGACCCGACCTACCTCGATTTCACCTACACCCAGTGGTTCGGCGACGTGCTCACCGCGGTGGCGCCGGAGGGCGAGCCGCTGTCCGCGCTCCACATCGGCGGTGCGGGCTTCACCATGCCGCGCTACCTGCGGGCTGCACACCCGGGGTCCACCTCCCGGGTGCTCGAGGTCGACGGGCTGCTGGTGGAGCTCGCCCAGCAGGAGCTCGGCCTCGAACTGGCCGAGGACATCACGGTTCGCGTCGGTGACGCCCGTGCGACCATCACCGACGGGCCCCCGGGTGCGCACGATGTGGTGATCGGTGACGCCTTCGGCGGCATCGCGGTGCCCTGGCACCTGGCGACGGTGGAGTTCACCGCGCAGGTGGCCGAACGCCTCGACGACGGGGGCGTCTACATGATGAACGTGATCGACTACGGCCCCCGCCGCTTCCTGCGCGCCGAGATCGCCACGGTGGCCGCGGTCTTCGAGCACGTGGCGGTGCTGGGACGCGAGGACGCCTTCGGGCCGGCGACGCCGGGGATCGGCGGCAACTACGTGGTCATCGCCTCCGACGCACCCCTGCCCCTGCACGCGATCGAGGCCGAGAACACCCGACGAGGCCGTGACGACGAACTCCTCTCGGGCGCAGCGCTCGCGCGCTTCGTGGACGGGGCCGAGGTCCTCACCGACGATCACGCCCCGGTCGACCAGCTCCTCACGCCGCGCCCCACCCAGTGAGGTGACCCGAGGAGGGCCCCTGTGCACGACGACACACCACCAGCCATCCCCGCACCGCTGCGCTCCCCCGCACCGCGGGTCGTGGTGGTGGGGGCCGGGTACGCCGGCAGCCATGCCGCCGTCGCCGCGCGACGCGCCGGCGATGTCGAGGTGGTGGTGGTCGACCACGACGGCTGGCACGGCTTCCTGCCGCGACTGGCCGGCGTCGCCGCGGGCCGACTGCGGGCCAGCGACGCCCGCTCGCCCCTGCAGGAGCTGACCGGCGTGGAGGTGATCCACGCGCGCGTGGTCGCGGTCGACGACGAGGCGGGGGAGCTCGTCCTCGACGACGCAACGACCCTGCACGCGGACGCGATGGTGCTGACCGTGGGGTCGGGCTCGCCAGCCGGCAGCGTCCCGGGCAGCAGCGACCACGCCGCCACCTTGCACACGCCCGAGGACGCGCTGCGGCTGCGCCGCCGGCTGGCGCGCGCGCAACGGCTGCTGGTGGTGGGCGCCGGCGCCACGGGCGTCCAGCTCGCCGCGGAGGTCGCCGCGCTGCGCAGCGACATCGAGGTCCACCTCATCGAGGTCGCGGGACGGGTGCTCCCCGCCGAGCCGGCCCGCCTCGCACGGGACGCCACCGGGATCCTGGAGGACGCCGGTGTCCATCTCCACCTCGGCACCGAGGTCGCGCGGATCGACCGCGGTGGTCTGCGACTGGGCGAAGGCCGTCACCTGCGGGGCACCGTGGTGTGGGCCGGGGGGTGGCGTGCCCAGGCCGACGAGCTGCTCCCGGACACACCGCTGCTGGACGGCCGTGCGGTGGTCACCAACGATCTGCGCGTCTCCGGGCTCCGGCGTGTGCTCGCCGCCGGCGACGTCGCGGCCCACCGGGACGTCCTGGGGCGCCCCCTGCCGATGTCGGCTCAGATCGCCAGCCAGGCCGGGGCTGTCGCCGGCCACAACGCCGCGGCGCTGGCCACGGGCCGATCGACCCGGCCGGCCCGCCTGCTCGAGCTCGGTCGGCTCATCGACTGCGGCAACCGCGGGGTCGGACGCGTGGGCCCCCTGCCGCTCGGTTGGGGCCCCACCGCACGGCTCGTGCCGCTGCTCCACCTCGGCATCGATCTCCGCCATCTGTGGCAGCTCGGCGGCCCGATGCTCGCCCTCGCACAGCTGCCGGGGCGCACATCCACCGACGCCCGCCAGCAGGTCCGTCCGACGCTGCACGCGGTCGGCTGAGCGGCCGGAGCAGGCCACCTCCGCGACACCACGACGCCTGTGGCCGTGCCCGGGAGCCGGCGACGGCCTACGGTGCGGGTGGAGACGGCAGGGAGGACGCCAGTGAGCGGTGACGGGCAGCCCGTGGATCCATCCCCCACGGTGCAACCGCTGCAGGAGCCGCCGTCCGCGGATCGGGGGCCCGCACCGGCCGGCGCGAGCAGCGGGACCGGGCAGGCGCAGGGCGCACCGCACATCGACGTCACCGCGCTGGATCTCGGTGGCGACGTGGTGTTCATCACCGACGCCGACGGGAACATCGTCGATGTCAACGACGCCTTCGTCCGGGTGACGGGCTACTCGAAACGGGAAGCCATCGGCGCCCGGCCGAACCTGCTGTCGTCCGGCTACCAGGACGACGAGTTCTACCGGGAGCTGTGGCGCACCATCTCCAGCGGGCGGGTCTGGGAGGGCCAGCTCGTCGACCGACGTCGGGACGGGGCGCTCCGGACCCACCACGCCACCATCAGCCCGGTCCAGGATCACACGGGACGCATCACCAACTACGTGGCGGTCGAGCGCGACGTCACCACCGAACTGGGCCGTCAGGGCGCCGTCGGTTCCACGGGACTGGTGCACACCGATCTGACCGGCCGGTGCGTCTACGCCGACGCCCGCTCGGCGTCGCTGCTCCAGCGCTCCGCCAGCGACCTCCTCGGCCGCGGGTTCCTCGACGACCTCGAGCCGGCCGACGCGGAGGCCCTGCGCGAGGTGATCCAGATGGCCGCGGAGCTCGGTCGTGAGCACCGCCTCGACGTCCGGACCATCAAGGGTGCCTGGCTCCACGTCGAGGTGGCACCGCTGTCGGTGGCCTCAGGATCGGTGATCGGCGCGGTCTGCGGCCTGGAGGACGTCGCCGAGCAGGTGTCGGTCCATCGCGAGCTGGCGCGCCGTGACGCCTTCGTCTTCAGCGTGCTCGACGCGCTCGACGACGCCGTGGCCGTGGTCGACGGTGACGGCTCCGTGGCCGCGACCAACCGCGCATGGCTGACCGCGAGCGCCGAGCGGCGCGAGGACCGCCTCCTCGGCCTACGGGTGGGCGACGACGCGCGGGCGGTGGTCCGTGAGGCGATCGACGCCGGCGACACCCAGGCCCACACCTTCGGCGAGGAACTGCACCGTGTGCTCAGCGGCATGAGCGGCGAACGCCAGGAGGGATCGCGCCTGTCCATCACCCCGCTCAGGACCGATGACGGGGGCGCCGTGCTGCGGCTGGTCGACGGCTGAACAGGCACGACACGCAGGAGTGAAGGTGCCCAAGCAGACGGTGGACCGGCACAGCCGGGTCAGCGAGGCAGGCGGAACCGCGGCGCGTGCGCGCGGCTCCGGGGGTGCTGTTCCGGCACCGGCCGCGATGACGACCCCCGCTGTCCGGGAGGAGCGCGCCCTCGAGCGTCGCAAGCGCAAGGTCTACGTCGTCGCCTTCCTGGGGGCGGCCGTGGCGCTGACGCTCAGCTGGGTGGCACGTGGACCGGATGACGTCCTGCTGACCTACGGCTACCCCGCGGTGACCGTCGGCCTGCTGGTGCTGATCATCGCGCTGCTGCGGCGCTGGGCCGACCTGCAGACCATCGAGCGCGCCATCTACGCCGTGATGGCGGCCCTGGTCCTCGGCCGGCTGGCCTGGCACCTCCACCTCGCCGGCCCGATCGACGAGCACCTGCTCGTCCTGGTGGGCGGCCACTACTGGGCCGT
>JAWLFQ010000118.1:0-5398 GCA_041685505.1 Nitriliruptoraceae bacterium
CCCCCGCGGCCGAGGTTCGCAGCCGATCGACCGCCCAGAGGTCGAAACGCTGCGATCTTCCTGCGCTGCCACCCCGCAGGCACCGCACGGACCGTGTGCCAGGCACCGCACGCACCCTGCGCCAGGCACCGCACGGACCGTGTGCCAGGAACCGCGTGCGAGCGGCGCCGCCCCGGGCGGGGCGGCGCCGCGCAGTCACAGCCCGCGCAGGGGGCCCCGGGCCCCGCGCGCCGCCGGTCAGCGCTTGGAGAACTGCGGCGCGCGACGGGCCTTCTTGAGGCCGTACTTCTTGCGCTCGACCTTGCGGGCGTCACGCGTCAGCAACCCGGCGCTCTTCAGCGGCGCGCGCGTCTCCGCGTCGTCACCGACCAGCGCACGGGCGATGGCCAGACGCAGCGCGCCGGCCTGACCGGTGGTGCCACCACCGTGCAGGCGGGCATCGACGTCCCACTGACCGTCCTGGTCGAGCACGCGGAAGGCTTCCGTGGCGTGGGCCCGGAGCTTCTCGGTGGTGAAGTACTCCTCCAGCGGCTTGCCGTTGAGGCGGTACTGGCCCGACCCACGGCTGATCCGCGCCCGCGCGACGGCGGACTTGCGGCGTCCGGTGTAGATCTCGCTCATCGTGGGTGACCTCAGATGTGGTCGGGCAGCGGCTGCGGCTGCTGGGCGGCGTGCGGGTGCTCGGGGCCGGCGTAGACCTTGAGCTTCTTGGCCATCTGGCGGCCGAGCGTGTTCTTGGGCAGCATGCCGACGACGGCCTTCTCGACCACATCGCTCGGCCGACGCTCCATCATCGTGGCGAAGGGGACGCCACGCAGCCCACCGGGGTACCCCGAGTGGCTGTTGTAGAGCTTCTGCTCCGCCTTGGCGCCCGTCAGCACGATCTTGTCCGCGTTGACGATGACGACGTGATCACCCATGTCCATGTGGGGGGTGAAGGTCGGCTTGTGCTTGCCGCGCAGGACGGTGGCGACGCGGGTGGCGAGACGACCGAGCGTCTCACCCTCGGCGTCGACCACGTACCACGCGCGGGTGATCTCGCCCGCCTTGGGGCTGTAGGTCCGCATGGATCTGCTTCCTCGGTGGCCTGGTCGTGGGGTGGCCGCATCCCTGGACGTCACCTGCACCACGACGGCAGCACAACGGTCGAGCTGTGCATCGAGGTGGCGGACGGCCGTCGGCCGGGATGGCGCCGCGACGGGGCGGGCGGGGCGCACGTGGCCGGACACGGAACGCGCGGCCCACCAGGGACCGCGTGGTCGAAGCGTACCCCGCCGCCCGCTGGCCGGTCAACCGACACCGGTCCCGCGCACCCCGGGCGGCGGTGACGCGGGCCACCCCCTCCCGTAACGCACCTGCTCGAGGGTGAGGCCATGGGGCGGTGCCACCCGCGCCGCCCGCTGCCGGTCACGCCCCGCCAGGACCTCACCGACCCAACCGGGGCTGCGCCGTCCACGTCCGACCTCGACCAGGCACCCCATGATCGCGCGCACCTGCTGGTGGCAGAAGGCCGTCCCCTCCAGCACCACGTCGATGCGTCCGGGTGCGGGACGCGACAGCGCGACGCGGTCCAGCCGACGGATCGTGCTGCGCCCGGGCGCACGCCGGCAGAAGGCGGCGAAGTCGTGCTCGCCGATCAACCCCCGGGCGGCGCGACGCATCGGCGCCAGCGCCAGCGGTACCCCGACCTGCCACCGATCGAAGCGTCGCAGCGGGTCGGCCACCTCGGCGTCGACCAGGCGGTAGCGGTAACGACGGGCCGTCGCCGAGAAACGGGCGTCGAACCGCGCCGAGACCTGCCGCACCGCCCACACGCTGATGGCCGGTCCGACCTGCTGGTCGAGGCGGGCGCGCAGCACCGCCAGATCGGCGACGGCACGTCGCGTGCGCTCCCCCACCACCTCGACGTCGAGGTGGACGACCTGCCCGAGGGCGTGGACGCCACGATCGGTGCGCCCGGCCACGGTCAGGTCGATGTCCTGATCGAGGATGCGGCCGAGCACCCGCTCCAGCTCGCCCTGCACCGTGACCTGGTCGGGCTGGCGCGCGTAACCGGCGAAGGGCGCGCCGTCGTAGGCGAGGTCGATCCGCAGCCGGACGTCCACACCAGCGCGGCCCTGGCCACCAGGGGCGGTCCGGGCCGCGCTGACGCTCACGCCTTGCTGTCGTCCTCGTCGGCGGCGTCGTCCTCGTCGGCGGCGTCGACGGCGTCGTCGTCCTCGTCAGCCTCGTCCACCTCGACCTCGGCCTCGACCTCGGCGTCTGCGTCCTCGTCGGCCACCTCGTCGGTGTCCTGCCTGGGGGCCGCGGCGCCACCGGTGGCCTGGGCGATGGCCTCGGCCACCTGCGCGTCGTCCTCGACGTCGAAGACGTCCTCGTCGAGGTCCTCGTCCTCGCCCTCGTCGAGCAGCGCCGTACCGGCCGCGGCAGGTGCCGCCTCCTCGGCGACGTTCTTGCGCCGCCGGCCGAACAGCCCGCGGGAGCGGCCCGCCTTGGACCCCTCGATGCTCTCCTCGCCCGAGGACACGCCCTGGTCGACGAGCTCGATCAGCGCCATGGGCGCGTTGTCGCCCTTGCGCGGCTCCATCTTCAGGATGCGGGTGTAGCCGCCCTCGCGGTCCGCGAAACGCGGCGCCACGTCCTCGAACAGGTAGGCGACGACGTCGCGGTCCTTCAGCTCGGCCAGAACCAGCCGGCGGTTGTGCAGGTCACCGCGCTTGGCCTTGGTGATCAGCTTCTCCGCGTAGGGCCGCAGCGCCTTGGCCTTGGCCTGGGTGGTGCGGATGCGGCCGTGACGGAACAGGTCGCGGGCCTGGTTGGCGAGCAGGTGCTTCTGGTGGGCAGGTCCGCCGCCGAGGCGTGGGCCTCGCTTGGGGGTCGGCATGTCGGTGTCTCCTTCGCGCGCCGTCAGGCGCTGCGTCGTCCGGGCGGGCTGGGGTCCGGGCGGGTAGCGCCCGGACGGATGAGGTCACTCCTTGAGGGCCACACCCAGCTCGGCCAGCTTCTCCTTGACCTCGTCCACGGACTTCGAGCCGAAGTTGCGGATCTCGAGCAGGTCCTGCTCGGTCTTGTCCATGAGCTCGCCGACGGTGGCGACCCCCTCACGCTTGAGGCAGTTGTAGGAGCGCACGGACAGATCCAGGTCCTCGATGGTGGTGGTCTTGACGGGGTCGACGCCCCCGAGGGAGACCGTGGACTCGTCGGGGGAGACCACGATGCCACCGGGACCGGAGGCCTCGAACTCGGCGAACTGCTCGAACAGCCCCTTGAGCGTCTCACCCGAGGAGGACAGGGCCTGCCCAGGGGTCAGGGAGCCATCGGTCTGCACGTCGAGGATCAGCTCGTCGTAGTTGGTCATCTGCTCCACACGGGTGGGCTCCACCCGGTAGGCGACGCGGCGGATCGGGCTGAACACCGAGTCGATCGCGATGACCCCGATCGGGTCGCCGGACCGCTTGTTGGTGTCGGAGGTGACGTAGCCGCGGCCGCGCTCGACCGTCAGGTACATCTCGAGGTGCCCGTTGGCGTTCAGCGTGGCGATGTGCAGGTCCTCGTTGACCACCTCGACCTGCGAGGGTGCGAAGATGTTCTCCGCCGTCAGGACACCGGGACCGTCACCGCCGAGGAAGATCTCGACCGGCTCATCGGAGTCGGAGCGGACGACCAGGTCCTTGATGTTGAGGATGATGTCGGTGACGTCCTCCTTGACCCCCTCGATCGCGGAGAACTCGTGCAGGACGCTGCCGCCCTCGGGCCCTGCGGCCTGCGCCGAGGTGAAGCGGATCCGCGTCACCGCCGCGCCGGGCACCGAGGACAGCAGGGTGCGGCGCAGCGAGTTGCCGATCGTGTAGCCGAAACCGGGCTCCAACGGCTCGATGCGGAACCGTGAGCGGGTGCCTTCCTCGACCACCTCCTCCTCGAGGCGGGGGCGGTAGGCGATGAACGGTGAGCCGGACTGGGTCTCGCCCAGCGACATCAGGCCGTCCTCGTCGTAGAAACCGAACTCGGACATCGGTGCTCCTGGTGGGGTGTTCGGCGGGGACCTCCCCCCGCCACGCGCCGCCCTCGTTCCCGGGGCCATCGGCAGCGCGTCCGTGGACCGCATCCGGCGACCCGGGGCCGGATACGGGCTGCGGGCGGGCGCCCGCAGCGTGTTCGGTGGTCGTAGCGTGTCGAGGTGGGGCGGGCGCAGACGCAGCGGTCGAACCGCGGACCGGCGCACCCTCGCGACGCGCACGAGGCCGCGAGCGGTGGCGGAACCGTCGACCGGTCCGCCCCGCCCGCGTGAAGGTCACTTCGAGTACAGCTCGACGATCGCCTGTTCCTGCACCGGCGCGTCGATCTGGGAGCGCGCGGGCAGGTCGTTGACCGTCACCTTGAACGCGTTCGCGTCGCTGGACAGCCACCCCGGCAGCTCGCGGCTGCCGAAGGTCTCCAGCGAGCCGAGGACCGCCTGGGACTCGCGTGCCCGGTTGCGGATCTCGATCACGTCACCGGGCTTGACCCGGTAGGACGGGATGTTGGTGGCCTTGTTGTTGACCAGCACGTGCTTGTGGCTGACCAGCTGGCGGGACTCCGCGCGGGTCCGGCCCCAACCGGCGCGGTAGAGCACGTTGTCGAGACGGCGCTCGAGCAGGACCAGCAGGTTCTCGCCGGTACGGCCCTCCTGCCGGTTGGCCTCCTCGTAGTACCGGTGGAACTGCTTCTCGAGCACGCCGTAGTAGTAGCGGGCCTTCTGCTTCTCACGGAGCTGGAGGAGGTACTCCGACTCCTTGATGCGGCCGCGGCCGTGCTCACCCGGGGGGTAGGGGCGCTTCTCGAAGTTCTTGTCGTTGCCCTTGAGGTCCACGCCCAGACGGCGGGACTTCTTGGTCATCGGGCCGGTGTAGCGAGCCATGCGTGCTTCCTCTCTCGGTCACCCCCTGGCAGGGGTGCCACGGGAACGTGGGTCCACCGGAGACCTCCGGTGGCACGCTCCCGACCGTCCATCGGTGAACGGCCGGATCGTGCGGGTGCTGCGCCGTCAGGTGCGGCGATCCTGCTGCGCCGTCAGGTGCGGCGATCCTGCTGCGCCGTCAGGTGCGGCGATCCTGCTGCGCCGTCAGGTGCGGCGATCCTGCTGCGCCGTCAGGTGCGGCGACGCTTGGGGGGGCGGCAGCCGTTGTGCGGCACCGGTGTGATGTCCTTGATCGACAGCACCTCGATACCGGCTGCAGCCAGGGTCCGGATGGCGGTCTCACGACCGGCGCCGGGTCCCTTGCAGTAGACGTCCACCTTGCGGACGCCGTTCTCCACCGCCGCCTTGGTGGCCTGCTCGGCCGCGATCTGCGCGGCGAAGGGGGTCGACTTCCTCGAGCCCTTGAAGCCCGCGTTGCCGCCCGTCGACCACGCCAGCACG
>JAWLFQ010000119.1:0-5372 GCA_041685505.1 Nitriliruptoraceae bacterium
CCTGGGCGAGCCGCGGGGACGCGAGGCCGGCTTCGTACGCCCCGTCGCGATCGTGACCGCGCAGCTGGTCCTCGACCAACAGCCGAACGTGGTCCACGTCGTGCCACTGACCTCGACCATCCGCGGCTACCGGTCCGGGGTGCGTATCGAACCCGATCCCGACAACGGGCTCGAGGTGGTCGCGGCGGCACAGTGCCAGCACGTCCGTGCGATCACGGTGGGACGGCTCGCCGACCCGTTCGGCAACGTCGGCCCGCAAGCCCTCGGCCAGATCCGCGAGATCATCGCTGACCTTCTCGACCGCTGACCGCCCACACATCGCCGTGACAGCTCGGTTGACAGCCGACTCGTCTGGATCGGGCTGGACAACGCCGGGCGGCGGTGGTGAACCGTGCCGAAGCCTCAAGGGGGGTGCAGCCGGGGGTTCAGCCCCCCTCGGGGGTCGGGCCGACCGGCGTGTAGCAGGGGGACCTCCGTCGGTGGGCGGGAGGCACCAGTGGCGACAGGATGTGTCCGATCTTCAGTGCCAGGGTCGTCCATGTCCTCTGCCACCGTCTCCTTCCTCGGCCCCCTCATCGTGATCGTTGACGGGGCGCGCGTCGACGTTCCCGGCCGCGGGGAACGGGCGCTGCTCAGCCTGCTCGCCTTGGACGTGGGCCGCCCGGTATCGGTCGGCAGGCTCGTGGAGGCGCTGTGGGAGGAGGATCTGCCGGCCGACCCGATCAATGCGCTCCAGCTGCGCGTGTCCAAGCTGCGCCGGGCTGTCGGTGACCTCGTCGTGACCGAACCATCGGGTTACCGCCTCGACCTCCCCACTCCGAGCATCGATCTGCACCGCTTCCGTGCGCTGGTGGCGCGCCGTCGGCCGCACGAGGCGCTGGGCCTGTGGCGGGGCACGCCGTTGGCGGAGTTCGCCGGTCGGCACTGGGCGGACATCGAGGTCGCGGCGCTGCAGCAGGAGTGGGTCCATGCCATCACGGATCGGATCGACGCCGATCTGCAGGCGGGCCGCCATCTGGAGCTGGTCAGCGAGCTGGAACGCCTCGTCGAAGAGCACCCGGCCAACGAGCGCGTCTGGGCGCAACTCATGCTGGCCCAGTACCGAAGCGATCGCCAGGCAGCTGCCCTGGGGACATTCCAGCGTGCGCGGTACCTGCTGGCCGAGCGGTTCGGACTCGACCCTGGACCCCACCTCCTCCAGATGGAACAGGCGATCCTGCGCCAGGATCACTCCCTGGACGCCGTAGTCGCGCGTACGTCGGACACCCCGGCGCCCTTGGGGCAGCTGGTCGGCCGAGCGGCCGAGTTGGATCGTTGCCTGTCTGCGCTGGGGACTCACCGGCTTGTCACCGTGGTCGGTCCGGGCGGGGTCGGCAAGAGCCGGCTTGCGCTCGAGGCCGCGCGGGTCCTCGCGGAGGAGTACGACGATGGCGCGGTCGTCGTGGACCTCGAGGGCGTCGCTGAGCCCGCACGCGTCGCCGCTGCTGTCGCCGAGGCCATCGGGACCGATCAACCCCGCGACATCGCCGACAACACGGTGCTGGCGAGCTGGTTCCGGCGCAGGTCGTGCCTGCTGGTGCTGGACGGCTGTGAGCATGCCGTCGCCACCACCGCTGCACTGGTCAGCGACCTGCTTGTCATGGCACCGCGGCTGACCGTGCTGGCCACCAGCCGTGCCGCGCTGGGCGTCGCAGGCGGGTTCGAGGTCCGTTTGGCGCCGCTGGCGCGCTCGGCTGCGATCGAGTTGTTCCTCCAGCGGGCCGACGAGGTCGACGTTGTCGACGCGGCCGGTGGCGCAGCGGGGGTCGGGATCCGATCCGATGCAGCCCGCGCGGCCGCCGGTGCGATCGTGGACCGGGTCGATCGGCTGCCTCTGGCGATCGAGCTCGCTGCGGCGTGGACGCGGTCGCTGCCGATCGGCGAGATCGCGAGCCGGCTCGACCGGGACCTCACCCTGCTCGACCACACCATGGGTGCCGGAACGGGTCACCGCCCGTTGCACGGTGTGGTTGCCCGCAGCGTGGATCTGCTGGCACCGACGGAGGAGGCGCTGTTCCGGCAGCTCGCGGTCTTCGCAGGTGGGTGGTCGCTCCAGGACGCCGAGGCCGTCTGTCCCGTCGGTGAGGACGGGGGCGGGACGGTCTTCGGGTTGGCCCGGCTCGTGGAGCAGTCCCTGGTCATCGCCGAGGACGGGCGCTTCCGGATGCTTGGCCCCGTGGCGGAGGTGGCGGCCGCGCGGCTCGCGGCCTCCGGCGAGCAGAGCGCGCTCCGACGCGCCCACGCCCAGCACTTCCTCGACCTCGCCAGCGCAGCCGAGGAACGGTTGCGCGGACCGGAGCAGTCGAGGTGGCTGGCTCGCCTGCGCGCCAGTGCGGCGAACATGGCAGCGGCGTTGGCCTGGGCCCGTGATGCGGGCGGCTCCGCGTCCGACGAGCTCCTGCTGGCCGCAGCAGGTCTCGGGTGGTTCTGGTTCCTCGGCCGGCACGGAGATGGCCGCCGTGAGCTCGCAGCGGCGCTGGCGCTCGGTGACGGCGCGACAGCGCGAGCACGCGGTCAGGCGCTCCAGGCACAGTCGATCGTGCTGCGGCCCGGCGCCTGCATCGTTCACCCCCACGACGGTGCCGACGAGCTGGCGGTGGCCAGCCGCGACCTGCTGGCCTCGGCCGGTGATCAGCGACGCGCCCTGCTGTCGGCGGTGATGTGCGAGGTGCGTGCCATCGGTGGCGTGGAGACCGCAGCCGCGCTGGGGCGCCTGGCAACGGCAGCGGAGCGCCTCCGTTCCTTCGGTGATGCGTGGGGTGGCGCCCTGGCGGATTTCGTGGCGATGGAGGTCCACGTCCAGCAGGGGGACATCGACGACGCAGTGGTCCTCGGCGAACGTGCCCGCGGCGGCTTCGAGCAGGTGTCCGACGCCTGGGGGACCTCCTCGGTGGCGCTGCACCTGGCCCACGGTCTGCGTCTGGCCGGCCGCATCGCGGAGGCTGTTGCCCTGCTGGAGGTCGGCCGTGAGGAGGCCGACCGTGCCGGCATCCGCAACACGCTGTGCGGCATCCACGTCGACCTGGCACGCATCGCGCTGCACCGCGGCGACGTGGCGGCCACACGGCGCTCGGTGGACGGGGTCCGCAGCCTCGCCGAGGATCTGGGCAACCTCATGCTCGTCGGCATGGCCGAGGTCATCGAGGCCAGCCTGCAGCTCGACCGTGGCCGCGGTGATGATGCGCGTCGATTGCTGCGCGCCGCCATCGCCCGCTTCGAGCAGGAGGGCGTGCCGGGTGGGCTGGCTGAGGCACTGTCGTTGTGCGCCGTCGACGAGATCGACCGTGGCGACCTCGGGGCCGCCGAACGACACGCCCACCGGGCGCTGGGCCTGGCCACGGCGATGCACGATCGTGGCCTCGAGGCGCAGGCGATGGAGACCCTGGCGCTGGCGGTCGCGTCCCGCGGGGCACACACGGACGCCGCCACGGCACTGGGCCGTGCGGCGTCCGTGCGGCGGGAGGGTGGACGTCCCGCCTGTCGTACCGAGCAGGCCGTGGCCGACCGCGCGGACATCCTGGTCCGGCGGGCGGTCGGTGACCAGCGTTTCGACGAACTCGTGGCGGCGGCCGGCACCGCAGCGACGAGCTGACGGCCGCTCACTCGGAGGTCGTCAGCACTTCCTCGACCATGTAGTCGGTGAACTGCATCGGCTGCTCGAACAGCGGTCGGTGTCCGGAGCGTTCGAACACCACCAGGTCCTTGTGCGGAACCTCCAACATCGGGAACCACTCCTCGAACACCTCCGCGCGGGCGCGGGTCTCGTGGGCGCCCTGCACGAAGTGGACGGGAACCTCCAACTCCGTGGCGTCCCGGCGGAAGTCGACCTCGGTCAGCTGCGGGTACAGCGCGCTGGCGGTGTCGAGGAACCCCGGGAAGACATGGAACAGGTCGACCAGCGAGTACTCCTCGACCAGGAGGTTCTCGGAGAACTGCCCTGCCCCCTCCGAGTTGCCACTGCGGTCGTAGTCGTAGACATCCGGCTCGTGGGACAGCGCCCGCTCGTACAGCGTCACGTCGTGCGCGTACGGGGGTGGTCCCTGCGCCTCCAGGGAGTCAGCGAGATCGTCATGACCCTCGGCCCGCGCCCATGCGATCGTGTCGCGGTAGCCGATCCGGTCGGTCGCGGTCTGGCTCACCATCTGGCCGGTCCCGACGTAGGCCGCGTACAGGTCGGGTCGCTGCTGGACGGCCAGGACCCCCAGCGTCGAGCCCCACGACTGCCCGAGCAGGTAGATGCGCTCGGTGTCGAAGCGGTCGACGAGGTACTCGGTCATGGCGATCGTGTCGTCCACCGCGGACTGCAGGGTGTAGGTGTCGACCGGGTCGAGCTCACCGTAGGAGCGGCCGGTACCGCGCTGGTCCCAGGTGACGACCGTCGCGTGCGCCTCCAGCGACGACAGGTGCCGACGCATCGCGCCGAGCTCGGTCCCACCGGGTCCGCCGGCGAGGTAGAGCACCACCGGGTTGTCGACGTCGTGGCCCCGCACCATGATCCCCAGATCGTGGCCGTTGATCGGCACACGCGTCAGCTCGGCGACGCTGCCGGGCAGCACCTCGCCGTCGGGTCCGGTGATCGGGTCGGTCTGTGCAGGCCGGCCGATCGCCAGCGCCAGGAGTCCGAGGACCACCACGCTGGCAACCACACGGACGTCGGCTCCGGTGAAGGGTCGTGTCCACAGACCGGCGATGCCGTTGCGACCGACCACGATGCCGAGCGTCACGGGCACCGCGGTCACCAGGGCGAGCAGGCCCCGCCCGCCGATCAGGGCCAGCCATCCGAACACGCTGGTGAGCGTCGGCAGGTCGACCGATGGTCCGGTCACCGGGATCCGTACGAGCTCCCAACCGGCCGCCAGCAGCAGCGGCGCCGCCAGGTAGGCCCAAGCTGACCGCCATGTCGCCCCGGTGGCGGCGCCGACCAGGAACGTCACGCCGACCGTCGCCAGCGCGGTGACCGACGTCGCGGGACCCCGGGGCATGAGCAGCCCGAGGGCCACCCCGGTCACGAGGGGCAGCGCGAGCACGACGGCGCGGTGCTCACCCAACCACGTGCCAGCCGCTGCCAGCCAGTCGTCGGTCGATCGGCTGTCGGTGGTCGGCGTGCGGCTATCTCTGTCCAGCACCGGTGTCTGGTTCGTCATGATCCACCCTTCCTCGAGGTCGGGTGCATCATCTCCGGGGCCGCTGTCGTCCCGCTGTCGTGGGGTTGCCGAGCGACCGGACGGGGCTGGGGCGTCGTCCCGGAGGATGAGGAGGGAGACCGCTCGCGATCTCGGACGGCCGTGACCGTCAGCCCCGAGCTGGCCGATGCCACGGCCAGCTCCCTCGGC
>JAWLFQ010000120.1:0-5340 GCA_041685505.1 Nitriliruptoraceae bacterium
TTGCCCCACGCCATCAGGGTGGCGAGCTCCGGTCGGCTCAAGCCCGCCCCCGAGGAGGCGCGGCTGGTCAGTTCCTCCGAGGAGGGCAGCACCTCGGCGTCGCGGTCGAGGTCCGAGGTGGACTCCAGACGGCGCAGCAGCAGGTCGTAGGCCTCGAGGCTGCGCGTGCTGCGTTCCTGTTCCCGTGAGATCGCCTGACTGCTGGTGGCGACCACGCCGACGGCCCGCTCGACCACCTCCTCGGCGAGCTCCTCCAACAGCTCGTTGCGCTGTGCCCGCGTGAGCTGGCCACGCTCCTCGGCGGCGCGCAGCAGGATCTTGAGGTTGACCTCCTGGTCGGAGGTCGCGACGCCGGCGGCGTTGTCGATGGCGTCCTGGTTCAACAGGGTGCCGCGCCGTGCCAGCTCGATACGGGCACGCTGGGTCAGGGCGAGGTTGGCCCCCTCACCGACCACCCGGGCGCGGACGGTGTCGGCGGTGACACGCACGTCCGCGTTGGCACGGTCGCCGAGCTCGGTGTCCGGCTCCGCGCTCGCGCGGATGTAGGTGCCGATACCACCGGCGAACAGCAGATCGACCGGGGCCCGCAGCACGGCGCGGATCAGTTCGGGCGGGGTCAACTCGGCCGCGTCCACCCGGAGCAGCTCGCGAACCTGCTCGGTCAGCGGCACCTTCTTGGCGCTGCGGGGCACGATCATCGCACCGGTCGACAGCACGGCCCGGTCGTAGTCGTCCCAGGACGAGCCCGGCAGGTCGAACAGCCGCGCACGTTCGGCGTAGCTGGCCGCCGGGTCCGGATCCGGGTCCAGGAACACGTGCCGATGGTCGAAGGCGGCGACCAGCCGCACGCTGCGTGAGCGCAGCAGCCCGTTGCCGAACACGTCGCCGGACATGTCGCCGATCCCGCTGATGGTCACGGGCTCGGAGGCGATGTCGATGCCCAGCTCACGGAAATGGCTGGTCACCGCCACCCAGGCTCCCCTGGCGGTGACGCCGTAGCGTTTGTGGTCGTACCCGTGCCGACCGCCCGAGGCGAAGGCGTCGTCGAGCCAGAAGTCGGTCCGGGCGGCGACGGCGTTGGCGGTGTCGGAGAAGGTGGCCGTCCCACGGTCGGCTGCGACCACCAGGTAGGGATCGTCACCGTCGTGGCGGACGACGCCGGGTGGGGGCACGACGCGATCGCCGTCGAGATCGTCGGTGAGGTCGAGCAACCCGCGGACGAAGGTGACGTACTGCCGGCGTGCCTCGGCGGCCGCAGCAGTGGGATCGGCGGGCTCGTGGGTGAGGACGAACCCGCCCTTGGCACCCGAGGGGACGATCACCGCGTTCTTGAGCACCTGTGCCTTGACGAGATCGAGCACCTCGCTGCGCACGTCGTCGCGCCGGTCGGACCATCGCAGGCCGCCGCGGGACACCGCGCCGCTGCGCAGGTGGACCCCCTCGAGCCGGGGTGAGTGGACGAAGATCTCCCGGTAGGGGCGTGGCTGTGGGGCATCGCTGACGCGTGACGGGTCGATCTTCAGCGCCACGTAGGGTTCACCGGTGTCGTCGGCCCGGGCATCCGGGCGGAAGGCGTTGGTGCGCAGGGTGGCGTCGACCAGCTCCAGCAGCCGGCGCAGGATCCGGTCGTGGTCGAGCCGCACGAGGCGGTCGAGGTGCTCGAGCACCACCGCCCGCGTGGCCTCCTCCGCGGCGGGGTCGGGCGCACGGGCGGGATCGAAGCGCGCGCGGATGTGGTCCACCAGGGCGCGCACGGTGTCGGGGTGTGAGGTCAGGATCGTGTCGACGTAGGCGGGGGTGTAGGCGGTGCCGAGCTGCCGTCGCAGCCGCCGGAAGGCCCGCAGGATCGACACCTCCTCCCAGGCGAGCCCGGGATCGACGATGAGGCGGTTGAGGGGGTCGATCTCCAGGTGGCCACGCCACGCAGCCAGGGTCGCATCGGCGATCCGCGGGCCGTCGGCGACGGGGTCGAGCGATCCAGCCCGCACCCCGAAGTCATGCAGGGTCGCATCGGGCCCCTCGGGTCCCTTCAGGGCGTGGGGGACCTCGTCCACGATGGTCAGCCCGAGGCTCTCCAGGATCGGGACGAAGGCCGACAGTTCCAGGGTGTCACCGCTCTTGGCGGCGAGCAGCCGGATCGGTGCGCTGCTGCGCTGCCCCTCAGCGGCGCGCAGCGCCACGAGCAACTGCTCGTCGGCGTCGATCGCCCGCGCGAGCAGCAGCACGTCGACCACCGCCTGGGCGGGATCGGTGGTGTCGCGGTAGCTGCGCGGGAGCCGGCCCACGATCCGGCGGGCGATGCCCGCGCTGGTGGCGCTGTCGGTGCGGTCACCCAGCTCGCGTAGCAGCGACTCCTCCCAGGGCCGCACCAGGGCGACGAGATCGCCGGTCAGCCCCTCGGACGCCGCCGGGACGCGCTGTGCGAAGGTCTCGGGGTCGTCGGGTGCCCGCAGCTCGAGGAGGAAACGGACGACGGCATCGCGCTGCAGGTCGGTCGCGGTGTCGATCTCGGCGCGGGTGGCGTCGAAACGGTCCAGCAGTTCGGCGCGCAGCCGTCGTGCCAGCTCCGGCTGCCAGCGTCCGCGGGGCAGCGCCAGCACCACCGACACCGTGCCGCTGGGGCGGTGCGGGGTGACGAAGGCGGTCACCCGCCGGTGCTGCTCGGCGTGGAGCAGGCCCACGAGCAGGGTCGTGGCACGTCCCTGTGTGGCGCGCAGCAGCTCGTCCTTGGGAAGGGCGTGTGCGAGCGTGGTGATGGTGATGGCATCGTGGGAGCCGTCCACGATGTCCTCGAGTTCCAGGGTGCGGCGCACGCGACGCCGGAGCACGGGGGTCGTGCGGACGGGTTCGGCGATGCCCTTGCGGGTCAGCAGCGCGAGCACCCGCAGCCCGTCGCTGTCCGGCAGCCGGACGTCGAAGACCTCCATGGGTACCTGGCGCTGTACCGAGGAGCGCTCCCGGGTGCGCGACACGGTGAGGCGAGGGAGATCCTCGCAGGTGGCGGCCCCGTCCACGCGGGCCAGCAGGCGGTGGCGGCGTGCCCGATCGCGGAGCAGGCCCAGGCCGCCCGCATCGTCGGCGTCGTCCGCCGCCGTGCGTTGCACCCCCAGGAGCAGCATGTTGTCGTCCAGCATCCATGCGAGCCACGCCGCCACCTCGCCGTCGCGGACGTCGCCGGTGGCCAGGGCGGCGGTGGCGGCCTCGATCGCCGCACGCATGTCCGCGTGGTCGTCGGTGACGGTGGCGACGTCCTCCAGCGCGGCGCGCAGCGGACCCAGCACCGGGTCGCTTCCACCCTGGGCAGGTGGGGTGGTCGCCGCGGTCGGCGGGAGATCGGCGACCTCGAGCTGGATCACCGACACCCGCGACGGCGCGGTGCGGGCCGGCCGGATCGCGGTGATGTGCCCGCGCTCGTCGCGCTCGAGCCCGACGATCGGGTGGAAGACGCCTCGCACGGTGACGCCCGTGGCCTCGAGCTGCGCGGTGATCGTCGACAGCAGGAAGGGTCGGTCCCGCCACAGCACCTCCAGCAGGCCCCGGCCGGTGCGCTCCTCGTCCCGTCGCAGGGTGATCTGCAGCTGGTCCTGGCCGGTGGCGTCGAGCCGGTCGAACAGCTCGGTCACCCGATCGGCGACCTCCTCGGCGGGGCGACCGATGAGGTGGTCGGGAGCGCGCCGCAGCGTCGCCTCCCCGAGGTCCCGCAGCAGCGAGGCGTGCGGATGGTCACGGCCGGCCAGTGCGGACAGGATCCGTTCTACCGCGGGGTCACGCTCGCTCACATCGCACGCCTCGTCGTCGCGTCGGGTGCGTTGCCGACCCTAGGCCGACCCGGCGGCTCGGGCGAGGGGCTGACGTCGACCGCGGCGCATCCCGGTGCCCGACCGGCGACGCAACCGCGGCTGGCGGGGGCCCCGAACGCGACTTGGCGCCCCGAAGGGCGCCATGGGACGGGGCTGCGGTGCGTGGACCGCTACCGGTTCACAGCGAGGCGAGCTGCTTGGCCATGCCCGACTTGCGGTTCGCCGCGGTGTTGCGGTGCAGGATGCCCTTGCTCGCCGCCTTGTCCAGCGCGCGCGCCGCTTCACGGTAGGCCGCGGTCGCCGCTTCCCTGTCGCCGCTGGCTGCCGCCGTGCGGAACGCCCGCACCTCGGTCCTGAGCCGGGCACGGACCTGACGGTTGCGGGCACGTCGGGTCTCGTTCTGCCGGTTGCGCTTGATCTGTGAGGCGATGTTGGCCATACGAGCTTCGGTCCTCGTGTAGAGCGCGCACCGGGGCGCGTCGCAGGGAAGGGCGTCAGGGGTATCCGCGCTGGTCACCCCAGGTGCCGCGATCTCCGGCGATCCGTGCGATCGGTGGAGCAGGCAGCGGCGGTGCGAGGACAGATCACACCGGGGCCGTGCGCGGACGGCGTCGCGGTACGGTACCGGCTCACCCGGTGGCCCGGCAAGCGTCCGTGGACCCCCGGCCAGGGACGAGGAGCGACGGTGCTGATCCGCGACGTCAGCCGGGCGGGCCACGAACTGTCCCGCGCCGAGGTGGGGGACCTGTCCGGCGTGTGCAGCCTCCGGCAGATCCTCGCGCACCGGGTGCGGGCGGAGGTGGAGGCCCACAACCGCGCACCCACGCGGCTGTTCGCCGGTCTCGTCCAGCCGGTGGACGCCGTGCGCTATCGCGCGGGCAGCCAGCTGCCCGAGGCCCGCGCGCTCGATGCCGACCGCTGCGTGCAGGCGGTGGAGGAGGCCGCGGCCGCCGGGGTGCTGCGGGTCCGCATCGATGACGGCGAGCCGATCGGTGATCTCGATCACGAGGTCGACGTCGCCACGGTCGCGGAGCTGCGTGTGGTCCTCGAGCGGCCCGTCGTCGCTGCGGTCTGAACCGCGGCCGGGTCGCATCAGGGGCGCAGCACCATCTTGACCACACCCGGCTCCCGGGCCGCGAAGCGTCGGTAGGCCTCGGGACCCTCGTGCAGGGGGACGTCCGGGTGGGTGATGCACACCTCCGCCGGCGAGGACAGGCGCGCTGTCCGCAGGCGGGACAGGACCGTGGGCACGGTCGTGCGCACGCTGGCGCGGCCGAAGGCCAGGGTCAGGTTGCCGTCGTAGGCCGCCACCGGTGTCACCGCGAAGCCCGGGGCGGTCTGCACCGCGATCACCGAGCAGGTCCCTCCGGGGGCGGTCAGCTGCACGGCCAGCGCCTGTGCAGCCGCGCTGCCCGCCGCCTCGACCACACAGGTGGAGGGCGCCAGCTCGCCAGCCTGCTCCGGGCAGCGCACCTGGTCGGCGCCGAGCGCCATCGCCCGCTCGCGTCGGTCCGCCACGGGGTCGACCGCCATGATCCGC
>JAWLFQ010000121.1:0-5277 GCA_041685505.1 Nitriliruptoraceae bacterium
CTGGATCTGGATCAGCGCAAACACAACGCCTACCTGCTCGCGGGGTGGATCGTGCTGCGCATCAGCTGGGATCGCCTCCGCCAGGATGCGCACGGGTTCCTGTCCGAACTGCGTGCGGCGATCACGCAGGTGCAGGGCAGGTGAGGGCCCGGCTGCGCGCCGAGGTTCGGTGTACCGGCCCCACGGTCGTCGGCCGAAGGCGGGTGGCCGAACGGGTCGGTACGAAGGAGGCTGTGGGTGCGAACGCCGGTCACGGCGCGGTCGCGGCAACGATCGCAGCGATCGAAGTGATCGCGGACGATCGCGGAAGACCGCGGACGATCGCGGCGGGGCGGCGCACCCAGCTTCACCGTCGCCGAGCACCGAGAGGACTGCCGGAGACCGGGGGAGCGCCGTGACCACCGACCGGATGGGGACGACCAGATGACCACCACGGCCATCGTGCTGTTCACCAGAGACCTACGCGTGCACGATCAGCCGGCACTGTCGGCCGCCTGTGCGCGGGCGGACCGCGTGGTGCCATTGTTCGTGTTCGACCGCGGCATCCTCGGCTCGCGCTACGCCGCCCCCAACCGCATCAGTCAACTGGTCGATGCGGTGCGCGACCTGCGATCGCAGCTCAAGCAGCGCGGCGGCGAGTTGGTGGTGCGCCATGGCGACACCATCGAACACACCGCGCAGCTCGTTGCCGAGGTGGAGGCCGACGAACTCCACCTCAGCGCCGACGTGAGCGCCCACGCCCGTCGGCGCGAGGAGAGGCTGCGGGAGCTGTCGCAGGAGCGCTTCGGCGATCGGCTGCGGGTGACCGCCCACCCCGCGGCGGTCACCGTGGTCCATCCGGGCGCGGTCACACCGAGCGGTGGGGATCACTTCAAGGTGTTCAGTCCCTACTTCCGCCGTTGGGTCGCCGCCACCTGGCGTGAGCCGCTGGCGGCGCCCGCCGCGGTACCGACCCCGGGTTCCGTGGCGACGGGTCCGATCCCCGCCCTGGGTGCGCTCACCGACACCGACCGCCTGGCGCCACAGCTGCCCGTGGGCGGTGAGACGGCGGCCCGGGAGCGGGCCGCATGGTGGTTCGACGGGGCCACATCCGATGGCGTCGCCCCGGTGGACGCCTACGACGAGTCGCGCAACCACCTCGGTGTCGACGGCACCTCGAAGCTGTCCCACCACCTCCACCTCGGCACCATCTCCGCCACGGAACTCGCCCACCGCGTGGACCGGCGACGCCCGGGCCAGGAGGCATTCCTGCAGGAGCTGTGCTGGCGGGACTTCAACCACCAGATGCTGGCGGCACGGCCCGACCTCGTCCACGCTGACATCCGTACCCGGCACGACCAGTGGGTCGATGACGATGACGCCGTGCGGGCGTGGAAGGCGGGACGCACGGGCTATCCGGTCGTCGACGCGGCGATGCGTCAGCTGACCACCGAGGGGTGGATGCACAACCGGGCGCGCATGATCGTCGCCTCCTTCCTCACCAAGCACCTCTACGTCGACTGGCGGGTGGGTGCCTGGCACTTCATGGACCATCTCGTCGACGGTGACCTCGCCAACAACTTCGGGCAGTGGCAGTGGACCGCCGGTACCGGCACCGACTCCCGCCCGAACCGGATGTTCAACCCGGTGACGCAGTCACAGCGCTACGACCCGCAGGGGGTCTACCTGCGCCGCTATCTGCCCGAGCTCGCCCACCTCGACGACGCCACGATCCACGCCCCCTGGGAGGCCGCGGACACCCTGCTCGGTGACACCGGGGACTACCCGCCACCGCTGGTCGATCACCGTGAGGCGCGGGAGCGGTTCCTCGCGGCTCGTGGCGCCTAGGCTGCGATCCGCGCCGGCACCCGCGGCGACCCGCAGCACGCCTGTCACCTGCATCTGCCGGCGTGCGACCACCACGGTGGGTGCAGCCGGCCCGGCGTGCGCACCCGAAGGCGCCGGTCACACGGGAGGGTGGTATGCGGCTCAGCGAAGGGGACGTCGCCATCGTCACCGGTGGCGCGTCCGGGCTCGGCGCCGCCGCGGCGCGGGCGCTCCACTCGGTGGGAGCCCAGGTCGTGCTGGTCGATCTGCCCGGTGCGGACGGTGACGGGCTGGTCACCGCGTTGGGGGAGCGGGCGTCCTACGTACCGGCCGACGTCACCGACGGTGATGCGGTCGCCGAGGTGGTGCGACACGCACAGGAGCTCGGCGATCTGCGCGTGGCCGTCAACTGTGCGGGCGTGGGCTGGGCGTCGCGGATCCTGACCCGCGAGGGCCCACACGAGCTGGAACTGTTCCGCACCGTGGTCGCCGTCAACCTGGTCGGCACCTTCAACGTGCTGCGGCTCGCGGCCGAGGTCATGGCGCAGCAGGATCCGGTCGAAGGCGAGCGTGGGGTCGTCGTCAACACGGCCTCGATCGCCGCCTACGACGGGCAGATCGGCCAGGCTGCCTACAGCGCCTCGAAGGGCGGGGTCGTGGCGCTGACGCTGCCTGCCGCGCGTGATCTCGCACGCCACCAGGTACGGGTGGTGACCATCGCCCCCGGCACCTTCGACACCCCCATGCTGGCGGGGGTGCCGCAGGAGGCGCGACAGGCGCTCGCGGCCCAGATCCCGCACCCGCAGCGGCTGGGCGATCCGGACGAGTACGGGTTGCTGGTGCGCCAGCTCGTCGCACAGCCCTACGTCAACGGTGAGGTGGTCCGGCTCGACGGTGCACTGCGCATGGGACCGCGGTGACGGGCGCCGCCCCTGTGGCCGCTGCGGTACTGCCGGCCAGCGGCGGTGGCGGTGCGATGTGTCTGCGCGTGCGGCCGTGGCGGCAGCGGCTGCTGCGACCCGTCCGGTCGAGGCCTGGGCGGTAGTCTGCGCGGTTGCGGCCCGTGGGGATCCACGGGCCGGGTTGTCCCGGGTGGGAGCCCCCGGGGCGGGAGATGGACCGTGGGGCAGCAGGATGAGGCGCGCGACCGCCCGGCATCCACGTCGGGGACCACCGGACAGCGAGGTGGCGACGGGCCGACGGATGTCGTCGAGCCATGGGCGGAGCGGCTCAGCTCGCTGGACGCCGCCTTCCTGGAGATGGAGTCGCCCACCCGTCACATGCACGTGGGTGGGTTGTTCCTGTTCGATCCGCCGGCCGAGGGTGCGCACTTCAGCTTCGCCCGGTTCCTCGAGCTCGTGCGGTCCCGTCTCCACCACATCCCCCGCTACCGGCAGAAGGTGATCGAACCGGGGCTGGCACTGGCCGGGGCGTGCTGGGTGGATGACCAGGACTTCGATCTGTCCTTCCATCTGCGGCACGCGGCGCTGCCCGCACCCGGCACGACGGCGCAGCTGACCGAGTACGCCACGCGGATCCTGTCGCGCCAGCTCGACCGGGACAAGCCGTTGTGGGAGCTCTACGTCATCGAGGGGCTCGAGCACGGACGGGTGGCACTGCTGGGCAAGACCCACCACGCCATGATCGACGGGCTCGCCGGTATCGACATCGCCACGGTCATGCTGGATCTCACGCCCGATGCCAGCGACGAGCTCCCCGAGCCCGAGCCGTGGCAGCCACGACCCGTGCCCTCCGACCTCACCCTGGCGGCCAGGGCCGCGCGTGACCTCGTCGCCAGCCCTGCGCAGGTGGCGGAGTCCGTCAGCCGCCTGGTGCGGACCCCGAGGTCGGCGGCCCGCAAGGCGCTGGACGTCGGCCGTGGCGTGGGCCGGGTGACACGCTCGAACCTGCTGCGCCCCGCGCCCCGCTCGCCGCTCAACAAGCCCCCCGGACGCCACCGCCGGTTCGCGATCCAACGGGTACCACTCGAGGACGTCAAGGCCATCAAGGATGCCTTCCACACCACGGTCAACGACGTGATCCTCGCCGCGGTCGCCGACGCCACCGGTCGCTACCTGCGCGCACGTGGCCACCGCACCGATGGGATGTGGCTGCGCGCGATGGTGCCTGTCAGCACGCGTGACGCCTCGGAGGCCCACGCGTTGGGCAACCGGGTGGTCGCGGTCTTCGTCGACCTGCCGATGTTCGAGATGGATCCGATCCAACGGCTGCGGGTCTGTCACGAGGCGATGAGCGACGTGAAGTCCTCCCACGCCGCGGTGGGGGCGGGTTTCCTGCTGGGCCTGGGTGAGTTCGCCCCACCCACTCTGCACGCGATGGCGGCGCGGGTGGCGGTCAACGCCCGACTGTTCAACTTCCTGGTGACCAACGTGCCCGGGCCGCAGATGCCGATCTACTGCCTGGGCTCCCGCCTGCTCGGCGCGTTCCCCTTCACGCCCCTGGCCGCGAACCACAGCTACGGGGTCGGCGTGACCTCGATGGATGGCTGGGTCAACGTCGGAATCACCGCGGACTACGACACGCTGACCGACGTCGATGAGGTGCCGTCGCTGTTGCTCGACGCGCTCTCGGAGCTGGTGGCCAGCGCGGCAGCGGTGTCCGAGCGGGCACGTCGCCTGGAGGATGCCCGCCAGCGGCGTACCGTCGACGCCGAGCCCGACGCCCTCCACCTCGATGCTGCGGGCACCCCGATCCTGGGTAGCGATGCGAGCGGCTGAGCGAGCCGGCAGCTGTCGGCGGGTGAGCGACCGGTCCGCCGCAGCGGGTGTCGTCCCTGCCGGTCGCACCGGTCCGGCGTTGCGGCCCAGGAAGGAGACACCAGTGTCCGGTGCAGGTGAGGGCGTGGCGATCGCGCAGGAGACGGTCGAGCTGCGGGTGCGCCGGTTGCGCGCCGACGTGTCGCTGCCCGGCTACGCCCATCCCGGCGACGCCGGTCTGGACCTGGCGGCGGCCGACCCGGTACGCCTGGCGCCGGGGGAGCGTGCGGCGGTGCCCACGGGGCTGGCCATCGCCGTCCCCGTGGGATGGGTGGGCCTGGTCCACCCCCGCTCCGGTCTGGCCCGGCGGCACGGTCTGACGGTGGCGAACGCACCCGGCACGGTCGACGCCGGCTACCGCGGCGAGGTGCAGGTGCTGCTGGTCAACCTGGGCACGGAGCCGGTGGAGCTGGCTGCCGGAGCGCGCATCGCGCAGCTGTTGCTCCAGCGGGTGGGGCAGGCGGTGCCCGTCGAGGTGGAGCATCTCGACGCCACCCAGCGCGGGGACGGCGGCTTCGGGTCGACGGGGACCGGCAGCGGTTCGTGAGCCGTGTGGTGGCGCGGGCAGCGGCGTGCGGTGGTTTGCCGGGTGGGTCGCCACGCACTACCTTCCGCCGCTGCACGCGGATGTAGCTCAGTTGGCTAGAGCGCCACCTTGCCAAGGTGGAGGTCGCGGGTTCGAATCCCGTCATCC
>JAWLFQ010000040.1:0-21453 GCA_041685505.1 Nitriliruptoraceae bacterium
GCGCAGGGCGCGGCACGCAACGCTACTCGCGAGCGCGGCGGACCGGCCCCACGACCCGGCTGCTCAGCGGAGGTTGCGCTCCCACACCAGCCGCAGCCCCTTCAGGGTGAGGGAGGGATCGTGGTGGTCGATCGTCGCGCAGCGGTCGATGACCAGCTCCGCCGTCCCACCCGTCGCGACGGTGGTCACGCCCTGCCCCAGCTCGAGGCTGATGCGGCTGACCAGCCCGTCCACCATCCCGGCGGCGCCGTTGACGATGCCCGACTGCAGCGCCGCGGTGGTGGAGCGACCGATCGGTGACGGCGGCGCCACCGGTTCCACCGTGGGCAGGCGCGCAGCGCGTGCGGCCAGGGCGTCCGCACCGGTGAGGATCCCCGGTGCGATCGCACCGCCGATGAAGGCGCCGGTGACATCGACGGCGTCGACGCTGAGCGCCGTGCCGAGGTCCACGACCACCGCCGGCCCACCGTAGAGGGCTGCCACCGCCACGGCGTTGGCGATGCGATCGGCTCCCAGCTGCTGTGGATGGTCGTGTCGGATGACGATCCCGGTGCGCACCCCCGGGCCGATCACCACCGGGATGATGTCACCCGACAGCTCCCGCAGGAACATCCCCCGCAGGTTCTCGGTCACCGTCGGCACGACCGAACCGATCACCACGCCCGTGAGGTCGGCGGCGAGGTCCATCCCGGCCCGCTCCAACAGCCCTGCGACCAGCAGCGCGTGCTCGTCGGGTGTCCGCGCCGTCGAGGTGGAGAAGGTCCACCGGTGGTGCAGCCGTTCGCCGGAGAACACACCCAGCACCGTGGTGGAGTTCCCCACGTCGACAGCGAGCAGCACGACCAGCCTCCACGGGCCCGAGGGTGCCGCGACGGTACACCGACGACTATGGTCGACCCATGCTCTACATCGTGGGGGGAGGCGGTCACGGGTCGGACGTCGCCGACCTCGCGCTGCGATGCGGCCTGACACCGGGCGGCGTCGCCGACGACCGCCACGTGGACCCGGCCCGCTTCGCGGGACGGGGCATCCCCATCAGCGGGACCATCGTCGAGATCCCGCCGGAGGCACGCTTCACCTTCGGGGTGGGGGTGCCGGAGGTCCGGCAGAAGCTCGCACCACGGGTGATGTGCCCGCCCGCCGAACCCCTGGTCGACCCCACCGCCGTGGTCTCACCCACCGCCGTGCTCGGGGCCGGCTCGCAGGTGTTCTGGCACGCTGCCGTCTCGCCGCTGTGCCGACTCGGCGAGCACGTCCTGCTCGGCCACGGGGCAGCCATCGGTCACGACAGCGTGCTGGGTGACCTGGTGTGTGTCGCACCGGGAGCGCGGATCAGCGGCGATGTCACCATCGGCACCTGCGCGGCCATCGGGGCCGGTGCCCTGATCCTGCCCGGGCTGCGGATCGGTGACCACGCCATCGTGGAGCCGGGTGCCGTGGTGACCCGGTCCCTGCAGTCTGGCGGCCTGGCCAGGTCACCGTCGTAGCCACGAGGCACAGCCCGCTCGCGGGCCACGGGGCCCACCCATCGCCGCCCGCCGGCGGCCTCACCCGGTCGCGGACAGCAGGCGGGCCTCGTCGGCGGCGTCGCCCAGTTCCACGTTGTCGATCAGGCGTACCCCGCCCACCTCCGCGGCCACCGCGAGCACCGCGGGGCGTGCGGCGGTGATCGGCTCGGCGCTCGGCTGCATCGTGTCGGCGTCCACGACCTCGACGTAGTCGACCGCCACCTCGGTGGGCGGCAGGGCACCCTGCGCGGCGTCGCGCACGACGGCCGGCAGGACCGCCCTGCCGGCGGCGCGCTCCCCTTCGGCGGCCAGCACGCCCGCCCGCAGCGCTCGTGACAACGCCAGGGCCCGGACACGATCGCGCACGCTGAGCCGGCGGTTGCGGCTCGACAGCGCCAGACCGTCCGCCTCACGCACCGTCGGCGACGGCACGATCGCCACCGGCAGGTCGAGGTCGGCCACCAGCCGACGGACGATCTGGAGCTGCTGACGGTCCTTGCGACCGAACACGGCCACATCCGGCGTCGCGATGTGCAACAGCTTCGTCACGACCGTGGCGACCCCATCGAAGTGACCGGGGCGTGACGCCCCGCACAGGTGCGCACCGAGACCCGCCACCGAGACCGTGGTCAGGGGCTCACGCGGGTACAGCTCGTCCACATCGGGAGCGAAGACCACCAGCGGGGCCCGCAGCCCGAGTGCGGCCAGCGCCCGCTCGTCGCCCGCGAGGTCGCGCGGGTAGGCCGCCAGGTCATCGGTACGGTCGAACTGGGTCGGGTTGACGAAGACCGAGACGACGATGGCGTCGGCCTGCTCGGCGGCGGTGCGCACCAGGGCGAGGTGCCCGTCGTGGAGGGCCCCCATGGTCGGAACCAGACCGATGCGCAGCCCCGCCGCCCGCCATGCGCGCACGCGGCCACGCAGGTCGGCGATCGTGGTGCTGCGCTCCACCTTCACGACTCCTCGGTCGGCGCCGGCGCGTCGAGCACCGCCTCCAGCGCCGCGACCACCTCGGCGGCCAGGGCCGTGCGGACCGGCTCCAGGGTGGCCGTCGCCAGGGCGCGGTAGGCAGGGAGCAACTCGGGCAGGTCCGCCGCCAGCTGGGCGACGTGTGCCGCGACCGTACCCACATCGCCCCGCACGATCGGCCCGGTGAGGGCCGCCACCCCCTCGCTGGCGACGTTGCGGACCGACGCCTGTGCCAGTGGCGTGAGGAAGGCCTCGGGCCGCTCGACCCGTGCAGCCAGCAGGAGCCGTCGGGCGGTGACCACCGCCGCACCCACGGCGTTGGCGGCCACGGTCATGGCCGCGTGGTAGAGGACGCGGCGATCATCGGCCACGTCCACGGGGTCACCACCCAGGTCCTCCACCAACGCGTGCGCCCATGCACGGTCCGTCGCGCCCGCGGTGACCGCCCATGCGACCCCGACCAGCAGCTCCGGGTCGCAGGCACCACGCGGGACGGTCATCGCCGGGTGGCAGGCCGCCGTGCGGGCACCGGACAGGCGGGCCCGGTGCAGGACCTCCAGACCGCGGGAGCCGGCAAGGTGCACCACGCCCTGCCCCTCGGCCAGTGCGTCGGCGACCACCAGCCGGTCCACGACACCGCTGATGGCGTCGTCGGGGACGGTGAGCGCGATGAGGTCGGCATCGGCCACCGCTGCGGCGGGATCGTGGTGCGGACGCACCCCCGCCACCGTCCGTGCCACGCGCTCACGGGCCGATGCGCTGCCGCCCGAGACCGTCACCACACGCCAACCGGCCCGGGAACCGGCGGCCGCCAGCAGGGTGCCGACACGGCCCGGCCCCACGATGGCGACCCTCATCGCGGGTCGGTGTCCGCCGGACCGGGCCGGTGGAAGCTCGGCGCCGGACCGGAAGGTCCCTCCGGCCGGGCCACGTGCGTGGTCGGGACATCCTCGAGCCGTACCTCCAACTCGATGCCCTCCACGGGCGCCAGCGCCTGGAGGGCAGCGGTCAGGCGCTGGCCCCCCGGTAGGGTCCCTCCCGGCATGACCTCCAACAGGGGGACGAGCACGAAGGCCCGCTCCGTGATGCGCGGGTGCGGCAGGGTGAGCCGCTCGGTGCTGCACACCGTGTCCCCGTGCAGGAGCAGGTCGATGTCCAGCGGTCGTGGTCCCCACCGGATCTCGCGCTCGCGGTCGCGACCGAAGGCCTGCTCCACCAGCTGCAACTCGTCGAGCAGCGCCAGCGGTTCGAGGCTCGTCACCCCCGTGACGACCAGGTTGCGGAAGTCGTCCTGGGGCACCGCACGTGGGTCCGGGGGGGCGGGCCAGGGTGGCGTGCGGTAGACGCCGGACACCTCGTCGACCGCCACACCGTCGATGTCGTCGATGGCGTAGACCGCCGCGGTGAGCGTCTCGATCGCATCGCCCACGTTGGCGCCGAGTCCCAGCGCGATGCGCGGCTGCGCGGAGGCGCTCATGAGCGCACCCGCCGGATCGTGACCGCCACCTCGTCGGCCACGACGGGGATCGGCGCACAGGGTTTGTGCACGGTGACCTCGACCGCCTGGACCCGGGGGGCACGCAGGCAGCGGGCGGCGATCCGCTCGGCCAGCGCCTCGATCAGCGCACAGGGTTCCCCCGCGACCTCGGCGGCCACCTCCCCCGAGATCGCCCCGTAGTCGACGGTGTCGGTGAGGTCGTCGGATGCGCCGGCGGCCGTGAGGTCCACGCCCAGGTCGACATCGACCACGAACCGCTGACCGTACTCGCGCTCGTGGGCCAGTACGCCGTGGTGGCCGAAGGCCTCGATGCCGCGGATGGTGATGTGGTCCACGCCTGCTCCCTTCGCTTAGCTCATCGCGCCGGGGGGGACGTCGTTCCCCGGGGTGGTGTCTGCTGCTGTCGGCGCACCGTCGGCCACGGCGATCGACCACGCACCAGGGTCGGACACCGCGTGGGCGACGCGCACGGCCCGCACCGTCTCGGCGACATCGTGGACCCTCAGCAGGCGGGCGCCCTCCGCCACGGCCAGCGCGGTCACCGCCAGTGAACCCTCGAGGCGCTGGTCGGGTGGTGCATCGCCCATCAACCGACCGATGAAGCTCTTGCGCGACGCGCCGACCAGCACCGGACGCCCGAAGGCGGTGAAGGTGGCCAGGTCGTGCAGCAGCGCCAGGTTGTGCTCCAGGCGTTTGCCGAAACCGATGCCGGGGTCGAGGACGACGCGCTCCCGGTCGATGCCCCGCTCCATGAGCGCGTCCAGTCCCTGATCCAGCGCCCGGTGCACGTCAGCCACCACGTCGAGGTAGCGGGGGGCGCGCTGCATGGTCTGCGGGGTGCCCTGCATGTGCATCAGCACGTAGGGCACCTCGGCGGCGGCGACGGTGTCGAGCAGTCGTGGGTCCAGCCGACCGGCGGAGACGTCGTTGACCATCGCCGCACCCGCCTCCACGGCCGCACGTGCGACCACGGCCTTGGTGGTGTCGATGGACACGATCACACCGGCAGCGGCGAGCTCGCGCACCACCGGCAGGACCCGTGTCAGCTCCTCGGCCTCAGTGACGGGTGAGGCCCCGGGGCGGGTGGACTCGCCACCGACGTCGATGACCTCCGCCCCTGCCTCCAGCAGGCGTGCCGCAGCGGCCAGCGCCGGTGCGGGGTGAGCCGAGGGCAGGTAGGCCTGCCCACCGTCGGAGAACGAGTCGGGCGTGACGTTGAGGATGCCCATCACCACCGGGCGTGTCGAGGTGGCAAGGACCCCCGCCGGGGTGGCGAGGTCGGGGGGCGGCTGCCGCCAGCTGGCCAGGCGGGCCTCGAGGTGGTCGGCCACCGCAGGCTCGACCGCGACCAGTGCGGCGCGCAGCGCGGGTGCAGGAGCGCTCAAGCGCACCAGGCCCGGTGCGACACGGCGGGTCTCGACCCCTGTCGGGCGGGCGGTCAGCAGCGCATCCACGGTGGCGGCCGGTGCCGCCAGCTCGACCTCCACCGGACCGGCCAGACGCCACGCGGCGGCCTCGCGGACGCGCAGGCTCGGCGCATCCGACACCGCGTCCATCACGCCCCCTTCCGCCCCGGGTTCGGTGTGCAGCATGCCAGCCGGGGCAGCCACCCGGCTGCGCGGTGTGGTGGCGCCGACCCCCGGTGCCGGTCAGCGGCGGTGTCGATGGCGCCCGCGCCGTCAGCGCTTGAGCAGCGTCATCGCCTCGGCGCGTGTCTTGGGGTCCTCACGGAACTTGCCACGGACGGTAGAGGTGACGGTCTGCGCACCGGGCTTGCGGATGCCACGCATCTCCATGCACATGTGGCGTGCCTCGACCACGACGAGCACCCCACGGGGGTCCAGCGCCCGCTCCAGGGCGTCGGCGACCATCGTGGTCATCCGCTCCTGCAGTCCGGGGCGCTTGGCGCACACGTCGACCAGACGTGCCAGTTTGGACAGCCCCGTGACCTGTCCGGAGGCGTTCGGCAGGTAGGCGACGTGGGCGACGCCGGAGAAGGGCACGAGGTGGTGCTCGCACATCGAGTGGAACTCGATGTCGCGCATCATCACGATCTCGTCGTAGGCCTCGTCGAAGGTGACCGACAGCACGTCCGCCGGGTCGATCAGCAGCCCGGCGAAGATCTCGTCGTACTCACGGGCGACGCGTGCCGGGGTCTCGGCGATGCCGGCACGGTCCGGGTCCTCGCCGATGGCCTCGAGGAGCATGCGGACCGCACGCTCGATCTTGTCGTGATCGAAGGAGCGGCTGGGCTCGATCCCGGTGATGTGGCGCACCCGGCGTACCGAATCGGCCGCGTCGAGGGGGAGCAGCTCATCGGCGAGGACGTCCTCGTCATGGGCGTCGAAACCGTCGGCGGAGTGGGGCAGCGGGGACACGCTCACGGAGACCTCCTCGGTTCGAGCGACCTGCCCCGTCGTGTGGGGCGTGGTGGTGTCAGTGAGGCCGCTCAGGCCTGCTTCGACGCAGGCGTCGACGTGGACGGCTCCTGGCCGTGCCCGTTGCCCGACCCGTGGCCGTTGCCCGCCCCGTTGCCGTTGCCGTGTCCATGGCCGGTGCTGCGCCGCAGCTTCTCGATGACCGCAGCCGGGTCGTCGGCCTCGGGCGCGATCAGGGCGCGGCTGGGCCGGTGGTGCACCGGGCCGAAGACCTCGTCCAGCAACTGCCCGTCGACGGTCTCGACCTCCAGCAGCCGGGTGGCGAGGTCCTCGAGGACGTGGTCGTTCTCCACAAGGATCTCGAGCGCCTCGTCGTGGGCCTCGTCGAGCAGGGAGCGGACCTCGTCATCGATCATCTGCGCGACCTGACCCGAGTAGTCGGGCTGGTGCCCGAACTCCTTGCCGAGGAAGGGCTGCGAGTCCTTCTGCCCCAAGGTGATCGGACCCAGCACACCGCTCATGCCGTACTGGGTGACCATCTCCCGGGCGGTGGCGGTGGCCTTGCGGATGTCGTCACCGGCACCGGTGGTGATATCGCCGATCTTGAGCTCCTCGGCGACCCGACCGCCCATCATCACCGCGAGCCGGTCGATCAGCTCCGAGCGTGAGATGAGGTACTTGTCCTCGGTGGGGAGCTGCATCGTGAAGCCGAGCGCCTGTCCGCGCGGGATGATGGTGATCTTGTGGACCGGGTCGGCGTTGGGCAGCGCGTGGCCGACGATGGCGTGGCCCGCCTCGTGGTAGGCGACGGTGCGCTTCTCGTCCTCGCTCATCAGGCGCGTCTTGCGCTCGGGCCCGGCGATCACGCGCTCGATCGACTCCTGCAGCTCGGCCATGCCGATCTCCTGCTTGCCGCGCCGGGCGGCCAGCAGTGCGCCTTCGTTGACCAGGTTGGCGAGGTCCGCGCCGGTGAACCCGGGGGTGGACCGCGCCAGCACGGACAGATCGACGTCGTCGGCCAGCGGCTTGCCCTTGGCGTGCACGCCCAGGATCGATTCGCGTCCCACCAGGTCGGGGCGGTCGACCACGATCTGACGGTCGAAGCGGCCGGGACGCAACAGCGCGGGGTCGAGGATGTCGGGACGGTTGGTCGCAGCGATCAGGATCACCGCGGTGCGCACGTCGAAGCCGTCCATCTCGACCAGCAGCTGGTTGAGGGTCTGCTCGCGCTCGTCGTGTCCGCCGCCCATGCCGGCGCCCCGGTGGCGGCCGACGGCGTCGATCTCGTCCATGAAGATGATGGCCGGGGCGTTGGCCTTGGCCTGCTCGAACAGGTCCCGCACCCGTGAGGCCCCGACACCGACGAACATCTCCACGAAGTCGGAGCCGGAGATGGAGAAGAACGGCACCCCCGCCTCGCCCGCCACCGCGCGAGCGAGCAGGGTCTTGCCGGTCCCCGGAGGACCGTAGAGCAGCACGCCCTTGGGGATCTTGGCACCCATGGCCTGGAACTTCTGGGGGTTCTCCAGGAACTCCTTGATCTCACGGAGCTCCTCGACGGCGGACTCCGCCCCGGCGACGTCGGCGAAGGTGACCTTGGGCGCGTCCTTGGAGACCATCTTGGCCTTGGACTTGCCGAACTGCATCACCCGGCCGCCACCACCCTGCATGTTCTGCATCAGCAGGAAGAAGATCCCGAGGATCAGCACGAAGGGGATCACGGTGGCCAGGATCTGGACGACCGCACCGGTCTGCTCGGCGTCGAACTCGACCTCGGCGATCAGCCCCTGGTCGATCCAGCGGCGCAGCTGGTCGCCGTTGATGTCCGGGTTGTAGACGGTGGTGAAGGCCGAGGTCGAACCGTCCGACCTCCGCTCGCCCTCGATGGATTCCGAGCGGTTACCGATCGCGGTGACCTGCAGGTCGGAGTCCTGTAGCTGGCCGTCCTCGACCGCAGTCTGGAACTGGCTCCAGGTCAGCTCCGTCGGCGCAGTGGCGGAGGAGAACAGGCTGAAGCCGATCCACAGGGCCGCAGCCAGGGCGAGCACCCACGGCAGTGGACCGCGCAGCAGGCGCTGGGACGGCTTGTCGTTCGCCACGGGAGAACCACCTGTCGGGTCGGTGCGGGTGGACGTCGGCGTCGAGACGTCGCGTCACGATGACCCGCGCGCAGGGTTCGATGCTACCAGTGGCCAGGGTGCGCCCCCCGGGCTTCCTGCGGCGGTTGTGGGCGTCCTGTGCACGCATGGCCGCAGGGGCGCGGCCCGCCCGTGCGCACGCGCGGCGCGCCGGCCGGACCGGTCAGCCCCCGTAGGCCTCGGGTCGCAGGGTCACGATGTCGCTCAGTCCGCGGTAGTGCTCGGCGAAATCGAGCCCGTAGCCCACCACGAACACGTCCGGGACCTCGAAACCCACGTACCGGATGGGCAGATCGACCTCGCGTCGCGAGGGTTTGGTCAACAGCGACAGCACCTCGACCGTGGCCGGCCGACGCGAGCGCAGGTTCTTCAGCAGGTAGTCGAGGGTCAGCCCGGAGTCGACGATGTCCTCCACCACCAGGACGTGTCGTCCCTCGATCTCCGCATCGAGGTCCTTCATGATCCGCACCACCCCGGATGAGGTCGTGGCCGAGCCGTAGGAGGACACGGCCATGAAGTCCATGGCCGCCGGCACGCCGAGGCGGCGATGCAGATCGGCGACCACGAAGACCGCTCCCTTGAGCACGCCGACCAGCAGCAGCTCGGTGTCGGCGTAGTCCCGGTCGATCTCCGCGGCGAGCACATCGAGCTTGGCCGCGATCTGCTCGCGGGGGATGAGCACGTCCTCGACCTGCGACCGGTACGCCGAGGGGATCCGCTCGAACAGGTCTACCGACTCGGACATGGTGGGCATCCGTCCGGTGGAGGGTGGGTGGCTGGGCCGTCGCACGAACAGGGTGGCGGAGACTACTCGCCGGTTGCCTGCGGCGGCGCTGCGACACCGACCACCGCCAGGGCGAGGTGCGGGTCGCTGCGCCCGCGTGCCGCCAGCTCGGCATCCACGGTGAAGCCCGGCACCCACACCACCCGCTGCGCCCCGTCGGGGTCGGTGGCGACGAGCACCGGCCAGCGCGCACGCAGCACCCGCGGCAGGTGCGCGTCGCGCAGCACCGCGGCGACCCGACGGCTGCCGACGGTGGTGCGGACACGGTCGCCGGGGCGCATGGTCCGTAGCGCCAGTCCTTCCGACATCGCCGGCAGCTGCAGCTCCAGCCGGTCCCGGTGCGCGCCGGTGGGGACAGCCAGCCGCTCGCGAGCCACGGGTCGGGGTGTCCACGGCTCGGGGAGCCCCAGCGCGAGCTGGTCCTGGACGGTGCGGGTACTCCCCTCGCTCGCGGGGGTACGCACCTCGAGTACGACCCCTGCCTCCGGCCACGCCGTGTGACCTGGCACCGCGATCAGCCGCGACGGTGGCGAGGGCGTGTCGACGGGGGCCAGCGCGAGCACCGCCCGGGTGATCTCGAGGCGGAGCGCACCGGGCAGGCTCACCCGGTCCCCGGGCACGCACGCCAGCACCCGCTCGACGGTGTCAGCGCTGGCCGGGACCTCGAGGTGGTGGGCCAGGGCGTCGCGGATACGGCGCCGGGCCAGGGCCGGGTGCGCCCGGCGCAAGGCCGGTCGTTGCAGCAGGGTCACCGGCCCGAAGGTGTGCAGGGGCACGGCGGCACGGGCCGCAGCCGCCAGTGCCGCGGCGTCGCGGTCGGCCTGGACCGCCAGACGTGTGAGGGCACCCACGGGATCCGCGCCCACACGTGCGAGCTGTGGCAGGACCTCGTGGCGCACGATGGTGCGCCGTACACCCGGGTCGTCGTTGGTGACGTCGTGCGCGGTGGGGATGCCCTCCCCGGCGACGAAGGCGCGGACATCGGCCCGGCGCAGACGGAGCAGAGGGCGGCATCTGCCCGCTTCCAGACGCCGCATCCCGGCCAGACCGTCGACCCCCGTCCCGCGTGCCAGCCGCAGCACCAGGGTCTCGGCCTGGTCCTCCGCGGTGTGCCCGAGCAGGAGCACCTCGGCGCCGATACCGGCGGTGACGGCGTGGAGCGCGCGGTACCGCGCCGTGCGGGCCGCCGCCTCCGGACCACCGCTGCCGCGGGGCACCGTCACGCGCTCCGACTGCCACCCCGCACCGAGCCACGCCGCATGCTGCGCGACCAGGCGGCGTTCCGCGGCCTCCTCCTCCCCCGAACGCAACCCGTGGGCGACGTAGACCAGGGTCAGCAACAGGTCGTCCCGCGCCTCCGCGACCAGGAACGCCAGCGCGGTGGAGTCCGGTCCTGCGGAACAGGCCACGACCGCGGCGGCGTCGCGTGGCACACCTGCCAGGGCGTGTGCGACCTCCTCGACGAGGGCCGCCCGGGGCTGACCGGCCGGCAGAGCGGCGACCGGGCCCTCGTTCACGACGCCTGCACCCGCGAGAGCCAGCCGGCGGGGTCGGCGATCTCGTCGCCGCGTGGCAGGTTGTCGGGGGTCGTGAAGGCGCGGTTGAGCCCGGCGGTCCCAGCCTGGTCCAGCACCTCGCTGACGAAGACCTCGCCTTCGCGGTACTGACGCCGCTTCATCTCCAGACCGGCCACAGCCGTCAGCACCTTGGAGATCACGTCACCCTGGCGCGATGCGAGGGCCTCGCGGACGCGCTCGGGGTCGTCCACCAGACCCGCCGCAGCGCCGTACATGGTGGCGTTGCCGTGGCCCTCCAGCAGGCTCATCAGGCCCTGCGCCTCGTCGATCACCTCGACCTGTTCCTCGGTCAGGACCGTCTCGAGCAGCGGCTTGAGCTCGCCCGTGGCCCGGGCCCGCGCCAGCGCCTCGGGCAGCCGGGGGGCGAGCTCCGCCAGCTGGTTGCCGTCCAGCTGCGTGTGGTCGAGGTAGCGCCCCACCAACCCGCGCAGGTGGTCTCCGAGCCACCCGCAACCGTCGAACTGCAGGCGGTGGGTGACCTCGTGCAACAGCACCGTGCGACGGATCTCCTCGGCGACCTCGCCGTTGTGATCGGCCAGCTCGAGCACGTTGGGACCGACCACCATCAGCTGTCCGCTCCCGGGCCCCGCCAGCGGCAGGACGTACTGGCCGAGCACCTTGGTGGACAGCAGCCCGAGCAGGGCACCGAGCTGCACACCGAGCACCTTCCGGCTGGCACGCGGACGTCGCTCGAGCCGCTCACGCAGGGGTTCGAAGGTGCCGGCGACCACCTCCAGGTTGGCGCGGACCCACGCGGTGCGTCCGACGACCCGGATCGCCGTCGGCGGCAGGCCGTGCCCGAGGTCGGTGAACCGGCGGGCGGCAGCGTCGATATCCGGCAACTCGGCGCGCACCGCGGCACGCAGGTCGGCCACACGGCGGGGTTCAGGCCGACGGGAGGGCGCGAGCAGGGCGGCGGTCCGCAGTGCGAGGCGCTGGTCGACCAGGGACCGCTGGCTGCCCCCGTCCCCCCCGGTCGGGGCCGCGTCGGTCTGGGTGGGGTCGCCGGGGCTCAGCGTGCTGCCCGGTCCGTCGCGGGGCCGCGCACGCGGAAGCGGTAGAACGCGAGCATCAGGGCGAGACCGACGAAACCGAGGCCGGCGAGCAACCAGGCCGCCGCCCAGGTGAAGGGGGTCTCCCTGTCGCCGTAATCGCCGAGTTCCCGGGCCGGGTTGTCCTCGGCATCACGGGGAGCGGGGTCCGGTCCCGCCGGCTCGTCGACCGCCAGCACCTCCACCTCGGGGGCACCGTCGGCCAGGGCGATCCCCGGCAGCAGCAGGAGCCCGACCAGGACCGCGAGCAGCAGGGTGGACGACCGTCGCATCTCGAACACCTCCACAGCACGGCCCGGTGGCGAGCAGGCCTCGTGCGGGCCGGCAGCCTAGCCGCTCACCGCCACGCGCACGTCGCGACGAGCACCTGTTGTGTCTGCAACTACTTGCGGTACGCTCCACCACCGGCCGTCCTCGTCACTGCGCAGGAGTGCACATGCCCGCCGTCACCGTCGATGACCTGCTCACCCTGCCCCGCGTCCAGGGGCCCCCAGCCGGCACCGGTGTCGTGCGGGCGGTCCGTTCCGTCACCACCGCACCGCGTGGTTTCGAGGGCGAGGGGTTCCCGGTCCGCCGCGCCTTCGCGGGGGTGGACCTGACCGACCTCGACCCCTTCATCCACCTCGACCAGATGGGTGAGGTCGAGTACGCGCCGGGGGAGCCCAAGGGCACCCCCTGGCACCCGCACCGCGGGTTCGAGACCGTGACCTACATGCTGGACGGGACCCTGCAGCACCAGGACTCCCACGGTGGTGGGGGCCTGATCACCGACGGGGACACGCAGTGGATGACCGCCGGCAGTGGCATGCTCCACATCGAGGCCCCACCGGAGGAGGTGGTCGTCAAGGGCGGCTTGTTCCACGGTTTCCAGCTGTGGGTCAACCTCCCGAAGGCCCAGAAGTGGAACGCGCCGCGCTACCAGGACCTCCGCGGCGCCGACGTCGCGCTCGCGACCTCCCACGATGGTGGTGCGCTCCTGCGCGTCATCGCCGGTGAGGTCGGCGGTGTCACCGGCCCGGGCTCCACCTCCACCCCCATCACCCTGCTGCATGCCACGCTCGAGCCGGGCGCCGAGCTCCGTGTGCCCTGGCGGCGGGACTTCAACGCGCTGGCCTACGCCCTGGCAGGCCGTGGCACGGTCGGTGCGCAGCGCCGACCGCTGGAGATGGGACAGCTCGCGGTGTTCGGTCGCGGCGACGAACTGGTCGTGACCGCGGCCGAGCGGCAGGAGTCACGTGCACCCAAGCTGGACGTGCTGCTGCTGGGTGGGCGACCGATCCGCGAACAGGTCGCCTGGTACGGGCCCTTCGTGATGAACACCAAGGCCGAGGTCGTCCAGGCCTTCGAGGATTTCCAGGCCGGCAAGCTCGGCCGCATCCCGGCGCTGCACGACCATGGCAACGTCGACGTGCACGACTCCTGAGCCAGGGCGCGGCCGACCCTGCCGGATCCTGCGCACCGCCCCTGCGGGGACGGCTCAGATCTGGTCGATGGCCCAGGTCACGGTGTCGTACCACCACTGGGTGTTGGGGGGGCAGTAGGTGCTGGCGAAGTCCCAGTCGACGTCATCGGTGTCGTAGAGCGCACCGAGCCGCTCGGTGTACTCGTCGATCGAGACCTCCCAGGACTCCCAGGCACGCAGACCCCGCGGACCGCTGCCGCCCCAACCCCAGGCGTTGTGGCTGCCGGCAGGCAGCAGCTCGCCGCCGTTCGACTCCGCGATCGCGATGGCCACCACGACCCGTGGGTCGACGTCGTGCGCCACCCCCGCCGCCACGATGGTCTCGGCGTGCGCCGCCAGGGGCGCACCACGTCCGTCCAGGAACGCGGAGACGCGTGCCGCGTCGATCCGGTCGCCATCGGCGGTCTCGTACACCGGCTCGGTGTCCCCCTCCGGGCCGTTGCCATCCGCGGGCGCGGCCGGATCAGCGGCGACATCGCGCGCGGTGACGCTCGGGTCCGGCGGCGTCAGGCTCGGGAGTTCCTCCTGCTCCGAGAGACGTTCGACCGCGCCGATCGACGTGTCCACCACGGGCGAGCGCTCACCCCGGGACGCCGGGTCGCCCGCCGGGAGGGGGAACGAGCCGGCGCGATGCGCCGGGTCACCGGCGGCGGACGGCACCGGCGCCGCGTCATCGTCGTCCGCCGATGTCGCCGTCGCCGCGGCGATGCCCGCCGCCGCGACCACCGCGGTGAGGACGGCGAGTGCGCGCTGACGACGCTGATCGGTGGACGCGGGCAGGAAGGAGCGAAGAGCAGGGCGCACGGTGTTCCTCAGCTGTGTGTGTCACCCACCGCGTGGTCGGCACTGCCGGCACGGCCGTGAGCTCGGTCACGGCTCCGACCCTGCGCGTGTGGCCGCGTGGACAGGATCGGGGGTGGTCCACCGTCGTCGGTGGAGGCGGGGGTCCCCGCCGTGAGCACCCCCGCCCGCCGGTGGGACGACGAGAACGGGGGTGCGCCGTTGCGCCTGCGAGTGTGGACGCCTGGCCAGCTTCCGTCAGCACCACAACCACGGCCTGGTGGCCAGGCTGTCCGAACCCGGTCGGCCGACCAGTTGACAACCACCCAACCCGGTGTTCAGCCAGGCCCGTCCGACTGCTCGGTGGCAGACGGCGGGCCCATGACATCCGGTAAGGGTGGTGCGGGCTCCTGGGGGTGCATACGAGCGGAGAAGTCCCAGCTGGACAGGGTCAGCGCGCTGATCCGCAGCGCCACCTCACCGCGCGTGGCGGCCCGCCGTAGGTCGGCGGCCAGCGCGGCGTTCCGGTCGTCGAGATAGCGGTCGAGGAGGACATCGAGGGCCGCCGGCCCCTCCTCGACGACCACCGCAGCCCGCCCGGTACCGCGCACACCCCGGTACGGCGGCAGGTCCGGGGCCACCTCCACACCGACCCTGGGATCCGCACGGACGTGGCCCACGATGTCGGCGCTGCTACGGGTGGCACACCACAACTGTGCCCCGTCGAAGCGGAACCACAGCGAGACCACCAGCGGACCTCGCGGCGTGAGGACCGCCAGTCGCAGGGGGATACGCGCTCCGTGCAACCACCGTGCGACCTGCTCCCGGTCCCAGGGCCCCGACAGGATCCGCACCACGGCCTCCGCACCATCGACCACGCTGCGGCGTTCGACACCGTCGCCGACGCGCATCCCCGGCTCGGGGCGCACGTGGCGCCCGTAGGGACCACCACCGCGTGCGCGCCAGCATAGGTGGACGCCCCGGCACGGTGGCCGGGGCGTCGTCGTGTCCTGTCATCCTGCGCAGCCCTGAGAGGTGCGTTCCACCAGGGAGTCGTCAGGCAGCAGCGCGGCCGATCAGTTGCCGGGCAGCGGCAGCTGCGGGAGGCTCCAGAGCACGAACATGGTCATCGCCATCGTCGCGAAGAACGTCACCGGCCAGACCCGCGCGGCGGCGACCTGCGGCGCCGATGCTGCGCCTCCGCGCCTGCGGACGACGATCTCGAGGATCAGCAGGGTGGTCGTGGCCGTCGCCGAGATCATGCAGAAGGGGCAGATCGCGCCGATGGGCACCAGCTGGAGGTAGACGAAGCCGGCGGAGGACAGGACGCCGAGGCTGGTCAGCGGCAGCAGCGCCCGCTCGAGCCGCGCATCCTTGGTGTGCAGCCAGGTCGCGCCAGCGGCGATCATCAGGATGTAGTAGGCGGCGCCGATGGTGGCCAGCGGGATCGGGCCGACGTAGGCCCACTGGCTGGTGATGACCTCGATCGCACCCTGCGGCTGGGCACCCTCGGGGAGGGGCAGGACCCAGAAATGGATCGCGGTCAACAGCATGCTGGCTCCCCAGCCGACCACGGCGACGCCGATGAAGGCGCGGATCAGGACGTTGATCGTGCGGTCGTCGCCGGCCAGCCGCGTACCGCTCGGCGCGGTCGACGGGGGTGCGGCGGGGATGGCCTGGGTCATCGTGAGAACCTCCTGGAGCAGCGTTGGTGTGGATGGTCTCGGGCACGCGAGCGCACGGCGTAGGCCCGACAGATCGGGAGGGGCGCACCACCGGAGCGCGTCGTCGACGTCGTGACCTGTGGGTGCCCTGCTGAGCGGTTGAACGCCGAGGATCCGGCGATCCATCCCGAACCACGGCGTTCGGGCCCAACTCGAGCCCAAGGGCTCTAGAGGCAGCGACGAAGGTCCCGCCGCCGATCAGGTGCGGGTGGTGTCCTCCCGCCACGCGGCCTCGACCCGGTCGCGGCCGCGCTGCTTGGCCCGGTAGAGGGCGCGGTCGGCGGCGCGGAGCAGAGCGTGCTCGTCCCCACCGGCCCCGTCGGCGACGTGGAGCGCGACGCCCGCGCTGATGGTGACACCATCGGTGCCGGCGATGGCGAGCTCGGCGACCCGGGCCCGCAGTTCCTCGGCCAGCCGGACCAGGCTCTCGGCGGCAGCGTCGGCGACGACCACGGCGAACTCCTCGCCACCGAAGCGGGCGACCGTCTCCGACGCGCGCCGGCAGGCGCTGCCGAGGGCCGCAGCGACAGCGCGGAGACCGGTGTCACCGACCTGATGGCCGAACCGGTCGTTGAACGCCTTGAACCGATCGACGTCGAGCAGGATCAGGCCCACGGGCGCACCCCGACGGCGGGCTCGGCGCCACTCCACGGCGAGCACCTCGTCGAACTGTCGACGGTTCGCGATCCCGGTGAGCGCGTCGGTCCGGTTCAGCACGTCGAGCCGCGCGTTCGCCGCCTCGAGCGCCTCGGTGCGCTCCTCGACGGTGCGCTCCAGCCGCTCGTGCACCCGGAGGCTGTCGAGGGCGGTGGCGAGCTGGGCAGCGAGCATCGTGAGCAGCTCGAGCCGGGCCGAGCCGAAGGCCGAGCGGCGGGTCCGGGTCTCGAGGACCAGCACCGCCTCGAGGGTGCCCTGATGGCGGACCGGGAGGATCGCCAGGGAGCAGGGGTGCCCGCCGGCGTAGCGCGGATCATCGCTGAAGCGGGGGTCGGTGGACGCGTCGGCGCTGACGAGCAGGTCACCCGCGGTGCGGATCCCCCGCGGCAGTCCGGCCGGCACCGCGCCGGCAGCGCTGGCCGCCGCCAGGCGCTGCCGGGTGACGGGTCGCCCCCGGTCGGCGCCACCCTCCAGCCACCACTCGTCCTCGCGGTCGCGCGCGAGCAGCAGCACCTCGGTGGCACCGGACAACTGGCTGGCGACCTCCACGACCCGCTCGACCAACCCGGGGCGCGTGCGCTCACCGCTGATCGCCCGCACCGCGCGGAGCAGCGCAAGGTGGTCGACATCCGCTCCCGCCCCGCTGCTGCGCTCGGCCTCGACGTCCACGAGCTCGGGTACCTGACGGTCGAGCTCGGCCACCTTGCCCGGGGCCCCGAGCTGCTGCCACACGCGGCGTGCCCGCAGCAGCAGATCCCCGCCGCTGCGCTCGAGACCGTGCCGCAGGTGGAAGCGGGCCGCCCGCTCGAGGATGACCCCCAGGTGCCAGGAACGGTGGTGGCCGGCTGCCTGCTCGATGGCCCGCTCGAAGGCCACCTGCGCCGCCCACAACTCACCGTCGAGCGCCGCGCGTTCGGCGGTCACCAGCTCGGCGAGGTGGCCGATGTTGACCGGGCTGTCGGCACCCCTGGCCACCAGCCAGCGGTGGTCGTCGGCCAGCTGCGCCGCCGCACGGTCACGGTCCTCGCCGTCCGGCGCCGGGTCCGCGGGGGCGGCACCGAGCTGATCGCTGGCCGCCAGCGCGGACACGACCCGGATCAGCACCGTCGGCCAGAAACCGGTCAGGTAGGCCGCGTGCCGGTTCGCCTCCGCCGCATGGGCGCGCAGGGCGATCTCGTCACCGAAGATCGCGGCTGTGACCGCCCGGTAGGTGTGGAAGAACCCGCGTGCCATCGGGTTCCCGGCGGTGGCATGGAGGTGGGCGGCCTCGCGGAAGCCCTCTCCCTCGAAGCTGCCGGGCGTATCGGTGCGCCCCTGGAGGGCGAGGAGCAGCCGGTGGAAGCTGATGTAGGCGTGCTGGGCGTGGGTGTTGCCCGTGCGCGCGGCGTACTCGCCCGCGGTGGCGATCTCCTGGGCGACCACCTGGAGGTCGGTGGCGGTGTCGAGGACCGCTGCCTGGCTGGTGAAGAAGGAGAAGCAGGCGAAGTCGGTCTCACCGGCGCGGGCGAGCTGATCGAAGGCCAGACGGGCGTGCTCGATGTCGCGCTCCAGCGGCTCGAACCAGTGGGCGACGAACAGCCCGACCACGTGGTGGGTGCGCGCGATCTCCGTCGGCGCCCGCTCGGCACGCTCGGCGCCGATGCGCAGCGCCTCGGTCGCCACCCGGTAGCCGAGGTCGGGGTCCTCGCGCAGCCCGATGGTGGCCAGGGTGAGGCACGCCGCCGGGTAGACGTACTCGTCGAGGTAGCCCTGCGCCAACCACCGCTCCACGCCGGTGACCGACATCCAGAACGCCACCTCCGGGCGCCAGAAGAAGGCCGCCGGGATCGAGCGGTTGAGCAGCCAGGCGACGGCCCGCTCCTCGGCCGCAGCCGGCGCCGTCGGCAGGACGTCACCGGCCGCGCCGCTGAAGGCGGCGTCCACCACCGCCAGGCCCCGCGCGAGGTCCGGGAGCGGGTCCTCCAGGGGCACCTCGATGCCCAGCCGACCGAGCAGCTCGACCCCGATCAGCACCGCCTCCTCGTACCTGGTGCGGTTGGCCAGACCGGTGATGTGCAGCCGTGCCTCACCCGCGAGCTCCGCGGGGCCGTGGGCGTGGGCTGCGAGCAGCGCGAACACCTCGTCGGCACGGTCGTGGTCGGCCGCGCCGTGCAGGGCGCTGTGCAGCGCCGCGTGGAGCGCGTAGGTGCGATCACGGGCGACGGTCCAGGCATCCTCGGGGGTGAGGGCGACGGCCAACTCGAGGAACCGTACGGCGGTGGCGAAGGCACCCGTGGCGCTGGCCTGGGCACCCGCGCGGCGCAGGACCTCGACGGCCCGCTCGGCTTCACCGGCGGCGAGCTCGACGGGTGCGGCCAGCAGCAGCTGCTCCGCTGCGCCGAGGACATCGACCGGTTCCTCGGCGGTCACGCCGAGCCGGCGGGCCAGCTCGAGGTGGCGAGCGCGACGCGCCGCAGGCGTGAGCAGTGCGCGTGCGGCCTCGAACATCCGGTCGTGGGCGAAGACCAGCACCTGCTGTGCACGGCCGGTCGGCGAGGAGGAGGAGGACACAGACGGCTCGGCACGTAGGACGCCCCGCCGCACAGCTGGTGCCAACGCCTCCTCGATGGCGTGGGTCCCCAGATCCGTGAGCTGCGACAGACCTTCGAGGGTGCAACGGCTGCCGAGGCAGGCAGCGGTGGCCAGGACCCCCTCGGGGTCCACCAGCGCATCCAGCTCGTCCACCAGCATCGGGATGAGCTCGTCGCCGACACCCAGATCCGCGAGCCGGTCGGCGGCGACGAGCCACCGGCCACGCTGGTGATCGGCGCGCAGCGTGCCCGCACCGTGCAGATGCAGCACCAGCTCCACGGCGTGGAAGGGGTTGCCACCCGTGCGTGCCACGACCGCGTCGAGCAGCGCGGGGTCCACCGCAGCCTCCTGGGGGAGCATGATGGCCAGCAGCTCCTCCACCTCCGTGCGGGCGAAGGGCTCGACAGCCACGTGCTGCACGGATGCCGCCGCCGCGTCGAGGTGCTGGAGCTGGGTGCGCAGCGGATGGTCGGCCGCGACCTCGCCGTCGCGGTAGGCACCGACGATCAGCAGCCCGTCCACCCGCGCGTCCTGCAACAGGTCGCCGAGCAGGTCGAGCGAGGGCTGATCGGACCACTGGAGGTCGTCGAGGAACAGCACCAGCGGCTCCTCGCGGTGCGCGACCGCGCGCAGCAGGTCGATCAGGACCGCGCGCAGCCGCGCGCGCAACTCCAGGGGGTCCTCGAGGGCACGGTCCCCTTCGACACGGAGCACACCACGCAGCTCGGGCACGGCCGCGGCCAGCAGCGCGGCGTCGGCTCCCGTCGCCGACAGCAGCCGGTCGTGCCAGGTGTCGACCTGGGCGGGCTCCCCGGCCAGCAGCATGGCCGCCAGCTCGCGGAGAGCGGCGGCGGGTGCGGAGAAGGGCTGGTCCCGCCGGAGCTCGTCGAACTTGCCCCCGACGAACCGCCCACCCGACGCCGTGACGTGCGCACGCAGCGCATCGACGAGGACGGTCTTGCCGATCCCGGCGGGGCCGGTGACGAACACCCCGTGGCTGCCACCGGAACGGGCTGCAGCCAGCGCGTCGTGCAACGCCGCCACCTCCCGGGCACGGCCGACCAGGCCGCGGGGCGTCCGGGGGGCACGCGTCAGGTCGCGCTGGCCGGGACGGAAGCCCGCGGTGACGGCCCCGCGGTCGATGCGCCCGCCGAGCTCGGCGAGATCGGCCGCGAGCCCCTCGGCACTGCGGTAGCGGAGGTCGGGATCGGGTTGCAGCAGCCGCGTGAGCACCGCTGCGACGGCCTCGGTCAGCCACGGGGCCAGCAGGTGCGCGGGCGGTGGGGCCGAGGTCCGCTGCGCGTGCCGCAGGACCACCGGATCGTCGTCGGGGAAGGGGGGTGCGCCGGTCGCCAGGAAGGTCAGGGTCGCCCCGAGGGCGTAGAGGTCCGTACGGTCGTCGACGAGGGACACCGCAGCGTCCGACAGCTCGGGAGCGCGGTAGGCCGGTCGCCCGCGATGGGCACCGGGATCGATCGCCGCGGCCGTGCCCGCCCCGGGCAGCGGCACCGTCGAGGCGAGGTCGATGATCTCCACCGCGAGGTCCTCGCGACGCAGCACGATGTTGCCGGGGTGCAGATCGAGGTGCAGCAGCCCGCGCGCGTGCATGCCCGCGACCACCCGGGCCACGCGCTGCGCCACGGTGAGGAAGGACTCGAGATCCAGCGTCCCGGCCACGTCGCCGTGCGCCAGGTCGTGGCCACCGAGATCACGCGTGACCACCTCGTTGGGACCACCGTCCCGCAGCGCCGGTATCCCGGAGAGCCCCGCCAGCGCCTGCAGCGCGCGGCGTTCACGGTCGACCTCCTCGCTGGCCGCCACCGGGTCATGGCTGAGGCGAGCCCGCTTGACCACCACGCGGTCACCGGTGTCGGAGCGGACACCGCGCACGATCTCGTGGAGGCTGCAGGCGGCCAGCCGCTCCTCCGCCCGGAGCGTGGGCATCTCAGACATGGGAGTCCCGTGGATCCTCCGTACCGCAGGCAGGTCGCGGGGAGGCTCGGCGGTCGACGGCACGGGCGGGGCCCCGCGCGTAGATATCGCGGAGAGTACCAAGGGGAACACGGAGAGCGTCCGGGGTGGCGTGGCACGCCGGCCGTGTCGGCCGGGTGCGCCCGCGGTCACCGGCGCCGCGGCCGTCGGCGCATGGGCGGTGGTGGTACCGCCTCCGTGCGCCCGGCAGCATGGATCGCTTCCGCCTCCTGGGCGAACTCGCGGGCCATGCTCGGGAAGATCAGGCCGTGGAAGGGCACCAGGGAGTACCAGTAGAGCCGCCCCCACAGCCCGCGCGGGTGGAACCGGGCCCGCTGGGTCAGACGGCTGCCGTCGCCGTCCGGCGCGATGCGGAACTCGAGC
>JAWLFQ010000041.1:0-21433 GCA_041685505.1 Nitriliruptoraceae bacterium
TTCGTCGATCGGGACCCGCGGGCCTGAAGGGCAGCCGCTGTCCACCCGTGACCACGCCCCGGGGCCTGTCGCGCACCCCCGCCGGAAAGGCGGCGCTAGGTTCGGGCTCCAGCGTTGCCCACCAAGGAGGCCGTGTGCGCGTCCTCGTCGCCCCCGACGGGTTCAAGGGCACCCTGACCGCCGCCGAGGCTGCCGCCGCCATCGCCGCGGGCTGGCGGCGCACGCGGCCCGAGGATGAGCTGGAACTCCTGCCCCTGGCTGACGGTGGGGACGGGCTGTGCGCGGTCCTCGCCCGCGATGATGACCGTTGGCTCGAGGTCGAGGTGGTCGGGCCGCTGGCCCGCCCGGTGACCGGCCGTGTGCTGCTGCGCGCCGACGGGACCGCGGTGGTGGAGTCCGCCGAGGCGTGCGGGCTGCACCTGGTGCCAGATGCGCAGCGCACGCCGATGCACACCACCACCTTCGGGGTCGGCCAGCTGCTGCGCGCCGCGGTCGACGCGGGTGCCCGACGTGTGCTGCTGGGGCTCGGCGGGAGTGCCACCGTCGACGCCGGTCTCGGGGCGTTGACCGGGCTCGGGTACCGGCTGCGTGTCGCGGACGGCTCGGGGCTGAAGATCGGTGGGGGTGAGATCCACCGCCTGGCACGCATCGAGCCCGGGTGGGCACCGGATCTCGGCGCGGTCGAGGTGGAACTGCTGGCGGACGTCGACACCCGCCTGGCCGACGCCGCCGCGGTGTTCGGCCCCCAGAAGGGCGCCGATGACCGGGAGGTGGCGCATCTGACGGCTGCGCTCGAGCACGTCGCCGCGGTGGTCGAGCGGGACCTGCCCCATGGGCGGGGTAGCCACGAACTGCCGGGCTCCGGCGCAGCAGGCGGCCTGGGGTTCGCCCTGGCGGCGGCGCTCGGCGCGCGGTTCGTGCCCGGCGCCGGGCGCGTGGCCGACCTGGTGGGTCTCGGTCCGGCGCTGCAACGTGCGGATCTCGTCATCACCGGCGAGGGACGGCTGGATGCGACCTCGCTGGCCGGCAAGGTCGTCGGTGCGGTCCGCGAAGCGGCCATCGGTACCCAGACGGCGATCATGGTCGTCGCCGGTCAGGTCGAGGGCCCGGCCCCCGACGGTGTGCAGGAGGTCGTGGCGGCAGCACCTGCGGGGCCGGGCCCGGATCCGGCGGGCGATCTGGTCACCGCGGCAGCCCAGCTGGCGCGGCGGTACTGAACGTGCACATGCGGGTCGTTCGGCGGTCGCGCCTCGCAGATGCAGACGCCGGACACCATCCGGACACCATCACGGTGCGCGAGCGACCTAGGGTGGGCCGGGGGAGGCACGCCGTTCTCCCTGCCCGGTGTGTTGGCACGCGTGGTCCGGATGACCCCAGCCACGCCCAACCGACCCATGGAGTTCGCGATGTTGCGACGAACCTTCACGACCCTGGCGGCCGCCGCGCTGGCTGCCGGGGCACTCACCGTGCCGATCGGTGCGCAGGAACTGCCCGACGACACCCTCACCGGCTGTCCAGAAGGAGCGGCATCCGCTCCCTTCGATGACGTGTCGGAGACGAGTACCCATGCGGAGGCCATCGACTGTGCCGTCGAGCGCGACGTGGTCCGGGGCGTCACCGACGACACCTTCGCTCCTGCGGACCCGGCCTCGCGCGGACAGCTCGCAGCGCTGCTCGCTCGTGCCCTGCGCAGCTCCGGTATCCAACTTCCCGACGCCGAGGTGCCGCCCTTCGAGGACGCCGTCGGTACCACCCATGCCGCCGACATCGCGGCCATGGCCGCGGCCGGCGTGATCGAGGGCTACGACGACGGGACCGTGCGTCCGCAGACCGCCGTGACCCGCGCGCAGGTCGCGTCCCTGGTCACGCGCGCGCACCGGTTCGCACTCGGACTGCCGACGGCGACCGCTGGCGGGCCCTACTTCGACGACTACACCGAGGGCACCCACGCGGCCGCCGTCGACCTGGCCTTCGAGCTCGGGCTCGTCCAGGGACGGACCGCGGACACCTTCGATCCGGCATCGCAGGTCCGCCGCGACCAGTTCGCCAGCATCGTCGATCGGCTCCTCGGAGCGATGGACGCCTTCCCCGCGCCGGACTTCGACCTGACCGTCCTGCACTCCAACGACGGTGAGTCGATGCTCGTGCCGGACGAGGACGCCGGCTTCCCAGGTGTCGCCCGCTTCGTCGCTGACATGCAGTCGATGCAGGCACAGGCGGTCGACGCTGGGGCGGACTCCGGTGTGGTCACGATCTCCTCCGGCGACAACTTCCTGGCAGGCCCTCGTCTCAACGCCTCACGGCTGGTCGACGACGCGCCCTTCTACGACGCGCTGGTGTACAACGAGGCCAACTACGACGCGATGACGATCGGGAACCACGAGTTCGACTTCTCGCCGGATCTGCTGGCCGAGTTCATCGCGGCGGTGGACGCCGACATCCCGTTCCTGTCCGCCAACATCGACGTGTCGCCGGAGCCGGTGCTGGATGCACTCGGTGACCGCATCGCGCCGAGCACGATCATCGAGGAGGCCGGTCGTCGCATCGGCGTGATCGGTGCGGTCTACGAGGATCTGGAGAGCGTCTCGAGTCCCCGCGACGTCGTGATCAACGAGGTGCTCCCCGCGGTCGAAGCGCAGATCGCCGAGCTGCAGTCCCAGGACGTGGACATCATCCTGCTCTCCAGCCACCTCCAGGACCTCAACACCGAGCTCACCCTGATCCCCGAGTTGTCCGGTGTGGACGCCGTGGTCGGTGGCGGCGGGGGAGAGGACCTGCGCGCGACCTACCCGCTCTTCGCGGTCGATGCGGACGGCCAGCAGGTCCCGGTCGTGACCACGCCGGGCAACTACACCGACATCGGTCGGCTGGTGCTCGGCTTCGATGCGGACGGTGCACTCGTGCGCATCACGAGCGCCGCATCGCAGCTGATGCCGGTGGCGATGGACGGACCACGTAACCAGACCATGACCACCGAGGTGGAAACGCCCGTCGAGGCCTACGTCGAGTCGCTGTCGGAGAACGCCCTGGCGCAGACCGAGGTGCCGCTCGACGGGCGTCGTGGCTTCGTGCGGACGCGGGAGACCAACCTCGGCAGCATGCTCGCCGATGCGATGCTCCTCGCTGCGCGGGACCGTGCGGTCGACATCCCCGATGCGCCGCAGGCCGATGTCGCACTGAGCAACGGGGGTGGTATCCGCAACGACTCGATCATCGGCCCGGGCGCGGTGACGGAGCTCGACACCTTCAACGTGGCCGCGTTCCTGAACTTCGTGTCGGTCGCCACGATCGACGGTGACACCCTGGTCGCGGTCATGGAACACGCGCTCGAGTCCGCTCCGGAGCCAGCGGGTGGGTTCGGACAGTGGGCCGGCGTCGACTTCACCTACGACCTCGAGCAGCCGGCCGGTGCACGTCTGGTCGATGTCACCGTCACCCGGGAGGACGACAGCGAGGTGCTGCTGGTGGACGACGGTGCCACGACGGCGGCCGGATCGGAGGAGTTCGCCATCGCCAGCGTGAACTTCCTGCTGGACGGTGGGGACGACTTCCCCTTCCCGGAGGACCTGGAGTACAACCAGATGCCCGTGACCTACCAGGAGGCGCTCGCCGAGCGTGTCGCCGATCTGGGCACCATCACGGCGGAGGACTACCCCGATCTCACCGTCGACGAGGACCGCTACGACCGGTTCGGTCCCGTCGGTGGGGAGTTCATCAACTGACCACACCCCACCGCTGCGGCGGAGGGCGGACACCGGGGTCGCACCCTTGTGGTGCGGCCCCGGTGCAGGCACCATCACCGCCAGCGTGACCTGCTGGTTACACTTCCACCGCAGCAGGCAACGTTCCCACCCGTGGTGCCCGCCCACGTCGCGGCCGGCACCCACCGCCGAGCACTGAGGAGCCACCCGTGAGCGCCGACACCACCGTGGACACCAGCGCCGACACCGACACCGGCATCACGTTGACCGAGACCGCCGCTGAGAAGGTGCGCAGCTTCCTCAGCGACCAGCCGGACATCGACGACATCGCCCTGCGCGTCGCGGTGCAGGCCGGCGGCTGCGCCGGCTTCCGCTACGCGCTGTTCTTCGACGACCGCCAGTTGGACGGGGACCTCGAGGCAACCCAGCACGGCATCACGCTTCGGATCGACAAGATGTCCTCGCCCTACCTCGGTGGCACCGTCATCGACTGGAAGGAATCCCTGGAGGCGTCCGGGTTCTCCATCGAGAACCCCAACTCCAGCGGCTCCTGCGCCTGCGGGGAGAGCGCCACCTTCTGATCGACCGGCGGGGCGACCCGTCCGGGGCGCACGGCCCGATCCGCAGCGGCGCACCGTCGACGGTGCGCCGCTGTCGCGTGTCAGGGCAGCAGTGCCGCGAGCAGCAGGACGAGTCCCCCGAGTGTGATGGCGACACCGCTGAGTAGCGGGAGCGCAGCACGCAGCCCCTGCATCCGGACGCCGGCGTCCGCGGTGTCGAGCGTGCGACGTCCCGTCAGGACGAGCAGTCCGAGGCCGCTGAGGGTGACGGCCAGCCCGGTGCCGAAGGCGATCACCAGCACGATGCCGAGCAGTGGCCGGCCGAGCGACAACAGGGTCAGCAGCGCGACCACGGCCGCCGGGCTCGGGAGCAACCCGCCGGCGCCCGCGACCGCCACGATGCCCGCGCGTGACAGCGGCCGGACCTCCGCCGGTGGCAGGTGCGTGTGCGCGTGGCCGCGGGCTGCGGTCACGGCGCGGTCACCCCGTCGGCGACGGACCTCGCGGGTGACCATCACGATCCCGAGCGCGATCACGCCCACGGCCGCCACGCTGCGGAGCACGGTGTCGGCGACCAGGGACACGCCGGCACGCTGTGTAGCTGCCAGGAGGCTCGCGACCACCAGCACCGACACGGTGTGCATGGCCGCCACCAGGACCCCGAGCGCGACGGCGTCGCGGCCCCGGCCCCGGCCACCCATCAGGTAGGCACCGATCAGCAGCTTGCCGTGCCCCGGTCCGAGCGCGTGGATCGCACCGACCGCCAGTGCCAGCAGCACTCCCACCGCGGGCAGGACGGTGCCCGCGGCCAGGCGGTCGACCAGGTCCACCAGCACACGCTCCAGGGCCGCATCGTCGCGCACGGGAAGCCAGCCGGACAGCAACGCCGGACCGCGCGTGCCGTTCACCCGCGATGGCCGGTGCGCCCGGCGGTGCCGCGGGGCCGGTACCACAACCACGCGAGCGCCAGGCCCGCCGTGACGAGGACGGCGCCGGCGGCGATGACCAGTGGGGTGATGGGCACGCCGCCGCGTTCCTGGGCCAGGGTGAAGTCCCACGGGTGCGCCGGCTGGGCGCTGGTGTGCACCGCGTACTGCGCCGTCCCGTCCACGGTGAAGGTCCGGTAGGTGGGGTCACGATCGTGCAGGAGGGTGATCTCCACCACGGCGCTCGCCACCGGCTCAGGACAGGTGAAGGTCAACGTGGCGCCATCGGCGATGAAGTCGGCAGCAGGCGTGGCGACCCCGCTGCACTCGTCTCCGTCCTGGAGGATCCGCACGCCCTGCTCGAGATAGCGGCGCAGCGCAGGATCGGCGCTGATCTCCGCGATCTCCGAGGCCGTCGGCAGCACGTCCCGGTCGCCGCCGAAGAGGACGTCGAGGTAGGCGAGGAAGGTCTCCTCGGGCCACAGCCCGGCTGCAACGGCCACGTCGGCGGCGTCATCAGCCGCCGCGGTCCAGCGGACCGTGACGGTGTCACCCTGCGCACTCAGCCGGGCGTGCGGCAGTTCGCCGGCGGCGTGACCGTGCGCGGGCGACGCCCCCCACGCCACCACGCCCGTGCCCAGCAGCACGGCGATCAGGGTCGCCAGCAGATGGCTGCGTCGTGAGACCGGGGGCACGGCGGTTCCGGACGGTGAGGGGGAAGCTGGCGGGCTGCGGTCGCTAGCGTGCCAGCCGGCGGACAGGGGAGCACGCACCGATGGACGACGCCTCCGGGTGGGATCGTCTCCTGCGGGAGCTGTGGACCACTCAGGTGCGCGCTGCGGTGGTGGCGCGGATCGAGGCAGCGACCGTCGGACGGCGGGGGTGGCTCGTCAGGGTGTTCTCGGCGCCCGAGCAGGTCAGGGGGGAGCTGACCGAGACCATCCACGCGTTGGTCCTGGCCGCCATCCGGGACGAGACCGGTGCGGATCTCGATGAGCTCGGCAGCCAGGCCGCCTGGGAGTGCTACGAGCAGGTGTGGGACGCGCTGGCCGAGCGCTGGTCGGCCGGTGGCGGTCTCCCCACGGTGCCGCTCGGCGACGAGCCGGCGGCCGTTCGCAGGCTGCTGGGGTTGCCACCGGAAGCGGCGGTGCACGCCGGTGCCGACCTGGTGGACGACGCGGTCCAACCGCTGTGGCTGGCGGGGCGACTGCACCTCGACGTCGAGGGCCTGCGCGCGTTCCTGGAGCTGGACGCAGGCCGGGTGCCGCGCGCGGTGGCCGCCGACATCGCCGCGCTGCTGCGGTTGGTGGACGCGTGAGCGGGGGTGTGGGTGGCCAGCCCCGCTCCGCGCGGCCGTCACCGGCCCCGTTCGACCCGGAAGCGCCAACCACCTTCCACCTCGATGACCGCCCGCAGACGGTGTCGTTCGAGTCGGCACCACACGGGGACGTCGATGCGTGCCGTGGGGTCGGTCGCGGTCAACTCCACCTGGCCGCCAACCTCGACCGCGCCGATCGCGCGTGCCAGTTCCCGTACGGGCAGGGGGCAGTGCAACCCGGAGGCGTCCACCACGTGGGGGGTCGGTTCCACCCCGGAGGTCGTCACGGCCGGTCGCCTGACGGGCGTGAGCTGGCGGGTGTGTCGGACATCTCGGCCACCACGCTCACCTCGCCATCGGTCACGCTCACGGCGCTGCCGCGCTCGGCCGACGCCCCGTCCAGTTCGTAGCTGATCTCCGCGCCGGTCAGCTCCGTGGCCGCGTCGACCGTGGCCATCACCCGTGCCAGGGCGCGGTCGGCGTCACGGGCGGTCAGTTCCACGGTCACACGCACGTGGGGGCTCGTCTCGCCAGCCGGCCACCACGCCATCAGATGATCCGTGCGGCCGCTGCGGGCGAGGACGCGCTCGACGTCATGGGTGTGCAGGAGACGGTCGTCCGACGGGCGTACCGTCACCACGACCCGCTGCGTGGTGTCGCCCGTGGGCACGCTGCGTACCTGGGGGGCCGGCCGGCCCGCGCCGGCGACGGCTGCGGCCAGCGATGGCGTCCCCCTGGGGCCCACGTCGATGGCGACCAGCAGGGTGGCGTCGGGTGCTGCCCACGCCAGATGGGTCGTGGCGGCGCGCAGCCCGGACACCGTGGGCGCGACCGCAGCGACGATGACGTCGGAGGCGTTCGCCAGCGCGGCGACGGCCTGGTGGCTGCGGCGGGGGTCGTGGTGGACCCGATCGGCGACCTCGGCGACGGCTGCGGGCAGTGCCGGCTCCCGGGTCCCGGTGCGCAGGACCGTCGTGGGCCGCGAGGTGCTGGTGCGCAGACGCTGCGCCAGACAGACCGCCAGTTGCAGTCCACCTGCCCCACCGGGCAGCAGGTGATCGGCGGAGACCGGCAGCACGACCCGCTCGTGGGGGAGGGCACCGATGCGCACCACGGCGAGGGGGGCAGCGGACCGGCCGACCACATGGTCGATCAGCCGTCCGAACACGTCGGTGGTGGAGCTGGCTCCCTGCCAGCCCATCAGCACCAGGGAGGCTGCTCGCTCGCGGACGGCGGCCAGGACCGCGTCGCCGAGTGCCGCGTGGGCGCGTACCTCACCCCGGGCCTCCACGCCCAGCTGTTGTGCGAGCGCCTCGGCCGCCGCCATGCCCTGCCACGCGTCGGCGTAGGCGTCGGCGCCGGCCTCGGGTGGGAGCACCGTCAGGAGTTCGATACGGCCACCGGCATCCACCAGGTGGGCAGCCACCTCGAGCAGCGGACGCACCGACGCGGGGTTGGCCACCGGCACCAGGATGCACCGGCCGATGCCGGTGTGCGGCGCGTGCGGGCGTGCCTCGTCCACCGCCAGCTCCTCGCCTCGGCGCTCCACCGCTACCCCTATGCTACGTCACCGTGGGTGACGATGGGAGGGCGACGGTGCCGCCCCTTCGCGCGGTGGCGCGCCCGCAGCACCGGCTACCGTAGGCGGCCGCAAGAGCCCCGTCCCCGGAGGTCGCCCCGTGCGGGTCCTGGTCGTGTCCGAAGATGCCAAGGAACGGCAGCGCGCCACGAGCGCCCTGGCGCTGCGTCCCGACATCGAGGTCGAGGAGGCCGACAGCGCCGAGCGGGCGCGTGCGCTCATGCTGTCGGAGGGCGCGACCTACGACCTGCTGGTGATGGACGGTGACCTCCAGCCGCGGGGTGGGTACGCCGTGCTCTACGACCTGCGCGCGCGTGCGGACCTCGGTCAGCTGACGGCCGTTCCCTCGCTGGTCCTCGCCTCGCGCGAACAGGACCTCTGGCTCGGGCGCTGGGCGGGTGCCAACGAGCTCCTGCTCAAGCCGGTGGACCCCTTCGTCCTGGCGCGGCGGGTCACGGCGCTGGAGGGTGCACCGCTGGCGCCCTACGGCGACAAGGGGTCGGCTGCAGCGCAGGTCGCCACGGCCCTGCGCGACGACCGCTGACCCGTGCGCGTGGGTGGACCGATCACCAGCAGGGAGGACCCCGTGACCGAGGTCAACTGGCCCAGCGTGCTCACCCACCTGCTGCAGGGCGACGACCTCGACGAGGACACGGCCGCACAGGTCATGGGCACCCTGATGCAGGGTGCCGCGGAGTCGGCCCACGTCGCCGGCCTGCTGGTCGCCCTGCGTGCCAAGGGCGAGTCGCCGACCGAGATCGCCGGTTTCGTCCGGGCGATGCAGGCCGAGGCTGTCCCGCTGGAGCTGACGGCTGCGGCCGGCGGGGCGCTGGTGGACATCGTCGGGACCGGTGGTGACGGTGCCGGCACCTTCAACATCTCCAGTGTCGCTTCGCTGGTGGTGGCAGCAGCAGGTGTCCCCGTCGCCAAACACGGCAACCGGGCGGCCTCCTCTCGCTGTGGCAGCGCGGACCTGCTCGAAGCCTGGGGGGTGGCCATCGAGCTGCCACCGGCTGCGGTGGCCGCGAGCCTCGACGAGGTGGGGATCGCGTTCCTGTACGCACGCTCCTTCCACCCCGCGATGCGGCACGTCGCACCGGTGCGCCTGCAGTTGGGCATCCGCACGGTGTTCAACGTCCTCGGCCCGCTCTCGAACCCGGCACAGGTGCCGCACCAGGCCGTGGGCGTCGCCGACGCCCGGCTCGCGCCGGTGATGGCAGAGGCCCTCGCCCGCCTCGGTCGTCGCCACGCGCTGGTGTTCCGTGGGGATGACGGGCTCGACGAGCTCACGACCACGGGGCCGAGCCAGGTCTGGGAGGTCCGCGACGGTCGGGTCTCGGCCTCCCGGTTCGACCCGGCCGACCTCGGCCTGCCGCGCGCCGCACCGGGCGACCTGCGGGGTGGCGACGCCGCGACCAACGTGGCCATCGCCGACGCCGTGCTCGGCGGAGCGCCGGGGCCGGCCGCCGACGTCGTCGCTCTCAACGCCGCTGCCGGCCTGGTCGCCGCCGACGCCGCCACTGACCTGGCCACCGGTCTGGCGCGGGCGCGGGAGGTGCTGGCTTCGGGCGCCGCGCTGGCGCTCAAGGAGCGCTGGGTGGCCACCACACGTGCCCTGGCCGCGGGGGTCGGCCGTGGCTGAACGGCGCCACCGGATCGACCCGGCGGCGCAGCCCTACGCCCCGGGCACGCTGACCCCGCGTCCGCAGGTCACGGCTGCGCAGCTGGCAGCCATCGATCTGCGGGTGGGCACCGTGACGCACGTCGCGCCCTTCCCCGCGGCACGCGACCCTGCCTACCAGCTCACCGTCGACTTCGGCCCGGTGATCGGTGTCCGACACACCAGCGCCAAGATCACCAACTACCAGCCCGACGCGCTGATCGGTCGCCAGGTGGTCGGGGCGCTCAACCTCGGTACCCGCCGTATCGCCGGTTTCGACAGCGAGTTCCTCGTCCTCGGGGGCTTGGAGCCCGATGGGACCGTCCACCTGCTCGCACCTGACACCCCCCTACCCGACGGTGCCCCCATCGCCTGAGGTGTCGACCGCGGCCAGCGCGGATCGGCGCCGCACCTTGGCGCCCGCCAGTACCTGGCGGTCACGCCGCACGGTCCGCTCCGTTTCGCGGGCCACCGCCAGGTGCGCCGCCAGTTCCCGCCCGCCGGCGACGGGGCTGCACAGGGGTTGTGAGGTGGCGGCCAGCTCCACCTCGGCGTCCGTGACCCACCGGCGCAGCAGTTCCAGCTCCGCGTAGCTCGGATCCTCCGGCCCCGGTACGCAGCCGTGCCACCGATCAGCCGGCGGTGGATCCGAGGGATCCTCCTTCGGTAGCAGTGCCGCTGACACCAGCGCACCGTGCTGCAGCTCTACGACCTCCACCCCTGCTGCGGTTGAAGCCCGCAGCTCGAGCGTGGCGGTGCCGACCAACCAGGTGTGGGCACGGTGGGCGGTCAGGGCGCGTGCGAGCAGGTGGGTGCGGTCGCGCAACTCGCGTGCCCGCTCGTAGCGCCCGGCGCGTGCGTGTGCGGCCATGCGGCTCTCGAGCCGTCGGAGCAGCGGGCTGGGGTCGGTGGCCAGCGCGAGCACCTCCTCGATCCCGCGGTGGTAGGCGTCCTGATCCTGGCTGCCGTCGCAGGGCGCGGCGCACCGCCCGAGGTCCTTGAGCACGCAGGCCGGATGGTCCTGACGGCGGCGCAGCCGGGTCGTGCAGGACCGGACCGGGTACACCTCCTCGATCGCCTCGCGCAGCTGCTGGGCGGTGTTCGCATCACGCAGGGGGCCGATGGCGCCGAGATGGCCCGGCCCGGGTGACCGGGTCACCACCAGGCGGGGGAAGGGCTCCCGTGTGCACGCCAACCAGCGGGGCCTGGGGCGGCGTCGCGACCGGCGGTTGTAGCGTGGCTGCTCGTCCTGGATCGCCCGCAGCTCGAGGATCTCCGCCGCCAGCAGCGTCGGCGTGACCTGCCAGGTCACCCGGGCTGTCTCGCGCACCATGTCGGCCATGCGTCGACGGGGATCCTGGCCGAAGTAGGTGCGCAGACGCCCGCGGAGATCCGTGGCCTTGCCGACGTACAGCGTCCGGCCGTCGCCGTCGAGGAACCGGTAGATCCCGCAGTCACGGGGTGCGTCGGCCACCAGGTCCCGGCGTTTGAAGGCCCGATGGGAGCGGCTGCGGGACAGCTCGACGAGGTCCTCCAGGGTGGTGGCCCCGAGGCTGCCGGCGCGCTCCAGCAGGCCGTGGAGCACGTCGACGGTCGCGCGGGCGTCCGCGAGGGCGCGGTGCGCGGGCGCCGTGCGTGCGTGCAGGTGACGCGCGAGCGTGCCCAGGCGGTGGTCGCGGACCTCATCGGTCAGCAACCGCCGCGACAGACGGGCGGTGTCGACCACCTCCGGGTCAGGTGGTGCGCGGTGCTGCGCCGCAGCCGCCGCACGCAGGAAGGAGAGGTCGAAGGCCGCGTTGTGGGCGACGAGCACGTTGCTGCCGAGGAACGCCAGCACGTGGTCGAGCACCTCGCCGAGCCGGGGTGCGGCAGCCACCATGGCGTCGGTGATGCCCGTGACGGCGGTGATCGCGGGCGGGATGGGCCGGCCGGGGTGGACGAAGGTGCGCAACTCACCCAGCACCTCGCCGCCCCGCACCTTGACCGCACCGACCTCGGTGATGCGGTCGGCGGCGGGGTCCAGACCCGTGGTCTCGAGATCGAGGACCACGAAGGTGACCTCGATCAGCGGCGTCCCGAGTTCCTCGAACCGCAGCTGCCGGGTGGACGTGTCTGCTGCGGCGTTCGGTGGGGGCGGCGGCACCGTGGCATCCTCCAGGGGCACGAACGTGCGTTCGTCCCACCTTGTACCACGGGGCTGTGACCCGGGGTCGAGCCGCGCACCTCCGTCGTCGCCACGGGCCCCTCGGTCAGCGGCTCAGGCGGCACGGCGCCGACGCCGCAGCAGCCGCTTGCGCTCCTGCTCGTCGGTCCCACCCCAGATGCCGTAGGTCTCGCGGGTCTCGAGCGCGTGCTCGAGGCACTCGAGGCGCACGGGGCAGGAGTTGCACATCTCCAGCGCTGCGGCCCGGTCGGGTTCCGCGGTGGAGAAGAACAGCTCCGGGTCGGCATCGCGGCAGGCGGCATCCTTCTGCCAGGAGCCGGTGGGCAGCAGGTCGTGCAGGGCTGGTGTGGTGGCCACGGAAGGTCCAGACGTCGTGGTGGGTCGGGTGGGGCAGCGCGTGCGGTCCGAGCACGCCGCGGGAGGCGTGACGGGCTAGCGTTCACGGCGGTGGACGCCGTCGGTGTCGGCCGAGCCGATCGGGTGCGATCGACGACGCCGGCGCTGCGGAGGTGGTTATCGGGTGCGGGAGCAGCCAGACACAGGCCGCCTCGCGTCGCAGCGCACTGTCGGGTACCGACAGCCGTCGCGCCACCGGACGTGTGGACGGGGTCACCCCGTCCGTCGATCACCGCAGACCAGTGACCGCGAGGAGATGCGAGGATGGCGCAGGCGAGCACACGGCCCGATCGCCGTGAGGACCTGCTGGCCGCTGCCGCCCGACGTTTCGTGGCCGTCGGTCTGCGCAAGACCACCATGGAGGACATCGCCCGCGAGGCCAAGGCCGGCAAGGCGACCCTCTACCGCCACTTCAGCAACAAGGATGCGGTCATCGACGCCCTGCTCGAACGCGAGTCCGAGCGCTTCGTTCGAGCCCTGCAGCGCGGTGCCGGCGGCCACCGCTCCGCCGCCGGTCGTGTCGAGGGGGCCTTCCTCGCCGGTGTGCGGTTCTTCGTGGAGCACCCGGTGCTGACCAAGGGCCGCGACGAGGAGCCCGGCATCCTGCTGCCCCGCATCACCGCCGGCGGTGGCCCCCTCGTGCAACGTGGCCTGGCGCTGTTCTCGAGCCTGATCGCGGAGGGGGTGGACAGTGGTGAACTGCGGCGCGTGGACCCCGCGGCCGCTGCCGAGGTCGTCGTACGGCTGATCCTGTCCTACTTCAGCTTCCCGCCGATCCACGTGCGCGTCGACGACCCGGAGGAGGCTGCGGCCTTCGCGGAGGCGTTGGTGGCCGGTGGGCTGCGGGCACGCTCGACGCAGGGGGTCTGAGCGGCTGCCACATCCCGGTGCTCCGGCTCGTTCACACCCGTTGGCACCGCGGGCAGTAGCTGGTTCCGCGCTGCGCGATGACGGTGCGGCGCAGCGTGGTGCCGCAGCGCCGGCACGGACGTCCGTGCCGGCCGTAGGCGTCGAGGTGCTCGGCGTAGCGGCCACTGCGTCCGTTGACCATCTGGTAATCGCGGAAGGTCGTGCCCTCTCGCTCGATGGCTGCGGACAGGACCGCCACTAGGGCGGCGTGCAGTCCGGCGGCTCGTGCCGCGCCCACGCGCCGTGACGCCGGGTGGATCCGGGCACGCCACAGGGCCTCGTCGGCGTAGATGTTGCCCACACCCGCGACCAGTCGCTGATCGAGCAGGCGTGCCTTGACCGGCGCCCGGGTGGCCGCCAGGCCCGCAGCCAGGCCCTCGGGGGTGAACGCGTCGGACAACGGCTCCGGACCGAGCCGGGCGAGGGTCGGGACGACATCGTCGTAGCAGCCGGCCTCGACCACCGACAGGCGTCCGAACCGTCGGGGATCACAGAACGCCAGCGTCGAGCCATCGTCCAGCCCGAGGCGGGCCCGGACGTGGGTCAGCGGGGCCTGGACGTCACCCTGGGGGTCCGGGTCCATGCGCAGGGAACCGGTCATGCCGAGGTGGAGGATCAGCTCCATCGGGGGAGCCGCAGGCGCCGCGTCGAGGGGCAGCAGCAGGAACTTCCCGCGCCGTCGCACGGCGGCGATGCGTCGCTGCGCCACCCGCTCGACGGAGTGGAAGCGGGCGTGGGGGTGGGGATCCCACCACACCGCAACCACCCGCCGCCCCGTCAACCACGGGGCGAGCTGGCGGCGCACGGACTCGACCTCGGGGAGCTCAGGCACGACCGGCAGGGTAGCGGCGCCGTTATCCTGCCCCCGGCCGCGTCGCCGGGGCCACTGCGACACCATCACCGATCCCGCAGGAGTCCGTTGTGTCCGAGAGAGCCGATCCCGACACGCAGCCGGTGGTGCTCGGCGTCCGGGACCGCCGTGAGGATGGTCGTCCCGAGCAGACACGACCCCGTGATCGCACGGGTCGGCCGTTGCCCTACGGGACCACGGGGATCCCCCTGATCGAGGAGCACGAGCCCGGCAGTGTCGAGGAGGCGCTGGAGCTCGGGATGGAGCTGTGGTCGCAGCAGCGCTTCTTCGAGGCCCACGAGTGCCTCGAACACGTCTGGCACGCCGCGAGCACCGCGGACGCCGACCTGTGGCAGGGCGTGATCCAGATCGCGGTGGCGGGTGTGCACCTCCAGCGTGCCAACCCCTCCGGTGCACGGGCGTTGCTCCAGCGCGCCAGCGAGCGTCTCACGCCCTACCCCGATGGACACCACGGGATCGCCGTGGCAGCGGCGGTCGCACGGTGTGACGCGCTGCTCGGCGAGCTCGATCGTCACACCGCCTGCGAGGCGCTGGAGGTGGGTGCCTTCCCCGCACTGCCGGGCGTGCGGCCGCGCCTCGAGGGGGCCCCCGGTGGCTGACCCGGACCGCGGAGCGGACGACGCTGCAGCCGAGCTGGCAGCCCCGCTCGCCGAGGGGCGTCGCTACCGCTGTGGTGGCTGTGGCAACGTCACCCGCTTCGACGTCATCTCCCGCGCCCGCACCCGCCGTTACCTCCACTTCGACCTCGGTGGATCGGCTGCGGTGGACGAGGAGGAGGTCCTCGCCGCCCACGTGGAGTCGGTGACCTGCCGCTGGTGCGCCCGGACCGACACCGTGCGGATCGAGGACGCTCCCGCACCGCCGCCGGACGCGGCCGCGCCATGACCGCGCCCGCCGGGGGCGATGCTCCCCCGCCGCCAGCAGCCGCGGCGCTCCTGGCGCTGTCCAGCGACGACTGGGCGAGCCTGCTGGTGGCCACCCGCAGTGAGCTGGCATCCCGTGACGAGCTCCCGTCGGAGCTGGAACGGTTGCGTGCGACCCCGGCCGGTCGTCTGGCCAGCGGCGAGGGCCGTGACGCCGTCGTTGCGGCCCTGACCGCAGACACACAGCTGTGGGCCGCCGTCGCCGACCGCCTCCCGGACGAGCTCCGGGCACAGCTGACCGTGCCGGTCGGGCGCGCGACGGCACCACACCGGGAGAGCGGCGAGGCCGCGACCGTGGCCCAGCTGCGTCAGGAGCTGGAACGTGCACGCCGACGGGCCCGCAGCCTGCGCGAGGAGCGGGACGCCTGGCAGCGCAGGACGCAGGCGTGCGATGCCCGTGCCGCTCGGGCCGAGGCTGCGCTGGCTGCCGAGCAGCAGGCGCGTCACGAGCTCGAGGAGGAGGTCGTCACGTTGCGCGCGGCGCAGGAGGCGGCCGAACGGGCGCGCGAGCGAGCCGTCGCCCGGGAGCGTCGCCGCCAGGACAGCGAGCGGGAGCGGTTGGCCCGTGAGAACACCGCGTTGCGCCGCGCGGAGCAGGAACGTCGGGCCGTCGCGCGACGTCGGGTCGAGGCCGAGGAGCGCCGTGCCCCTGCGCCGGTGCCGGAACCGACCGGTGGTGCGGTCCCACAGGTGCCGGCGGGGCGGCCCACCGCGCTGCCTGATGATCTGGTTCCCGGCACCACGCCGTGGGCCCAGGCCCTGCTCGGGCCGGGACGACTGGTCCTGGTGGACGGCTACAACGTCACCCGGCAGCACCGCCCCGACCTGGATCTGGCGGCACAGCGGGACTGGCTCGTCCGCCTGCTGACCGCAGCGGTCGCCGTGCACGGCTGGCGATCCGTGCTGGTGTTCGACGGTCAGGAAGCCGGTGGGGCGAGGCCACGTGGCGCCGGAGACCGGATCGAGGTGCGCTTCACCGCGGCCGACATCACCGCCGACGACGAACTCGTGCTCGCGGTGGAGGGCACGGACGAGCCGGTGGTGGTCGTCACCGACGACCGTGAGCTGGCCGACCGCGTGCGGGCCAGCGACGCCGACGTGGTGGGAACGACCGCGTTCCTGTCGGTGGCGCGCACATGAGCCTGCGCGTGCTCTGGGTCACCAACGATCTCCCGCCGCGCACGGGTGGGATCCAGCAGTTCGTGGGCAACCTCGTGCGCCGCGTGCACCCCGAGACGACCGTCGTGGTGGGGCCCGGTGGCGGCGTGGGCGTCGAGCTGGCCGACGAGCGGGAGCGCCACCGCACGGTCCGTGCCCCGGGTGCCGTGCTGCCGACACCGGCGATCCTGCGGCTGGTGCGCGAGGTGGCCGCCACCCACCGTCCCGACGTGATCGTGCTGGGAGCGGCGTGGCCGCTCGGCGAGCTCGCCGGTCCGCTGCGTGATCAGCTCGGCGTCCCGGTGGTCGCGCTCACCCACGGGCTGGAGGCCGGGATGGCCGGTGCGGGGATGGGACACCTCATCGTCCGGGCGACCCGTGACCTCGCCGCCGTGACCACGATCAGCCGCTTCACCGCGGATCGGCTCGGGAACCACCTCCGGGCGGCTGCGGTCCACGAGGTCCCGCCCGGGGTCGACGTGGACCGTTTCCACCCGGGGGTCTCGGGTGTGGAGATGCGACGTCGCTGGGAGATCCCCGCGGACGCGGTGGCTGTGGGGTGCGTCTCCCGCCTGGTGCCACGCAAGGGTCAGGACGCCCTGCTCGAGGTGTGGCCGCAGATCGCTCGGCGTCACCGGGATGCCTGGCTCGTGCTGGTGGGGGAGGGGCCGCAGCAGGAGCGCCTACGGGCGCGTGCGCACGCGTTGGGCCCGGGCGCACGCGTGCTGCTCCCGGGCCCCGTGGCATGGGAGGAGCTGCCCGCGACCTACGCCGCCCTCGACCTGTTCGCCATGCCCTGCCGTACCCGCTGGGGCGGGCTGGACGTCGAGGGGCTCGGCATCGTCTACCTCGAAGCCCAGGCGACGGGCGTGCCGGTCATCGCGGGGAGGTCAGGTGGGGCCCCCGAGACCGTCTTGGACGGGCGCGCCGGTGAGGTCGTCGACGGCCGGGACCGGGCGGCGCTGACCGCGGCTCTGGACCGTTGGGTGGGTGATCCCTCACGCCGGGCGGCGGCCCGGGGGCCGGCGCGTGAGCTGGTCGGGGCACGCTGGAGCTGGGACGCGATCGCCACGCGGTTCGCTGCGGTGCTGGCCGCAGCCGCGGACGGCGGTGCCCCACGCTGAGCTCGGCTGCTCACGACGGTGTGGTGCGTCGCACGGTCACCACGACCGGCAGATGCGTCGAGACATCGACGGCCGGGATCGCGATCTCGGAGCGGCGGAGCCCAGGAGACAGCGCCACGTGGTCGCGCAACTGCGTGGGCGCACCGGCCGGGAAGGTGCGGGCGCCGTCGGGCATCGCCGTGTCCACCAGCGGGCTGAAGCTGTCCCGCAACGAACCCTCGAGCGGGCCGCCGAGATCGCCGAGGAGCACCGTCGGCAGCTCGCGCTCGCGCAGGCGGGCGACGCCGCCGGCGACCGCCCGGGCCTGGGGCGCACGGGCCCCGGCGTCGGCGGTGGCGAGCTGGGTGCCGATGACCCCGAGCTCCGCACCATCCGGCAGGAGCACCACCGCGGCGATCTGGCTGTGGACCGCGGCGCGCTCGCCTCCGGGCAGCGCCTGCACCCCGAACTCGGTGAGCGGGTACCGGCTCAGCAGGGCGTTGCCGGTGACCTCGTCGGCCGCCGGGGCGAAGGCGGTGTGTCGCAGTCCGAGGTGGCGGGCCATGACCTCCAGGACGTCCTGGCCTCCCGTTACCCACCCGCCCCGGGGGAGGCCGTTGAGCAGCACGAGGTCGACCTCGTGGGCCCGCAGGACCTCGGCCTGGCGTGGCGGGTCGTAGCGACCGTCGAGACCGAACCCGGACCGCACCGCCAGGCTGGCGACGGTGAGGTGATCGGGGTCCGGTCCGCCACCGGCGGGCGGCTGGTCGGGTTGCCAGGACACCAGGCCCACCAGGCCGATGGCGACGCCGGCCACGACCAGCGCACTGACGACCGGCAGTGGACGCAGGTGCGCGCGCACGGTACGTCGGTGCGCCGGACGCGCAGCGACCAGGCCGAGCGCCGCACCGCCCACGGCGGACAGCAGGAGCAGCACGGGGCCCGTGTTGCCCGGCAGCGCCAGGTGCACGGCCAGCGTGTCCAGCAACAGGATGGCACCGGCCCCCGCCAGTGCCGCGGCGGGCACCACGACGCGGAGGAGGGGCGAGCCTGCGCGCGGTTGGGGTGACTCGATCCCGGCGATCGCGCCGAGCCCGATGGCGACGGCCACGGGCCCGAGGACCCCCGGCCACCCGGCTGCCGGCAGGCTCGCCGCGGTACCGATCAGCAGCAGGCCTGCGGCGAAGGGGCCGACGCGCCCGGGTGCGAGCCGCGGTGCCAGGAGCGCGGCCAACACCCCGAGCACCTGGGCGGTGGCGGCGGTGAGCGCCACCTCGGTCTGGCTCCACCCGGTGGCCACGGCGATGCGGCCACCGGAGCTGCTGAGGGTCAGCGTCAGCACGATGGCGGGCAGCAGCCAGGCTGCCGTCCAGGCCGGCGCTCCCTGGCCCGGCTCGGCCGTGGTCGGTCCAGGTGCGGCCCGGACCGCGACCGCGAGGAGGCCGATGAGCAGCGCCACGGTGAGCGCGGTGGCAGCCGGGGTGGTCGACCACACCAGACCCTCACCCAGGGTGGCGATGCGCACGAGCGCCTCCACCGCCAGCCCGATGAGCACACCCACCCTGACCGCTCTGCCGGCGCCGGCGGCAGCCGTCAGCACGACCAGCGCCACCAGACCTGCCGCGGTGCCGGTACCGGCAGCCAGCAGCAGCGCCGTGCCACCGGGTGCGGCCAGCAGGACGGTGCGCGCGGCGACGATGACCACCAGCGCACCGAACCACGTGGCCCGGAGGTGCCGCCTGGCCAGCACGATGGTGGCCAGTGGGGCGCCCACCACCACCGCGGCCGCGATCGCGACCGCAGGGGCGAGCGGGAGCTCACCGGTGTCGGTCCGGACCAGCAGCAGGCCCGGGAGCAGTGCACGCAGCAGCTCCAGCGTCGCGATCGTCGTCAGCGACGCCCCGAGCGCAGGGCTGCGACCACGGTCGACGGCGGTCCTCCCTCGGCATGGGTGCCGGCCGAGCCTAATCGTGGCGCTACGGTGCAGGGCAGCCACGGCTCGCGGGTCGTGGATCAGGACACAGGAGCGGTTCCGTGGAAGCCACGGTGAGCATCGCGGGCGCCGAGCCGTGGTCCGCCGTCGGACGCGGCAGGCGGGGCCGGGACGCCGTGCTGGTCATCCACGGTTTCACGGCCAACCCGATCGGCACCCGTCCCCTCGGCCAGCACCTCGGCGCCCTGGGCTACAGCGTCGAGGTACCCCTGCTCCCCGGCCACGGGACCAACCACCACGATCTGGCACGTACGCGTTATCAGGACTGGTACGCCGCGGTGGACCGGCTCGTCGACCAGTTGCGCGAGCGGTGCCGACGCATCGCGCTCGTGGGCCACTCGATGGGCGGCACGATCACCCTCGACCTCGCCGCTCGTCGCCCCGAGGACGTGGCTGCTGCCGTGGTGATCAACCCGGCCGTCCGGGTACCGCCCGGACCGTTGCCGCGCCTGTCCGGGCTGCTGCAGTACCTGGTGCCCTACCTCCCCCGTGCGCTGGCCGGCATGCCCGCGGACGACATCGCCCGGGACGGTGTGGAGGAGGGCGCCTACGCACTGGTGCCCGCTCGTGCCGCGCACTCGCTGCTGGCGGAGCTCGATCGCGTACGCGCGGGCCTGCTGGACGTGTCCGCACCCCTGCTGGTCGTGCGCTCCCCACAGGATCACACCGTGGCGCCCGGCAACGCCCTGGAGGTGCTCGAGCTCGCCGGCAGCCGCGATCTGCGCGAGCTGCGCTGCGACCACAGCTACCACGTCCCCCAGCTGGACGAGGACGGACCGCTGGTGGCGGCGACCATCGCCGCCTTCCTCGACGAGGTGCTGGAGCACGGTCGCCCGTGACCGCTCCGACCGACGACACCTGCCTCCTGCCGGGAGGCGCCTTGTTGTACGCCGACGAGCGCACCTTCGTCCGCGCGCCGGAGGCCCTGCTCTACCGACGGCTCACCCACATCGCCGCCTGGCCCGGTTGGTGGCCGCATCTGGAGGTGGCGGCAGCGCCGAGCGGAGCGGGCGGCGAGCGGTGGTGGCTCGGGCTGCGGACCGGCCGTGGCCGGCAGCTGCGGCTGGCGTTGCGTCCGCACGGTTACCGCCACGATCTCGGGTTCACCCTGGGGCTGGCAGGTGACCTGGTCGGTCGCTGTGAGTACTGGCTCGAGCCGAGCCACGGGGGCACCGTGGTGCACCACCTCCTCGTCGCACGCACACCCGTGGCCCGGCCTCCGCGGGTCCTGCAGGGCTACCGCCGTGCGGTCCGGACGGGGTTGTGGGGGCTGAAGGACGCCGTCCAGATCGAGGCCCGGACCTCCGGTGGGCTGTTGCCGTGAGGTGTCCGGTGTGCCACGCCCGCAACGCCGAGGACGCTGCCTGGTGCACGCAGTGTTTCGAACGGTTCGCCCCGGCCTCCCCCGGGCCCGCGGCAGGTGACGGCACCGCCCGGACCGGTCACCCCGATCCACCGTCGGCCGGACCCCCGTCCCCGCCTGCGGAGGGGACCGGCGCGGAGGCTGCCGAGGCAGGTAGCACCGGACGCGATGTCCGCGTCACCGGTGCCGCGGTGGAGTGGCGTTGCAGCACCTGCGGTGCCTGGAGCCCACTGGAGTCGGCGGCCTGCGTCGGGTGCGCGAGCCCGCGGGTCGGCTTCGGCCCCGTGTCCGCTCCCGACCGTGCGGGCGGGCAGGGTGGTGTCGGGCTGGGCGGCGCCCTGGTCGCCAGCACGTTGCTCCCCGGGCTCGGCCACCTCCTGCGCGGCGCTGTCGGAACGGGGCTCGGCCGGCTGTTGCTGTGGGTGCTGTGGGGCGGTGGTGGGCTGGCGCTGGTGGCCACGGGCGGTCTCAGCGCCGCTGCGCTGGTGCTGTTGCTGGCCGCCCTCGCGCTGTGGGCCGTCACCCTCATCGATCTGCAGCGGGCGGTGGAAGGACGGCCGCCGATCGCGACCGCGCGGGTGCTGGCCTGGTCGGTGGTCGTCGTCACGCTGCTGCTGGTGGGGGTGGTGCTGGCGACCTCCATCGGTGGCGGCCCGCAGTGAGCCGAAACGCCCGCGCGTGGCCGCTACCACGCCCGTGCGAGATGTCAGCGGCTAGCCTCGACGCGTTGTGAGCCGATGACCGGAGACGATCCTGACCCGCGTGGTCCTGTGCACCGGTAAGGGCGGCGTCGGGAAGACCTCGATCGC
>JAWLFQ010000122.1:0-5187 GCA_041685505.1 Nitriliruptoraceae bacterium
CGCCGGGCGACGACCAGCACCTCGGGATCGTCCAGCGCCACCTGTCCGGCAGCCCGGCGTCCGTAGGCACCGGGCTCCACGCCCCGCACGCTCACCGGGGTCAAGCCGGCGTCCCGCGCCAGGCGCAGCGCCTCGCGGGCGGTGTAGGCCGCGGTCCACAGGTCGAAGCTGCGGCGGGCGTGGTCGGGCCCGCGTACCTCACTGACCTGGTGGTGCACCAGGTCCACCGTGTCGAAGGCATCACCCGGTGCGAGATGCCGCGCGGCGAACAGCGCGTGGAAGCAGGTGAAGGCGACCAGGCCGCCGTCACGTACGGCCGCTGCGAGACCCGCCACCACCTCGGGATCCGACGACGGCGAGGTTCCCAGCGCCCCCTGACACAGCGACCACGCGACGTCGAAGGCGCCGGCCCGAGGGCCGAGCCAGGTGTCCAGGCGGCGGGCATCGGCCACGGCCAGCTCCACCTCCACACCATCACGCCGTGCGGCTCGGCGCCCGGCCGTGATCAGCGCGTCCGCGACATCGACACCGACGCCGTGGACCCCGGCGGCGGCCAGCCGACGCAGGTGCCGCCCATCGCCGCACCCCACGTCCAGCACCCGGGTACCGGCGCCCAGCCCGAGCAGCCGGGTGAGAGCGGCGGCCTCCTCCTCGGTGCCGGCAGCGAAGGCGTTGCGGGCGTACTCCTCGCCCTGGAAGGTCCCGATCGGCGCGTAGAAGGCGGGGGCGTCGGGCGCCGGGACCGCCGGTGCGACCACCGGTGCATCGCGGTGGTCCCGCCATGAGCCACCCGTGGTCACCCCGTCTCGCCTCCGCGCGTGGCCCACCACTCATCGAGGGCTGCCAGCGCCGCGTCCTCGTCCATCGGGCCCTGCTCGAGCCGGAGGTCCAGCAGGTGCTGCCACGCCTCACCGACCAGCGGTCCTGGCGGGATGTCGAGGTGGCGCATGATCGCGTTGCCGTCGATGGCCGGCCGGATCGCCTCGAGCTCCTCCTGTTGCCGTAGCGCGGCGACGCGCGACTCGAGCTCATCGACCCGACGCCGTATGCGCGCAGCCCGACGGGGGTTGCCCGTCGTGACATCGGCACGGGTCAGCGCGTTGAGTCGGTCGTAGAGGTGGCCGGCGTCGCGCACGTAGCGACGCACCGCCGCGTCCGTCCATCCCTGTTTGTAGGTGTGGAACCGCAGGTGCATGCGCACGAGTTCGCTGACGTCCTTGACCGTCTGCTTGTCGAAGCGCAGCTCCCGCATCCGGGCCCGGGTCAGACGGGCACCGACCACATCGTGGTGGTGGAAGGTCACCGTGCCATCCGGGTGGATCTCGCGGGTGTCGGGCTTGCCGATGTCGTGCAGCAGGGCCGCGAGCCGCAGCACCGTGTCGGGGCCGTCGGTCTCCAGGGCCATCGCGTTCTCGATCACGGCCAGGGTGTGGGCCCACACGTCCTTGTGGCGGTGCTCCGGATCGATGCACGCGCGCAGTGCGACGAGTTCGGGCAGCACCTCACCGGCCAGCCCGGTGGACAGCAGCAGCTCCAGACCACGTCGGGGTGCGCGACCGCGGATCAACCGGACCAGCTCATCACGGACACGCTCGGCGGAGACCTCGGCGAGCAGGTGCGAGAACTGGGTGGCCGCAGCCAGCGTCGCCTCGTCCACCTCGGCGTCGAGCACCGCCGCGAACCGGGCGAGGCGCACCATGCGCAGCGGGTCGTCGGTGAACGAGGTCACGGGATCGATCGGTGTCCTGAGCAGCCCGCGCCGCAGGTCCGACAGCCCCCCGTGGGGATCCACGAACCGGAAGGCCGGGACCTGCACGGCCATGGCGTTGACGGTCAGGTCACGGCGGGCGAGGTCCTCCTCGATGGTGTCGCCGTAGGTGACCTCCGGGTGGCGCGAGCCCGGCTGGTAGCTGTCAGCCCGGAAGGTGGTGATCTCCACCCGCCGGGTGGGTCGACCACGCTGCTCGCGCTGGCAGGACACCGTGCCGAACGCCGCCCCGGTCAGCCACACCGCCGTCGCCCAGCCGCCGACGATGTCCTCGGTCACCTCCGGCGGTGCGGAGGTGGCGAAGTCGAGGTCCACCTGCTCGAGCGCACCCTCGTCGCCGCCGGCGAGCAGGGTGTCACGCACCGTGCCACCGACGAGGTGGAGCTGATGACCCACGGCGTCGAAACGTGCACCGAGCTCACGAGCCTCCGGATAGACGTCCACGAGCCGTCCGAGCTGGACGGCCTGATCTGCGGTGAGCTGGGCGTCGGTCACGACGGATCGGTCTCCGGCAGGGTTGGGGGCGACCCGACACTCTAGGGCCCGACAGGCGGTCCGAACGCCGAGCGGACGGCCGACCGGGTCACCGGGATGCACGGGCCTGCTGCGTATGGTGCCCTGCACACAGGATCGGCGAGCCCGTAGCTACGCCACCGACCCACCTCGCCCCCATCCGGACCATCAGGCCACCCGTGAGCGACCACACAACCGGCGCACCACCGCCACCGCCGCCACCACGCGCCACCGGAGGCCGGCCGACGCCTCCCCCGCCCCCGGGCACGCCCGCTGGCGCCGGTGGACCACCGCAGGGTTGGGGCGGTGGCGGTGCCGTCACGGTCCGAGCCGGCGATGTCATCCCCCGGCCCGGTCTCGACGACCGGGAGCGCGAGCTCGCCCCGGCGGTGGTGACCTCCTGGCGCATCTCCGCGGGCCTGTCCTGGTTGCTTCCCGGCGCGGTGGCGATCGGTTTCGCGATCGCCCTCGGCGCCCCCTGGGCGTGGGTGATCCTCGCCACCCTGACCGCACTGGTCGTGTTCTCGGTGACCGTCTACCCACGGATGCGCTTCCGGCGCTGGCGCTGGCAGCTGACCGACCTGGCGGTGGAGTTGCGCTACGGCGTGCTGCTGCACCAGCGGGAGACGGTGCCCTACTTCCGCATCCAGCAGATCGACATCAACGCGGGACCGGTCGACCGGGTGCTGGATCTCGCCAGCCTCCAGGTCACCACCGCGTCGGCCTCCGGGTCCGCGACCCTGCCGGGCATCGCCGCCGATGCTGCGCCGCAGGTGCGCGCGGAGTTGCTGGCACGGGCGGCGATCGCCGTGGCCGATCACCCCGGGGACCTGCGCGATGCCGTCTGAACCCCGTCCCCCCGCCTCGGAGCCACCGGCCCCGCCAACGACCCCAGAGCCCGGCACGACCCCAGAGCCCGGCACGACCCCAGAGCCCGGCACGACCCCAGAGCCCGGCACGACCCACGACCACACCACGACCTTCGCGACCCCCCGCCGGCTGCACCCCGCCTCGGTGCTCGTCGGGGTGCCCCTGGCTCAGGCCATCCAGGCGGTGATCCTGCCCGTCGTCGCCACCCTCGCCGCGCCGCTGTGGGTCACCCTGATGTTCCTGGCGGTCGTCGCCGTCATCGGGCTGGTGGTCCGGGTCCTCGACTGGCGCATGCGCACCTTCTCCTTCGACGGCGAGGTGCTCCGCGTCGACCATGGTGTGCTCAGCCGCAACCACCGCAGCGTGGACGTCGGCCGGATCCAGCAGGTCGAGATCCAGCGGGGCGCGGTCCAGCGTCTGCTCGGCCTCGCCGCGATCCGCGTCGAGACCGCTGGCAGCGCCGCCGAGCCGGAGGTCGACCTCCGGGTCGTGCCGGAGGACGATGCGGTGGCACTGCGCTCGGCGGTGCGGGCCAGCCAGCAACGGCACAGGGGCCAGGACGTTGGCACCGCTGAGGACGGGGGAACCACCGCCGACGAGGAGGTACTGCGCGTCCCGATGTCGCACGTGGTGATCGCCGCGGTCACCGGCGCCCGGCTGCTCGTGCTCCCCGCGGTCATCGGTGGTGCCCTGCAGTTCGTCGGCAACCAGGTGGGGCCCTTCGTCGACGACGTCGTCGACCGCATGGTCGAACTCGGACTGGCAGGTGATACCCCGGCCTTCGACGGTCCCGACTGGCGTCTGGTCGCCGCCGGAGCCGGGGGGCTGCTGCTGCTGTCGGTCCTGGCCGCGATCGTGGTAGGCGTGCTGCGCGACGGCAACTTCCGCATCCGCCGCGTCGACGACGACCTCCACGTCTCGCGCGGACTGCTGTCGACCCGCGACTCCGTGGTCCCCCTGCGTCGCGTGCAGCTGGTGGAGATCCGACGCAACTGGATCCGACGCGTCCTCGGCTACGCGACGGTGCGTATCCGCTCCGCCGGCGGGTCCACGGGCGGGGAAGGGCGGGTCACCGTCCCGCTGCTCCCCGTCGTTGCGGTGGATCGTCTGCTCGGGGAGATCATGCCGAACGTCGAGGGGGTCCCCGAGCTCCACTCCCACCCACCGGCTGCCCTGCGGCGAGCGCTCTTCCGCTGGCTCAGGCCCGCTGCGCTGGCCGTCGCGGCGGTGTGGCTGGCCCCTCGGGTGCTTCCCTTCGTCGCCGCGGACGGGTGGGTGGCCAGCGCCCGCCCGTGGGTGCTGCTGTTGCTGCCGGTCAACGTGGTGTTGGCCGTGGTGGAGTACCGACATCTCGCCCACGGACTCACCGAGCTGGTCGTCGCTGCCCGTGGCGGTGCCCTGTCGATCACGACCAACATCGCGCCCGTGGTCAAGGTGCAGGCGGTGACCAGCCGCCGTTCGTTGTTCCAGCGCCGGCTCGGGCTGACCACGCTGCTGGTGCACGTCGCCGGCCCGGGAGCGCTGGTCACGGTCCTGGACGCCGGTCGCGACGCGGCCGCGCAGCTCCACGTCCGGCTCAGCGCGCACGCCGCCTCACCGACACCGGTCCTCCCCGGGTCACCACAGCAGGACAGCACGCCGCCACGTGGGCGCAGCGCCGCTACGAGGCAGCCAGACCCGCTCCCCTGAGCGCGACCCGGAAGTCATGCGGGCTGGTCGCGTTCGCGAGGGCATCGCGCAGCGCCACCTCACCTGTCTGGTAGAGCTCCAACAGGTGCTGGTCGAAGGTCTGCATGCCGTAGTAGCCACCATCGGCGATCGCATCGGCGATCATCGGTAGCTGTGCCGGATCGACGAGGAACTCGTAGGTCCGCGCCGTCATCACCAGGACCTCGACCACGGCGATACGGCCCTGACCCGTCGCCCGGGGTGCCAGACGCTGGCACACGATGCCCTGCAGGGAGTTGGCCAGGGACAGGCGCGCCTGGCCCTGACTCTCCGTGGGGTACATGTCGACCACCCGGTTGATGGTCTCA
>JAWLFQ010000123.1:0-5149 GCA_041685505.1 Nitriliruptoraceae bacterium
GTGATCGCCGCCGTCAACGTCGTCTTCCCATGATCAACGTGACCGATCGTCCCGATGTTCATGTGCGGCTTCGTCCGCTCGAACTTCTCCTTGGCCATGGTGGCTCTCCTCGCTGGTCGGTCGCGCGATGGCGACGGGTCGTGTCAGGTGTGTCTCGTCGTCACTCGCCGCGCGACTTGGCGACGATCTCCTCCTGGATGGAGGACGGCGCCGGCTCGTAGGAGCCGAACTGCATCGTGTAGCTGGCGCGCCCCTGGGTGGCGGAGCGCAGGTCGGTCGAGTAGCCGAACATCTCCGACAGCGGCACGCGGGCCTGGATGACCGTGGCGTTGCCGCGGGGCTCGGAACCCTGGATCAGGCCGCGCCGCCCGGACAGATCGCCCATGACGTCACCCATGTAGTCCTCGGGTGTCACCACCTCGACGTCCATGACGGGCTCGAGCAACTGGATCCCGGCCTTGGCCGCGGCCTCCTTGATCGCCATCGAGCCGGCGATCTTGAAGGCCATCTCGGAGGAGTCGACCTCGTGGTAGCTGCCGTCGGTGAGGGTGATCTTGATGTCGACCATCGGGTAGCCGGCGAGGATGCCGGACTCCATGGCCTCACGGATGCCCTGGTCCACCGAGGGGATGTACTCCTTGGGGATGGACCCACCGACGATCTTGTTCTCGAAGTAGTAGTGGTCGTCCTGCTCGAGCTCGAGTGCTTCCTTCAACTCGTCGGTCAGGGGCTCGACGTCGATGACGACGTGGCCGTACTGGCCACGACCACCGGTCTGGCGGGCGAACTTCTTGTCGAACTTCTCGATCTTGCGCTTGACCATCTCGCGGTAGGCGACCTGGGGCCGTCCCACGTTGGCGTCGACCTTGAACTCCCGCAGCAGGCGGTCGACGATGATCTCGAGGTGGAGCTCACCCTGTCCACCGATCAGGGTCTGGCCGGTCTCCTCGTCGGTGTGGACGCGGAAGGACGGGTCCTCCTCGGCGAGCTTCTGCAGCGCCGTGGAGAGCTTCTCCTGGTCGGTCTTGGTCTTCGGCTCGATGGCGATCTGGATCACCGGGGCCGGGAACTCCATGGACTCCAGCAGCACCGGCGCCTCGGCGGTGGTGATCGTGTCACCCGTCGAGGTGCCCTTGAGCCCCACCAGGGCCACGATGTCACCGGTCATGCAGCCGGCGTTCTCCTCGCGGTGGTTGGCGTGCATCTGGAGGATGCGCCCGACCCGCTGCTTGGAGTCCTTGGTCACGTTCATGACGTGGGAGCCGGCCTCGAGGGTGCCGGAGTAGATGCGGGTGAAGGTCAGGGTGCCGACGTAGGGGTCGGTCATGACCTTGAAGGCCAGGGCGGAGAAGGGCTCGTCGTCGGCGGGCTTGCGCAGCACCGGCTCGCCGCTCTTGGGGTCCTTGCCGTTCATCGGCGGGACGTCCAGCGGCGAGGGCATGTAGTCGACCACGCCGTCGAGCAGGGGCTGCACGCCCTTGTTCTTGAAGGCCGAGCCGCAGAACACCGGTACGAGCTGGTTGGAGATGGTGGCCTTGCGCAGGCCCTTCTTGAGCTGTGCGACGGTGAGCTCACCCTCGTCGAAGAAGACCTCGAGCAGCTCCTCGTCGGTCTCGGCGACCTTCTCCATCAGCTCGGCGCGGTAGAGCTCCGCGTCGGCCTTGAGCTCCGCGGGGACCTCGACCTCCTCGAAGGAGGCGCCCAGGTCCTCACCCTTCCAGATGATGCCCTTCATCTCCACGAGGTCGACGACACCCTCGAGCTTGTCCTCGATCCCGATGGGCAGCTGCACGCGCACGGCGTTGGGGGTCAGCCGTTCGCGGATCGAGTCGAAGGAGTAGTCGAAGGACGCACCGGTGCGGTCCAGCTTGTTGACGAAGCACATGCGCGGCACGCCGTACTTGTCGGCCTGGCGCCACACGGTCTCCGACTGCGGCTCCACACCGGCGACCCCGTCGAACACCGCGACGGCGCCGTCGAGCACGCGCAGGGAACGCTCCACCTCGATGGTGAAGTCGACGTGACCGGGCGTGTCGATGATGTTGATGGTGGTGTCGCCCCACTTGGCGGTGGTGGCAGCCGAGGTGATGGTGATCCCCCGCTCCTGCTCCTGCTCCATCCAGTCCATGGTCGCGGCACCGTCGTGCACCTCACCGATCTTGTAGGTGCGCCCGGTGTAGTAGAGGATCCGCTCCGTGGTCGTGGTCTTGCCCGCGTCGATGTGGGCCATGATCCCGATGTTGCGGAGCTTCTCCAGCTTCACGGTCCTCTTGATGGCCATCGTCGTCGCTTCCTCGTCGGCTGGTGCCGGCTCCCGGGGCTGACCACGGGGCGGCGTTCGGTGGATCCCGGCGGCGGGGTGTGCCGCGGGGAAGCTGTGGCCCCGAGGTCATCGGGGTCCGGCAGCGGTGGTGCTCGGTGGTGCGCAGGCGCGGGGCCCGCTCGCAGGGCGGTCAGCCCCGGGCAGGGCCCGAGCTCACCAGCGGTAGTGGGCGAAGGCCCGGTTGGCCTCGGCCATCTTGTGGGTGTCCTCGCGGCGCTTGACCGCGGCGCCGACGCCGTTGGAGGCGTCGAGCAGCTCGCCCGCGAGACGCTCGCCCATGGTGTGCTCGCGACGGATGCGGGCGTAGCCCACGATCCAGCGCAGCGCCAGGGTGGTGGAACGGGCGGGGCGGACCTCGATGGGGACCTGGTAGGTCGCACCACCGACGCGGCGGGACTTCACCTCGAGCTGCGGCTTGACGTTGTCGACGGCGCGCTTGAGCACGCTGATCGGGTCACCGCCCTGGGTGCGCGAGCCGATGTTGGCAAGCGCGTCGTAGACGATGCGCTCCGCCGTGGCGCGCTTGCCGTCCACCATGACGCGGTTGGTCAGCTGCGTGACCAGGGTGGAGCCGTACTTGGCGTCGGCGGGGGTGCGGCGATGGCCGGGGGAACCCTTGCGAGGCATGTCAGCCCTCCTTCTTCACGCCGTAGCGGGACCGCGACTGCTTGCGGTCACGGACGGGCGCGGCATCGAGCGCACCGCGGATGACCTTGTAACGGACACCCGGTAGGTCCTTCACACGTCCACCGCGCACCAGCACGATGGAGTGCTCCTGGAGGTTGTGTCCCTCACCGGGGATGTAGGCGGTGACCTCGATCCCGGAGGTCAGACGGACACGGCAGACCTTGCGCAGGGCCGAGTTCGGCTTCTTCGGGGTGGTGGTGTACACGCGCGTACAGACCCCACGACGCTGAGGTGATCCCTTGAGCGCGAGGGTCTTGTTCTTCTTCGCCTTGTCCTGGCGACCCTTGCGCACCAGCTGCTGGATGGTGGGCATGCGTGGCGTTCTCCGTCTGTCGGCGCGTCGTCGCGTGGTCGGCGACGACCGCGCGCGAGCGGATGGCTCGCGGTCGGTCGTGTGGTCGGTGTCGGTCGTCGGTCACCACCCGGATCGGCCGCCGCGGACCGCATCCCGGAGGATGTGGCGGCGATGGCGGGGCCGGTCGGGCCGGGTGGGCTCGGCCGGGACGGAAGGTTCGACCCACGGGGCCGGGCGTTCCGCTCCAGATGACGGGGTCCGGGGGAGCCGCTTCCACCGAGGTGGCGCAGGGCCCGTCGCGTGAGCGCCCGGACGTGACACACCGCGACCCACCGGGCCGCGGCGTGGATGCGAACGGTACCGAGCGACAGTGAGGGGTGTCAACCGCACGGTCCGCACGTGCCCCGGTGTGCACCTGGCGACCGGCGGCCGATGCCGCGGGGTGCCCGTTCGGCCAGTGGTCGACCGACCGCGGAACGGGCCTGCCGGACAGGTACAGCCCACCGTGGAAGGCTGGCAGGCTGCGCGCGCAGCTCGCAACACTTCGAGTTCGAGAGACCCGACCGGTTCCAACCGCACTGCATGAGGAGTTGACCCGATGAAGCGCACACTGTCCATGAAGATGACGCTGCTCGGTGGCGCCGCTGCCCTCGCGCTCGGTGCCGCGGCGTGCGAGGTGGAGGACCCCGAAGGCGTCGAGGAGGAACTGCCTGAGGACGACCTCCTCGAGGACGAGGACCTGTGACGAGCGCGGGGGCTGGTCGTCGCTGATCGGGGGCACCCGACGCGACCTCCATCCCGACGCGCGGTCACCAGCACCGCAAGGCGCAGGCCCCGCCGTGAGGCGGGGCCTGCGCCTTGTCGCGTGGGACGTGCCGGTCACGCCGGCACGGCGAACCCTGCACCCGGGGCTACTGCTGTCCGGCGTCGCCGGGGAAGTCGTCGAACCCCCACCCGCCATCGAAGCCCCAGGACCCGTCGCCCTCGTAGGACTCCGTGGAGGCCAGGAACTCCGCGATGTCCGCCGGCAGCGCCTGTTCCGGCATCTCGGTGTGCCCGACCGACACCGCGCGGTAGCGCTCGATGCCGGTGCCCGCGGGGATCAGCTTGCCGATGATCACGTTCTCCTTCAGGCCCACCAGGGGGTCGGAGGCTGACCCCAGCGCCGCCTCGGTGAGCACCCGGGTGGTCTCCTGGAAGGAGGCGGCCGACAGCCACGAGTCCGTGGCCAGCGAGGCCTTGGTGATGCCCATCAGCAGCGGCCGGGCCGCCGCCGGCTGGCCGCCCTCGGCCAGCACGCGGTCGTTCTCCCGGTTGAAGCGGACCCGGTCGATCGTGTCGCCGGGCAGGAACACCGTGTCGCCGGCGTCCACGACGTTGACCCGGCGGAACATCTGCCGCACGATCAGCTCGACGTGCTTGTCGTGGATCGGCACACCCTGGGAGCGGTAGACGTCCTGGACCTCCTGGACCAGGTGCAGCTGGGCCGTGCGGACCCCGAGCACCTCGAGGAGCTCGTGGGGGTCGATGGCACCCACCGTCAGCTGCTGGCCCACCTCGACGGTGACACCGTCACCGATGTCGATGGAACCGTCGTCGGCCCGGAACAGCCGGGCACCACGGGGCAGTTCGTGCTCGTCGACCTGGTCGCGGGCACCGTGGATGCGCAGGGTGCGCCCGCCACCGTCGTGGTCCTCGATCTCGACCCGACCGGCGATCTGGGCGATCTCGGCCTTCCCCCGGGGGCTGCGGGCCTCGAACAGCTCCACCACACGGGGCAGACCCTGGGTGATGTCGTCCGCGGAGGCCACACCACCGGTGTGGAAGGTGCGCATGGTCAGCTG
>JAWLFQ010000124.1:0-5114 GCA_041685505.1 Nitriliruptoraceae bacterium
GGGGGCCGGGGTTGGCCGGGTCGCGTCCACCCGCCACCGCGGCTGCCGCTGTCCAGGTGGCCGGCCCCGAGCCGCTGCGCCCGGCCCGAGGCCTCTAGCATCCGTCGTCAGGCAGCCGCGCGGCTCAGCGATCGAAAGCGACGACGACCATGGGCGCCATCTTCGGTACCGACGGCACGCGAGGCCGGGCCAACGCGGACCTCACCCCCGAGCTGGCGGTGGGGCTCGGCCGCGCCCTGGTCACCCTGTTGCACACCGAGGGCGAGCGGCGCCCGACCGTGGTGATCGGCCGTGATCCGCGCTGGTCCGGGGAGATGCTCGAGGCCGCCCTGGTGGCGGGCGTCACCTCCGCCGGCGGTGACGCGCTGTCCGTCGGCGTGCTGCCCACCCCCGGTGTCGCCCATCTGACGGCACGCTCGACCGCCGCGGCCGGGGCGATGATCTCCGCGTCCCACAACCCCGTCGGCGACAACGGCATCAAGTTCTTCGGTGCCGACGGCTACAAGCTCACCGACGACGAGGAGGCCGAGCTCGAGGCGATCTTCGCCGCCGGGAGCGCGCACCGGCCGACCGGGACCGACATCGGCCGGCGCCTGTCTGACCCCGCGGCCATCGCCCGCTACATCGAACACCTCGCCAGCACCGCCGAGGTGGATCTGACGGGTCTGAGGATCGTGGTGGACGGTGCCAACGGCGCCGCCTCCAACGTCGCCCCCCAGGTCTACCGCCACCTCGGCGCGGACGTCATCACCATCAACTGCCGGCCCGACGGTGCCAACATCAACGACCAGGCGGGCTCCACGCACCCCGAGGTGATCGCCGCTGCGGTGGTCGAGCACGGCGCGGATGCGGGGATCAGCCACGACGGTGACGCCGACCGCCTGATCGCCGCCACCCACGAGGGCGCCGAGGTGGACGGGGACGTCATCCTGGCGATCCTCGCCCGCCAGATGCACCACCAGGGCACGCTCAAGCACGGCACCGTGGTGACCACGGTGATGACCAACCTCGGCTTCAAGCGCGCCATGGAGGAGCTCGGCATCGAGGTGGTGGAGACCAAGGTCGGCGACCGTTACGTGCTCGAGGCGATGCGCGAGCGCGGGTGCAACCTCGGCGGCGAGCAGTCGGGGCACCTCATCGACCTCGACCATGCCACCACCGGGGACGGGATCCTGTCCGCGGTCCGGCTGTTGTCGGTGGTCCGCTCCACGGGTGCCTCCCTCAAGGAGCTCGCGACGGTGATGGACCGACTGCCGCAGGTGCTGGTCAACGTCACCGGCGTGGCGCGCGAGCGGCTGCCCGACGCCGCGGCGGTGTGGGACGTGGTGCGCGGCGAGCAGGCGCGCCTCGACGGGCGTGGCCGCGTCCTGCTGCGTCCGTCGGGGACCGAGCCGCTGATCCGGGTCATGGCCGAGGCGGAGACACCGGCCGACGCGCACCTCGCCGTCGACACGATCGCCGCGGCGGTGCGGGACCACCTGACGCTGTGACCGTCCACAGCTGAAGGCGGGCCGTCGGTCCGGTGAAGGCGGGCCGGGCTGGGGTTGCCCGCTAGGTTGCCCGCTGTCCGCAGTGGGACGGTGTCAGCGATCCCGGGAGACAGCATGGCGACGCATGGAGTGGTGCTCGGGGGGCCTTACGCCTTCCTCGGCGCCCTGGCGGAACAGGTCGAGGCCAAGGGGTTCGACGCGGCCTGGGTCGCCGAGACCGACCACGAGTCGATCGTGCAGGCCTCGGTGGTGCTGCAGGCCACCGAGCGGATCGACGTCGGCACCAACATCACGCTGGCCTTCCCGCGGTCACCGACGATCACCGCGATGCAGGCCTGGGATCTGAACGAGCTCTCCGGTGACCGCTTCATCGTCGGTCTCGGCAGCCAGGTCAAGCGCATCATCGAGGAGCGGTTCTCCTCGGCCTTCGACCGGCCGGCCACGCGGATGGCGGAGTACGTCCAGGCCATGCGCACGGTGTGGGAGATCGAGCGCGGGCAGGACACCACCTTCGATGGCGAGATCTACCGCGTGCTGCGTCCGGGGCTGACCGGCAGGGGCCGGTCCCACGACCGCGCGCTGCCGCGGGTCAACGTCGCCGCTGTCGGGCCGCTGATGACCGCTGCCGCCGCGACCCATGCCGACGGGATCCTCGGCCATCCCTTCACCTCGCCGCGCTACCTCACCGACGACGTCCTGCCCCGCATCGACGAGGCCCTGGCGGCTGCGGGCCGCAGCCGTGCGCAGTTCACCGTCAACCAGGGGGTGATCCTGTGCATCGCCGAGGACCGCGAGGTTGCGATCCGGGAGGCCAAGCAGCAGATCGCCTTCTACGGCACCACGCCCAACTACCGGCCGGTGTTCGACTCCTACGGCGACGGTGAACTCACCGACCAGCTGCGGGCGGTGTGGAAGGACACCCGCCAGGACCTCGACGCGCTGGTGGCCGCGGTGCCCGACGAGGCCGTGGAGCGGTACGCGGTCGCCGGCACCCCCGACGAGGTCAAGGACAAGCTCGCGGTCTACGACGCCCACGTCGACCACCTCATCCTCGGTGGCGCGTGGTACCGGGTCCCGCCCCAGCGTCTGGCCGAGAACCTGTGGGCGATCCTGGAGACCTTCGCGACCAGCTGAGCGCGCGCCCGCGGAGGCGCCGCCCGCGCTCGTGCACGCGCGGGCGCACGCCTCAGGCCGCCGTGCCCACCCGCGGCGCCGTGGGGGAACGGGCGAGGCGCGCCGCGCTGGCGTCGGGATCCGTCGACCAGGTCAGCACCTCCGGCAGCGGGATGCGCTGCTGGCGCGGCATCCCCGCCACGGTGATGTCGAGGTAGGCGGCCCCGCGCGACACCGGCATCGCCCGCGGCAGGCAGTCCCGCTCGCCGGTGAAGCGACCGACCAACCGCAGCTCGGCCACCTCGCCCCGCGCGAGCGTGGCGGGGTCGCCGCCGGCGCCCAGCGCGACCCGCTCCCCTCCCCGTGCCAGCTCCACCTCGTCGATGACCAGACCGCACGTCTCGGGCAGGCCGAGCCGGGTCACGCGGGCATCGAAGACCCGCACGGGCAGCAGGCCCCGCTGGGCGATGGTCAGCCCGAGCTCCACCTCGCCGCCCGGCTCGAAGCGGACGACGTGCCAGACGCGCTGGTCGTCGCGGACCACCGGTATCGGGCCGCCGGTCGAGGCGCGCACGGCCAGGTGGTCCCCGGCGTTGCCCACCCCGCCGGAGGTCCACGGGCTGCCCAGCACCATGGCCACGGCGACGACCACCAGCGTGTCCCGCAGCCGACCACGGATCATCACGCGTCGGCCTCTCGTTCCGTCGGATGACGGTAGCCGCGGCCCGTGCGGTGTGGCACGGGGTCCACCGGTATACAACGACATGCACACGTCCGGGCGGTGACCAGGGGCCGGCCGGGCACGGCAGCGACCGGGCCGTGCGGGGGTGCGTCGCTAGCCTCGCGACCAACCGCGGTCCCTGGACCGCGCCGGCGTCGTCGCGGGACGCGACGGGGCGACCGCACACCTGCGGAGGAGCTCGCCATGTGCGGCATCATCGGGATCACCGGCCGGGACGACGCCGTCACCGGTGTGCTGGCGGGGCTGCGCCGCCTCGAGTACCGGGGCTACGACTCCGCGGGCATCGTCGCCGGCGGCCCGCGTGATCTGCGGGTGGTCAAGCGCGCGGGCAAGCTCGACAACCTCGCCGCCGCGCTCGAGGGCCAGTCCCTCGACGGTGCCACGGCGCTCGGGCACACCCGCTGGGCCACCCACGGTGCGCCGACCGATCGCAACGCCCACCCCCACCTCGACGCCAGTGGGCGGGTCGCGGTGGTGCACAACGGCATCATCGAGAACTACCAGGAGCTGCGCGCCGAGCTCGGCGACGTCCGGTTCGCCTCCGACACCGACACCGAGGTGGTCGCGCACCTGATCGCGCGGGAGCTCGACGCGGCGGGCCAGGGGACCGCCGGTGGCGACGGCACCGACGCCCCCGACCTGCTGGCGGTCGTCCGCGCCGTCGTGGCGCGCTTGGAGGGTGCCTACGCGCTGTGCGTGATGGCCATCGACGACCCCGACACCCTGGTGGTCGCCAAGCACGAAGCGCCCCTGATCATCGCGCACGCCGACGGGGTGGGCTACTGCGCCTCCGACGTCGCCGCCCTGATCGAGCACACCAGCGACGTCGCGGCCCTGCTCGACGGCCAGCTCGCCCGCATCACGCCCGGCAGCATCGAGGTGGTCGACATCACCGGCGCCGAGGTGGAGCCCCACCGCTACTCGGTGGACTGGGACCTCGCGGCGGCGGAGAAGCAGGGCTACGAGCACTTCATGCTGAAGGAGATCCACGAGCAGCCCCAGGCCGTGGCCGACACCCTGCTCGACCGGCTCAACGCCCCGGCGCCGGGCCTGCCACCGCGGCTCCAGCTCGATGAGCTGCGCAGCGACGAGGGGGAGTTCGCGCGCATCGACAAGGTGTTCATCCTGGCCTGCGGGACCTCGCTGCACGCGGGCATGGTGGGCAAGCTCGCCATCGAGCACTGGGCCGGTATCCCCGTGGACGTCGAGGTGGCCAGCGAGTTCCGCTACCGCGATCCGATCGTGGACCCGCACACCCTGGTGATCGCCATCTCGCAGTCGGGCGAGACCATCGACACCATCGCCGCGGCCTCCCACGCCCGTGACCAGCGGGCGCCGGTGATCGCGCTGTCCAACGTGGTGGGTTCGACCCTGGCGCGCGAGGCTGACGGGGTGCTCTACACCCACGCCGGGCCCGAGGTGGCGGTGGCGTCGACGAAGGCGTTCACGACCCAGATCGTGGGCTGCCTGCTGCTCGGGCTCTACCTCGGGCAGGCACGCGGGCGCATCTTCCCCTCCGAGGTCGGTGACATCCTCGATCGGCTCGGCCGCGTGCCGGAGGCCATGCAGCAGGCGCTGGACCTGGACGGGGCCGTCGCGGAGCTGGCCGAGCGGTACAAGGACGTCCACTACACGATGTTCATCGGCCGCCACGCGGGGCTGCCCATCGCCATGGAGGGGGCGTTGAAGCTGAAGGAGATCAGCTACCTCCACGCCGAGGCCTTCCCCGCCGGCGAGATGAAGCACGGCCCCATCGCCCTGATCGAGTC
>JAWLFQ010000042.1:0-2819 GCA_041685505.1 Nitriliruptoraceae bacterium
CAGGAAGACCCGGTCCACGCCCTCGAGCGCCGACGGGAAGGTCCCCGGTTCGGTGAGGTCGAGCGCGACCCGCTCCACCGCCGCACCCGCTGCGGGCCAGGCCGCAGGGTCGCGCACACCGACCCGCACCCGAACGCCTCGTGCGAGCAACTGCGTGACCACGGAAGTGCCGACGTTGCCCGTCGCACCGGTCACCAGGGCACGGGCCGCAAGCATCGGCGCTCCGGTCTCGGGTGTGGGGCAGGTGGTGGGCTGTGGTCACCAACTGACGACGGGGGCTGCGCGCAGCCAGGCGGTCCGCTCGAGCGCGTCGAGCAGGAACGCGCTGCAATCCGCTCGGCCGAGCGTCGTCCCCGTGTCCCCGCCGAGGTAGGGGGCAACCCGCAGCCGGCTGCGGAGCGCGCCATCGGTCAGCCGCGGGACCCGGACCACGGTCCAGTCCAGCGGGGCTGCGGTCACGGCGGCGACGGCGGCCTGCCCATCCTCCAGGATCGCCGGCTGCAACAGTTGCAGGACCCCGCGGATGGCTCGGTCGACGACCGTGGGGCGATCCCCGTCGACGCGCACACCGGCGCCCGTGAGCAACAACAGCCGGCGCGCCTCCTGCTGCTGCATCGCGGGGAGCAGCGAGGCGGTCACCCGGCGCCGCAGGTCCTTGGGGCCACCCTTGACCGGTCCGGTGACGTCCACGACCGCATCGACCCCGGTGACCAGGCGCTCGACGGCATCCCGCTCGACCGCGTCACCCTCGACGACCTCCAGGCGCTCGTGGGCCAGGGGCAGAAGGGCTTGCGCCTTCTCACGTTGACGGGCAAGTGCCCGGACCTGATGGCCACGCTGCAGCGCGCCCCCCACCAGCAGCACGCCGGTCCGGCCCGTCGCCCCGAGCACCGCGATCTGCATCTGCGACCTCCATCGCCGACGACGGTTCGTCAACCCCGTTGACGCTATGTGCCCTCGCACATACTGTCAATGTTGTTGACGGTTCTTTCCGCCCGGAGCCACCCACCCGCGAGAACGCCATGCCGCACCCCCAGCCCGAGCCCCTGCCCCCCGGGCGACTGGCCGCGGAACTCCTCGCCGCCAGCACCTGGTTCGACACGGCCCTGCGCACCCGGCTCGCGCAGCGGGGTTGGCCCGACCTGTCCCCGACCCGCTCACGGGTCTTCCTGGCACTCGCACGCGGCCCCATCCTGATCAGCGACCTCGCCCGCGAGCTGGACGTGTCCCGACAAGCGGTCCACCGGCTGCTCGACAGCCTCCAGGGAGACGGGTTGATCGAGCGGCACCCCGACGAGCGGGACCGCAGAGCACAGCGCGTCCACCTCACCGACTCCGGCCGTGCCCTGGCTGGAGATGCCGGACGGATCCTGCCGCAGCTCGAGCGCGAGCTGGCCGAGCGCATCGGCGACCACCAGGTCGCGGCGCTCCGGCGAGCGCTCGCCCATGATCGGGGACCCGCACCCAGGTGAGCCGCGACGGTCGGCGTCAGCCGCCTTCGGCGCTCTGCGGCGACGGCGCACGCAGCAGCAGCGGTGCCCCCGCGATCGCGGGGAGCCAGGTCCCGAGCACCCGGTAGACGATCACCACGGTGGTCGCTGTGGTGGCGGGAGAGCCCAGGGCGACGAAGGCGCCGACCATCCCACCCTCCACGAACCCGGCTCCACCCGGCGTCACCGGCACCGCAGTGGCCACCTGCGTGACCCCGAAACCGACCAACAACGCCGTCAGGCGGGGCGTGGTCCCGACCGCGAGGAACACCAGGGCCAGGGACCCGATGTCGGCACCCCACTTCAACAGGGCCCATCCCGCGATGGTCGCGAGTTGCCGTGGCGAGGGCGGGTCCTCGGTGACATAGCGCAGGGAGTCCTGCCACCCGTCCACGCTCGCCCGCAGCCGAGGCCCCAGCCGTCCGACCGCCCTGACGACCCGGTCGCCCGCACGCGGCGATCGCAGCACGGCCACGATCGCGACGACGACCATCGCCAGCACGACGAAGGTGGGCACCACGATCAGCACCGCCAGGGGCGGCAGGTCACCCGCGAGGAAGGCCATCACGATCCCGATCCCACCCAGGGCGGCGATCGCCAACAGCGAGATCGTGCTGGTCAGCGCCACGGCCGCCAACGCCACCGGTCCGCCCATCCCGAAGGAGGACAGGCGGCGAGCCGCCAAGGCGTTGCCGGCCCAGCCGCCGGCGGGCAGGGTGTGGCTGAGCGTGAAGGCCGGCATCGAGACCTGCAGACCGGCCTTCACACCCACGCGGGTCCCGAGGATCCCGGCACTGATCCGATACACCTTGGACCACAGCAGGACGACCGTGACCTGCAGGGCGAAGGCGCCGAAGAGGTGCCACGGCGACAGCCTGACGAGGGCCTCGAGGGAGCCTTCGATCCCGACGATCGCCAGCCCGACGGCGTAGGCGGCCACGATCGTCACCCCCGAGAACACGAGGGCACGTCGGCGCGAGCCTCGACCACCGGGCTGCGAGGGGCCCGTCATCGGCCACCTCGCGCCAGCGGACCCCTCGAACGCGAGGGGTCGGACGCCGCGCACGACACCGCAGTCGGCCTGCCGCTGCCCGACCGGCGACCATCGCCCGGTCCATGGGCGATGCCGGCAGCGGGAGCGTCGACGACTGTGCGCATCCCCGACACGGTAGGCGACCACGCGCGGCCCAGGCCCGACGGAAGGTCTGTTAGGGCAGCCTTACCATCGCCCGTGACTCGATACGCTGGGGCCCGACGTGGAGGGAGCCGCCATGAGCGAGAAACTCCAGAAGCGCGCACGCAAGGCGCGCATCGACACCATGGAACGTC
>JAWLFQ010000042.1:2919-7199 GCA_041685505.1 Nitriliruptoraceae bacterium
CGTGACTCGATACGCTGGGGCCCGACGTGGAGGGAGCCGCCATGAGCGAGAAACTCCAGAAGCGCGCACGCAAGGCGCGCATCGACACCATGGAACGTCACGTGCTCGTCTGCACCGACGACGACTGCGGTGGCTCGGGCGTCGCCAAGGCGCTGCGCAAGACCATCGCCGCCCACGACCTCAACAGCTCGGTGTCGGTCGCGAAGGTGGACTGCCTCAAGATCTGCACCAAGGGCACCATCGCCGTCGTCTACCCGGAAGGCACCTGGTACGCGGGCCTGCGGCGGGACAACGTCGAGCGACTGGTGACCGAGCACCTGCGCGACGGCCAGGTCGTCAGCGAGCTGGTGTTCCACCGCAACGGCCTGGCCCCGAGCTGCCTGTCACAGGCGACGCACCCCGGGCAGTGACCCGGCAGCGGTGGCAGCGCGGGCGCGACATCGGAGCGATTCTCGGAACTATCGCCACCCGGGTGCGTCTGGCATCATCGACGCAGGCGTGAGCGCCGCGCCGCACGCTCCAAGGAAGGCTCGTGATGCACACCGACATGCTGACCAAGATCCGCGAGGGGCAGGGGTTCCTCGCCGCGCTCGACCAGTCCGGTGGCTCCACACCGAAGGCCCTCGCCGCCTACGGGATCGAGGAGGACGCCTACGCGACCGAGGAGGAGATGTTCGACCTCGTCCACGCCATGCGGACGCGCATCATCACCTCCCCGTCCTTCACCGGCGACCGCATCCTCGGCGCCATCCTGTTCGAAGGAACGATGGATCGTGACATCGAGGGGGTCCCCAGCTCCCGTTACCTGTGGGAGACCAAGGGCATCGTGCCCTTCGTCAAGGTGGACAAGGGTCTGGCGGACCTCGCTGACGGCGTCCAGCTGATGAAGCCCATGCCCGACCTCGATGCCCTGCTCGCCCGTGCCCGCCAGCACGAGGTCTTCGGCACCAAGATGCGCTCGGTCGTCCAGTCCGCCGACGCCGACGGCGTCGCGGCGATCGTCGATCAGCAGGCCGAGGTGGGTCGGCGGATCCTCGACGCCGGGTTGGTGCCCATCCTCGAGCCCGAGGTCGACATCCACGCGCCCGACAAGGCGCAGGCCGAGCAGCTGCTGCGTGACGAGCTCACCGCTGCCGTGGACACCATGCCGGAGCCGGTGATGCTCAAGCTCACCATCCCCTCCGAGGACGGGTTCTACACGCCCTTGATCGAGCACCCGAAGGTGCTGCGGGTGGTCGCCCTGTCCGGGGGCTACAGCCGCGAGGAGGCGAACGAGCGCCTCGCCCGCAACCCCGGCCTGATCGCCTCCTTCTCGCGCGCACTCATCGGCGAACTCGCCCACCAGCAGAGCGACGACGAGTTCGACCGCACCCTCGACGAGGCCATCCAGAGCATCTACGACGCCTCGATCACCTGACGGCTCCACGCCCCCGCTCCTACGGGGCAGCGGTTGGGAGCACGGCATCGTGGTGACCAGGGCGGCCGGCGCCCGGGTGCGGGACCGGCATCCGGTCGTCCCCGCGACGACCGGGTGTATGGTTCCAGCGCCCGGCAACCGGAGGTCACCGCCATGTCGCTCCAGGTGCCGCCGCCGACGAGGTTCGCCCCGGCCCGCGGTGCACGGCTGGCCTACCAGGTGTTCGGCGCGGGCGCGCACACCGTGGTCGCGATCCCGCCGACGGCCCAGAACATCGACCTGTCCTGGGAGCAGCCGGCGGTCCGGGCGATGCTGGCACGCTTCGCCTCCTTCTGCCGCTACCTGCACTTCGACAAGCGCGGGACGGGCTGCTCGGACCGCAACGGGCGGATCGCCGACCTCGACGAGCGGGTCGATGATCTCCGCGCGATCATGGACCACGCGGGCATCGAGCACGCCCACCTGTTCGGCAACTCCGAGGGTGGACCGATGGCGCTGCTGTTCGCGGCCACCTACCCGGACCGCGTCGACAGCCTCGTCCTGGCCGGCACCGGCGCCACCCTGCTCCCGCCGGACCAGAGCGCGGCGGACCGCGAGGCCTACCGCGCCACGCTGCCCGTCTACGCCGCGCGCTGGGGCACCGAGGATTCGAACGTGGCCCCCGGGATGGCACCCACGCTGTCGGCGGAGGACCCCGGCTTCCGCGCCTGGCACCAGCGCTACGAGCGCTACGCCGCCAGCCAGGACTCCCTGCTCGAACTGCTGGAGCTGTCCATGGCAGCGGACGTGCGAGAGCTGCTGCCGTTCGTCCACCACCCCACCCTGGTCATCCACCGCACCGAGGATCGCGTGATCCCCGTCGCGCGTGGACGTGAGCTGGCTGCCCTGCTGCCCAACGCCCGACTGTTCGAGCAGCCCGGCCAGGACCACTTCCTGTACTCCGGGGATGTCGACGGGTGGATGGACGAGGTGGAGCGCTTCGTCACCGGGTCGGTGCGTTCGCGGCCGGTCGGTGCCGGTCGTCGACCGACCGTGAGGATCTCCACCCTCGGCCGCTTCGCCGTCGAGGTGGATGGCCAGGAGGTGCCCGTGTCCGCATGGGGCTCGCGGCGTGCCCGGCAGCTGTGCAAGCGGTTGGTGGCCGCCCGCGGGTGGCCGGTCACCCGTGACGAGCTGTTCGACATGCTGTGGCCCGATGCCGCCGACCGGACACGGTTGGGCGCCCGGCTGTCGGTCCAGCTCTCCGGGGTCCGCCGCGTCCTGCGCGGGGGCGTGATCGCGGACCGCGAGAGCGTGCGCCTCGACCTCACCGAGGTCGACACCGATCTGGAGGCGCTGCTGCGCGCCCCGGACGATGCAGCCGTGGTCGCCGCCTACCGGGGCGACTTCCTCCCCGAGGACCGCTACGAGGCCTGGAGCGACGGGATGCGCGCGACGGCACAGGCGCGCTTCGTCCCCAGCGCCCGCCGTGAGGCCGATCGGCTGCTGCAGCTCGGCCAGCCCGACCGGGCGGTCGCGATCGCCTCCCGGCTGCTGGAGATCGACCGCTTCGATGAGGACGCCCACCGTCTCCTCGTCACCGCGCTGCACCGTGCCGGTGCGGTCGAGGAAGCCGAACGTGCGCAGGTGACGTTCCGCACGGCCATGGCCGAGTTGGCCGGCGACGGTGACGACGCGCGGTTGCCTGCCACCTGACGCGCGCCCGGCCATCGGGTGGGGTCCGCTGCGGTGGCGCTGTCGTGACCGTCGCGGTAGGCGGCGGTGGACAGGTGTCACGGTCCAGGGGCGTGCTGCTTCCGAACCCGGCCATACACCGTCCACAACCACGGGAGCAACCTCATGCTCGTCAAGCGCATGCACGATCTCGGCATCACCAGCGACGTCCTCCAGATCCTCGGCTTCGCATCGATCTTCGCCAGCATCGGCACGTGGCGGAAGGCCAAGAGCTCCGGCGACGCCGCACACGCGGAACGTTTCGGCATCTTCGTCGGGCTGTGGGCGCCGACCTTCTTCGCCCTGGCCAGCGAGGTCGCGGTCGTCGAGAACACCGACGACGACGCCTGAGCGCACACGAGCCGCGTCGGACGCGACCGCCGTCCGGCCTCCGCGCGCGGAAGCTGAAGGTCCGCGCGTACCTGCCGATGGGAAGGAGGGCCCCCCGACCGGGACGCGGCCGTGAACGCATCGGGGGGTGCATGGGCAGGGGTAGTTGTGAGGTACTGATCGCGCGTCAGCCGGTCATGACCCCGGCCCTCGAGGTCGTCGGCTACGAGCTGCTGTACCGGCAGGCGCCGACGACCCCATCCGACGGCGTGCGTGCGACGGCACGCATCGTCGCCGACGGGTTGCTGGAGCTCGGCCGGGATCTGCGCGACGAGGGGGAGGTCTACCTCAACGTGCCCCAGGAACTGCTCGAGGAGGGGACGTTGCTGGACATGCCGTCCGACGGCATCGTCCTGGAGGTGCTCGAGGACGTCACCGAGGCCGCCCGCCTCCGGCCGGTCCTCGAGCAGCATCGCTCGGCGGGGTTCCGGCTGGCACTGGACGACCTGGTGCCTGGCGATCCCCGGCTGGCGCTCGCCGCACTCGTCGACGTGTGCAAGGTGGACCTCCGCGCGGCACCTGGCTCGCAGGTGCGCCAGCTGATCCGTGACCTGGCCGGTGCCGGTCACACCGTCCTGGCCGAGAAGGTCGAGACCGCCGCCGAGCGTGACCAGGCCGTCGCCGCCGGCGCCACCCTGCTGCAGGGCTACCTGCTGGCACGACCCTCGCAGCTGCGCGGGTTCCGACCGACCGCGCTCGCCGGTGCGGAGCTCGATCTCCTCCAGGCGGTACGTGAGCCGGAGCTGGATCTCGACCGTGT
>JAWLFQ010000042.1:7299-20894 GCA_041685505.1 Nitriliruptoraceae bacterium
ACCGCACTGCGAGCCGCAACGCTCCGGCAGTGGGGCAGGACCCCTTCCGGGACGCCGTCAGCTGCCGTCGCCGGTCGAGCGCTGCCGGCGCCACCGGGTCCAGGCGGACCACGCCCCCGTCGACCACAACGCCCACAGGACCAGCACCGGCTGGAAGGCCAGGCGCGCCCACCGGGCGGTGTCGCTGTCCAGCCCGAAGGCCGTCGTGCCCGTCACCGCCTGCGAGATGTTGCCGGGGAAGACCAGGACGAAGAACGCCGCGACGATGCCGCCCGCCAGGGGACGCCACCGCGCGGGTGCCAGCAGCGCCGCCCCCAACGCGAGCTCCACGACACCGGAGACGTAGACGACCAGCAGGCGCGCCGGCATCCAGGGTGGCACCTGGGCGAGGAACTCCTCGGATGCGACGAAGTGGCCGACACCGGCGAACAGCAGGAAGGCCGCGAGCAGCACGCGAGCGAGCGTGCGCGCGGGCGAGCTGGCGGGGGCGTGGGGATGGCTGCTCATGGGAGCACGGTACGGCGTGACGCCGGCCCGTGGCGTCGGCCCGTCGACCAGCTGCGCACCGGCGCGGGCGCGGACCCCAGGGGAGGGTCGACACGCGCGGTCTACGGGCCGCGTGGTGCCTCCCCGAAGATCTCGCGGTAGAGGTCGCGCCCGAAGCTGGTCGGCTCCGGGGAACCCGGTGCGATCACGAAGGGCCGGGTCCCGTCCTCCCGACGCTGCGCGCGCAGGAACAGCGTGTCCTGGCGACCGGCCTCCTCCAGCCCCTGCGCGAGCTCGTAGAGGTGCGTCACGGCCACCACGCGGACCCCGGCGTCGGCGAGGGCGGTGAACACCCCGTGTGCCAGGGCGGAGCCCTCGGCCTCGTTGGTGGAGGCGAAGGACTCGTTGGCCAGCAGCAGGTCCCCGGGCCGGATGCGTTCGGTGATCCGCCGCATGCGTTCGAGCTCCTCCTCGAGCCGCCCACGCCGCAGGCGCCGGTCCTCCTCACGCCCGAAGTGCACGTACACCCATGGCCGCAGCTCCAGTCGCAGCTCCCGGGCGGGGACGAACAGCCCGGCCTGGGCGAGGAGCTGTGCCGTACCGATCGCACGCAGCAGCGTGGACTTGCCCCCCTGGTTCGCGCCGGTGACCACCACCAACGCCGCGCCGTCGGCATCGAGGTCACCGGGCACGACGGCAGTGCCGATGCGCAGCGCCAGCGCGGGGTCGTACAGCCCGCTCCCCCGCCACCTCGGCGGTGCCGAGGCTTCCGGTGCGACCACGACCTGTGGGAGGCAGGTGTCCAGCCCTGCACCGGCCAGCCGCCGCTCGAGCCGGATCGCTCCGAGGAGGAAGGCCAGCTCATCACGCAGCTGTCGCAGGAAGGCCTCGACGGCGTCAGCCGCTGCGGACAGCTCCGTGGCCACGGGTGCCAGCGCCCGCTCGCGCCAGGCGCCCAGCGCGATCACGGCCTCGTCATCACGGTCGGCGAGCTCGAAGCTGTCGCCGCTGCGGTCCACGGAACGCGCCAACCACCCCTGGGAGCGGGGACGTCGCAGCACGTGGTCCACACCGATCGCGCCGCGACCGATGCGCGCGCTGAGCAGCATGCCCCGAGGGAAGGTCAGCTCCTCCAGCAGGCCCTCCATAGCGGCGTCGGTGTCGTCGTCGACCCGGTGCAGCAGCTGCTCGACGAGCTCCTGCCAGGGCGCCGAACGCACCGACCCCTGCAGCTGGCGCGCCTGGCCACGCAGATGCCGCAGCACGTCGAGATGGACGCGCAGCCGCTCCACGGAGCGGCGCACCACCGGCTCCGGTGACTCCCGGTACAGCCCTGCGGAGGACCGACGCGCGGCCTCCAGTCCCGAGACGATGGCCTCGTACATCGCGGCCACCGCCGCCGGGTGGGCGAGGGCGTCGGCGACCACCTCCTGGCGGCGGAGCACGACCTCGACCTCACCGAGGCCGTCGAGCAGCAACCGGGTACAGACACGGCGCACACGGTCGTCGCCGTCGGCCATCGCGTCGAACAGCAGGTCGAGGCCGAGATCGTCGACCAGATCACGCTGGTGGCGGGACAACTCGCCGCCGCCATCGAGATCGAGATCGAGCGCGTCGGTGGGGTCCAGCAGGCGGACCTTCACGATGAGAACCGTTCGCGCAGCGCTGCCTCGCTCAACCCGTAACGCTCCGCCAGCGCGAGCGCGTGTGCCAGACCGTCAGGCGGGCGTCGCACGATCCGGAAGGTGCGACGGGTGGGGTCGTCCTCGGCGACCCCGGCGACCATGCTGACGACCGCCGCGCCGGTGGTCGCCAGCTCGTCGACGAAGGTGACGTACACCACCCGGGCACCGAGCGCGGTGAGCCGCTCGAGGAAGGTCCGGCCCAGACCCCGGGCATCCTGGAGGGTGGTGGAGCTGAAGGTCTCGTTCAGCACGATCACGCTGCGGCCGGTGGCATCGGCGAGCACTGCGTGCATGCGCTCGAGCTCGTCCTGGAGCTTTCCCCGTAGCGTGGTCATCCGCTCCTGGTGTTCGAAGTGCGTGCGCAGACGGTCATGCAGACCGACCCGGGCGCGGGCGGCGGGCACGGGCAGGCCGATGGCCGCGAGGTGGTGGAGCTGCGCGAACGCCCGGGCGAAGGTGGTCTTGCCGCCCTGGTTGGCGCCGGTGACGACCAGGATCCGCTCGGGGGGTTCGAGATGCCAGTCGTTGGTGACCACCTCACCGCCCTCGGACAGCAGGCTCAGCCCGACGGCGAGGTCGTAGCTGGACCGCGCACCGCACGCGGCGTCGTGGGCGACCAGGGTGGGGTAGGTCAGGGGAAGTCCGGCGTCGGACAGTCGCCGCAGCTGCGGGAGGACACCGAGGTAGAAGGGGAGCTCGGCCACGAGCTCGGCGACCGCCGGGGCGATCAGTGGTTGCGTGCGCTCGTAGAGCGCCGCGAGCCGGGTGAAGGGCACGGGATGCTGCCCGGCGACCAGGGCCAGGATGCGGGCGGTGACCTTGTCGCCGCCGGCCTCGGTGGCGGTGGCCTCGATCGGCGTCGCGGGGCCTGTGCGGAAGGGAGCGAAGGTGGCCGCGACCTGCGCGGCGAGGTCCGGTTCGTCCTGCAGGTGGTCGACGGTGACCCTGCCACCCTGCACGCGGACGGTGAAGGTGATGTCGTCGAGCTGGGTCCGGAGCGCCGCCGCCTCCACCGCCAACGCCCGGTGCTCCTCGCTGGCGACCAGGGCCGCGATGCGACCCCGAGCCGCGAGCAGGCCCTCCGCGGTGAGATCGAGTGCGGCGATGGCGTCATGGAGCCGACGTACCGCATCGAGGTAGCGCTCCGTCGCGGCCAGGAACCACGTGTGCCGTGCCACGGGGTCAGGGACCCGTGCGGTGGCATCCAGGCGCTGCTGCAGCCGCCGCAGCTCACCCAGGAAACGCTCGAAGGGGGCGGCGATGGCAGGCTCGATGAGCTGCGCGGCGACCGCCTGGCGATAGGTGACGATCACGGGATCGTCGCAGGGGCGGGTGTAGACCTCGGCGAGCCATGGGGCGTCGGCGATGGCGGGTGCGAGCACGCGGTCCAGGCCGAGATCGACCATGGCTTCGTCGGCCAGTGGAGCGGTGTCGCCGACGCCGTCCGGTACCGGTGTGCTGCCGGAGGACCCCACCGGCGTGAGCAGCCCACCCGGCTGCCCGATCGGCTCGACCACCGCGCTCATCGCCGTCCCAGCTCGACGCCGTCCCCCGGCTGCTGCCGGTGGGCGGACGCTAACGGGTGCGCGACCGCGGTGACCACCCCACCGCTCCGTCGGGTCCCGGAGCGTCCGCGGGTGTTCGCTGGCCACACCGAGCCGCAGCCGGCGCACGCACGTGTGGGCCGGATCACGCACGTGTGGGCCGGATCACGCGCCGAGGTGGACGACCTCCGCCGGCCGATCGGACAGCGCGCGTGTGACACCGGCACGGTGATGCACCCGGCACAGGACCTCGTAGGACACCTCGGCGGTGTCGACGTCACCGACCACGACCTGCTCGCCCTCACGCTGGATGCGACCGTCGAGGGTGCGGGCGTTGAGGATCCCGCGCTCACCGCACCAGCAGCGGGCCTCGACCTGCAGCTCCTGGCGGCGGTCCGCGAGCTCCAACAACCGCTGCGAGCCCGGGAACAGCGTGGTCGTGAAGTCGGTCAACAGTCCGAAGGCCTGCACCTCGACGTCGAGGTCGTCGACGACGTGGGCGAGCTGTTCGACCTGGAGGGCGGAGTAGAACTGCACCTCGTCGCAGATCACGACGTCGATGGGATCGCCCTCGGCGATGCGCCTTCCGACGAAGGCACGCAGGTCGAGTCCATCGGTCACCACCTCAGCGGGCTGGGCCAGCCCGATGCGCGAACTGATCGCCCCCGACTGCCGGTCGTGCTTGGTGAGCAGCAGGCAGCGCTTCCCGGCGCTGACCGCGTTGTGATGGATCTGCAGCGCGAGGGTGGACTTCCCGCAGTTCATGGTGCCGTAGAAGAAGATCAGCTCGGCCACGCCGTGGGCTCCCGGTCGTCGGTGGTCGTCTGCCTGCGCGGGGAAGGATGCGGTTGTAGCGCATCCGCAGCCCACGATGGTGGAGGCTCGACCAGGCGAAGGGGACCGGAACGAGAACGAACCCGGACCTCACGGTCCGGGTTCGAAGGCTCTGTGCGACGCGAGCGCCGCGTGAGCGTGTCGGGCTCAGGCGGGCGTGACGTCGGAGGCCTGCGGCCCCTTCTGCCCCTGGGTGACCTCGAAGGTGACGGCCTGGCCGTCCTCGAGCGTCTTGTACCCCTGAACGTTGATGGCGGAGAAGTGGACGAAGAGGTCATCGCCGCCCTCGTCCGGCTGGATGAAGCCGTAACCCTTGTCCGCGTTGAACCACTTGACGGTGCCGCTGGGCATCTGGTGCATCTTCCGTGTATCGGTGGCCGCCGCGCCTCATGCGCGTCCTGGCCAACCTGGTGAACCAAGCGCCCCGGGAGTCCCCGGAGCGCCACTGACGCGGGAGATGGTAGCGCCTCGCTGGCACGTCGGGGGTGGGCACGGCCCGGGCATGTGGACAGCCGCCGTCCGGACCCGCCACCGCGGAACCCCGGTAGAGACCTCGCCGGCACGCAGCGCGGCACCCGTGCACAGCACGTCAGGACTTGAAGGTCACCTCGAGCTCGATCTCCGCGCCGGCGAACAGCTTGGACACCGGGCAGGCACCCTTGGCGACCTCAGCCTTCTCCACGAAGGTCTCCTCGTCGATCCCGGGGACCTCCCCCACCGTGGCCAGCACCACCCGGGTGATGGTCGGCTTGCCGTCGACCCGCTCGAGGTGGACGGTCGCCTCGGTATCGACGGAGGTGGCCGGCGTGCCCTCCTGGGCCAGCAGGTTCGCCACCGACATGGAGAAGCAGCCGGCGTGCGCCGCCGCCAGCAGCTCCTCCGGGTTGGTACCCGCTCCCTCCTCGAAGCGGGAGGCGAAGGTGAACTCGCCGGTGAAGGCGCCGCTGCCCAGCGCCATGGTGCCGTTGCCCTCCTTGAGGTCGCCGTGCCAACGTGCGGAAGAGGTCCGTGCAGTCACGTCATCGCTCCTGTGTCGGGTGATGCTGGTGGGGTCATGCGCGCCGGCGGGCGACCGAGATGCCGTGTCACGGGCTCGCCGGCGCGGGGGCGCCGTGTCTAGCTGGTCCGGTCGTCGGTGTCACCGGGCTGACCGAAGAAGGGCACCCGGGCGAAGTCGAGGTCGTACCGCTCGATCGCCTCGTGCAGGACCGACTCGTCCATCTCGCCGAGCTTGACCAGCTCCGCCAGTACGCAGTACGCGGTCGAGGTGGCGTCGACCCGGTGGAAGCGGCGGAGCGCCGCACGTGTGTCGGCGCGCCCGAAGCCGTCGGTGCCGAGCACGGCGTACGGGCCCGGGATCCAGTCCGAGATCTGGAAGGGGGTCGCCCGCATCCAGTCGCTGACGGCCACGTGGGGACGGCCGTGGGTCTCGGCATCCTCCAGGATGCGGCGGACGTGGGGGATGCGCTTGTCCTGCCCCGGGTTGGTGCGGTTCCACGCCTCGGCGGCGGCGCCGTCGCGCAACAGCCGGTTCCAACCCGGTGCGGACCACACGTCAGCCGAGACGTTCCACTCGTCCTTGAGCAGCTGTTGGGCCTTCAGCGCCTCGTTGATGATGGTCCCGGAGGAGAGGATGTGGGCGGTGTGCTCCCCACCCGGTCCCTCCTTGAACCGGTACAGCCCGGCGATGATGTCCTGCTCGTCGACGTGCGCGGGAATGGCCGGCTGGATCACCGGCTCGTTGTAGACGGTGAGGTAGTAGATGACGTCCTCACCGGCGCCGTCCTCGCCGCCGTACATCCGACGGAGCCCGTCCTCGACGAGCACCGCGATCTCGTAGGCGAAGGAGGGGTCGTAGGCCTCCACACCGGGGTTGGACTGGGCCATCAGCAGCGAGTGACGATCCTGGTGCTGCAGGCCCTCACCGTTGAGGGTGGTACCACCGGCCGTCGCCCCGATCATGAACCCCCGGCTGCGCTGGTCGGCTGCTGACCAGATCAGATCGGCGGTGCGTTGGAAGCCGAACATCGAGTAGAAGATGTAGAGCGGGATCATCGGATGACCGTGGGTGGCGTAGGCGGATCCCGCGGCATGGAAGGTGCCCATCGAGCCCGACTCGGTGATCCCCTCGTGGATGATCTGGCCGTCGGTGGCCTGCTTGTAGGACAGCAGCAGCTCCCGGTCGACCGGCTCGTAGGTCTGCCCCTGATGGTCGTAGATCTTGGCCGTCGGGAACCAGGAGTCCATCCCGAAGGTGCGCGCCTCATCCGGGATGATCGGCACGATCCGCTTGCCGACGTCGCCCGTGCGCAGCAGGTCCTTGAACAGCCGCACGATCGCCATGGTGGTGGCGACCTCCTGGTTGCCGGAACCCTCCTTCAGTGCGCCGTAGGCGTCGTGCTCGGGCAGCTCGATGGAGGGGTAGGACACCCGACGCTCCGGCACGAAACCACCGAGCTGCTGGCGGCGCTCCTTGAGGTAGCTGACCACCTCGCTGTCCTCACCGGGGTGGATGTAGGGCGGCAGGTCCCCTTCGAGTTCCTCGTCGCTGACATCGAACTCGAGCCGGTCCCGGAAGGACTTGAGCGCCTGCGAGGACAGCTTCTTCATCTGGTGGACGGCGTTACGAGCCTCGAAGTCCGGCCCCAGCGTCCAGCCCTTCACCGTCTGCGCGAGGATCACCGTCGGCACGCCCGTGGTCTCCGTCGCCGCCTTGAAGGCCGCGTGGACCTTGCGGTAGTCGTGTCCGCCGCGGGTCAGCCGCGCGAGGTGCTCGTCGGAGAAGCGGTCCGCGATGGCCCGCAGGTTGGGATCGGCGTTGAAGAAGTCCTCCCGGACGTACTCCCCGCCCTTGGCGATGTAGGTCTGCATCTGCCCGTCGGGCACCTCGTTCATCCGCTTGACCAGCGCGCCGTCGACGTCGAGGGAGAGCAACTCGTCCCACTCACGGCCCCAGATGACCTTGATGACGTTCCATCCCGCACCGCGGAAGACGCCCTCGAGCTCCTGGATGATCTTGCCGTTACCGCGCACGGGACCGTCGAGCTGCTGGAGGTTGCAGTTGATCACGAAGGTCAGGTTGTCCAGCCCCTCGCGGCTCGCGACGGCGAGCGCACCCAGCGACTCCGGCTCCGCGGTCTCGCCGTCCCCACCGAAGAACCACACGTGCTGATCCGAGGTGTCCTTGAACCCACGGTTGTGCAGGTAGCGGTTGAACCGCGCCTGGTAGATCGCGTTCAGGGGCCCGAGCCCCATGGACACCGTCGGGAACTCCCAGAACTCCGGCATCAACCGCGGGTGGGGGTAGGACGACAGCCCTCCATCCTCCACCTCCGAACGGAAGCGGTCGAGCTGCTCCTCGCTCACGCGCCCCTCGAGGAAGGCGCGTGCGTAGATACCCGGCGACGCGTGGCCCTGGAAGAAGATCTGGTCGGGGCCACCAGGTGCGTCGTGGCCCCGGAAGAAGTGGTTGAAGCCCACCTCGTACAACGAGGCGGCGGAGGCGTAGGTTCCGATGTGCCCACCGGTGCCGTTCTTGACGTTGGTGCGGTGGACCATGACCGCGGCGTTCCACCGGATGTGGCGGCGGATGCGCTTCTCGAGCGCCTCGTCGCCGGGGAAGTCCGGTTCGCGCTCGGAGGGGATGGTGTTGATGTAGTCCGTGGTGGTCAACGACGGGATGCCGATGTGCTCTTCGCGGGCGCGCTGCAGCACCTTGAGCAGCAGGAACCTGCCACGGGCCGCTCCGTGCTCCTCCACCACGGCGTCGAAGGACTCGAGCCACTCGCGGGTCTCGATCTCGTCCACGTCGGGGTAGTGGACCGGGATGCCATCGGTGATGATCGGCTGGTCGTCGGTGTTCGCCACGGGGGCCTCCTCGAGGGCTGACCGGCGGCGGGCGTGGGTACGGGTGCGGCGAAGGGGTGCCTGAACGATGCCGGAGACCGCCGGAGGTGGCAACGGTAACCGCTCCGCACGGGCTGCGCCCGAGCGCCCGCTGTGGTGCGGGCGCTACCTTCTGCGCATGCGCTCCCTGGCCCTCCTGCTGCTCGCCGGTGCGCTGTTGAGCTCGCTGAGCGCCTGTACCGACCTGGACACCCGGGTCGACGGTGTGCGGACGGAGACCGAGGAGCTCACCGACCGCGCACGGTTCTGCCTCGCCGTCACCCGCGCGACGACCGCGATCGAGTCGGGTTCGCCCGCCACGGCCCGGGAGGCGGCCGACGAGGTGCTCGCGCAGGCCCCCGACGACCTCGAGCCCCAGGCGCGCGAGGTGGTCGAGCTGCTGGCGACCGCGGCCGAGCAGGGCGATGCCGAGCTGCGTGACCCCGCGCTGCGCTCGGCCGCGGACGAGCTGCGGGCCGACGCCGCGCCACTGTGTGACCCATCGCGGTGACCGCGGGGATCGCGGCGGTTCACCGGCCCGTCGGCGCACACCGGACGCGCCCCGGCGAGTAGCGTGGTCCCTCCTGGAACGACCCCGGACCTGCGCCGCACCGAGGAGCACACCGGTGGCAGCCAACGCGAGCAACAAGCCCGTCACCCCCGACCAGCGGGTCCGCGACCTGCGCAAGGAGTTCCGCGGCTTCGACAAGGAGGAGCCGGGCCCGGATCGTGCCGCCCGCTTGGCCGACTTCACCCGTGCGGCGCACCTCGAGCGACAGCTCAACATGGCGATGCACACCGCCGAGCTGTGCCTGGCCGAGGACCCCGAGGCGCCCGAGCTACTGGTGTCCGCCTACGCCGCCGACGTCGGCGACGAGGTCGCACGGCTCGAGGCGCTGAGCGACCTCACCGACCTCGCTCGCTACATCGGGCGCGACGACGTGTCGACCACCGCAGGCCAACTGCTGCGTGACAGCGCCCGCGACTGGGTCGCCGCCGGTAGCGAGAGCGAACGCCGCTACCGGCTGCGCACCGTGCAGTCACTGACCTCCGTCGAGGTGGCGGACGGCATCCGCGACGCGCTCGGCATCTACTGACCGTGGCCACGGACCGACCCGCATCCACGCTGCCGATCGATGCCGGCGATGTGGCGCGGGCGGCGGCACGGCTCGACGGCGTCGCCCACCGCACGCCGGTGCTGACCTCACGTCGGCTGGATGCGGCCACGGGCGGGCGGCTGTTCCTCAAAGCCGAGCACCTCCAACGCTCTGGTGCCTTCAAGTTCCGCGGCGCCTACAACGCGGTCGCCGCCCTGGACCCCGGCGTCCGCGGCCACGGGGTCGTCGCCTTCTCCTCGGGCAACCACGCCCAGGCGATCGCCCTGGCCGCAGCGCTGCACGGGGTCCCCGCCACGCTGGTGATGCCCACCGACGCTCCCGGCGTCAAGCTCGCCGCGACCCGCGGCTACGGCGCCGAGGTCATCACCTACGACCGCTACAGCGATGACCGTGCCGCCATCGGTCGGGCCGTCGCTGCCGAGCGCGGCGCCACGGTCATCCCGCCCTTCGACCACGTGGAGGTCATGGCCGGTCAGGGCACGGCCGGACGCGAGCTGGCCGAGCAGGTGCCCGACCTCGACCTGCTGGTCGTGCCGGTCGGCGGAGGAGGGCTGCTGTCCGGTTGTGCCGTGGCCGTGACCGCCGCGTGCGGCGAGGTGGAGATCGTGGGCGTCGAACCGGCTGACCGGCACGCGGCGCGCCGGGCACTGGCCAGCGGCGACACCGTCGAGGTGGAGGTCCCCCGGACCGTGCTGGACGGCCAGCAGACCACCTCGGTGGGGGTACGCCCACTGGCCGTGTTCCGCCGACTGGTCGACCGGATCGTCGGGGTCAGCGACGAGCAGGTGCTCGCCACCGTCGCCGAGCTCGCGACCACCACCAAACAGCTCGTCGAGCCCTCGGGCGCTGCCGGACTCGCTGCGGTCCTCACCGGCCACCTCGATGTCCGTGACCGCCGCGTGGGCGTGTTGCTGTCGGGCGGCAACATCACGCCCGAGGTGCTGAGCCGTGCCCTGGCCGCCGGGACCACCCGCCTCGCCCACGGGACCCGCTGAGCGCGCACGCCGGCCGGGGCGCTCAGCTGGCGGTGCTCAGCGAACGCTCCCGCGACCAGGTCGCACGTGCGGTTGCGTAGGCCACCGCGGCCGCATGGTCGTCGCCCTCCTCCAACGCCTCCACGGCCCGCCACAGCTGGGCGCAGGTGCTGTCCCGCTGCAGCGACGCCGCACCGCGGGCACGACCGGCGCTGCCATGGTCGAGCTCCAACAGCGACACGGGATCGAAGGCATCGAGCCAGACACCGAGCTCGGCGACCGCCAGGAGCACCTCCTCGGCATCGAGCAGGACCTCCTCGACGACCTCCAGCACCCGTTCGATCCGTGCAGCCGCCTGCCCCACCGTCGTCAGGTGCGCGAGCCTGGGGCCCCGTCCCTCGGGCGGGTCGGTGAAGCGCTGCTCGCTGGGTTCGAAGGCCAGGAACCAGTGCAAGGGCGCGTGGAAGGGGTGGTCGAGGACGTGGGGGATACCGGCTGACGCGCGTTCCAGGTGCCGCTGCGCCGCGGGATCCGGCACGGCGGCATCGAGCAGCGCCGGTGGGGCCGAGCTGGCGAGCGCCATCCACGCCACCCCGGCACGGGTCGGGAGGTCGAGCGGACACACCATCACCTCGCCACCCACCCGGCGCACCTGGAGCTCCCCATCACCGCCGGGTACCCCGCCCGTCCGCAGGGCGGTGCGCAGCCGGCGCTCCTCGAGCTCGTGTGCACGTGTGCGCGACAGCCCGCCACCTGACGCCACCTCGGCGCGGAGGCGGGCCTGCTCCTGCTCGGCGAAGGCCGTGAGCGGGGAGAAGACCTTGAGCTGTGCGCGTGGGACGGGCATGACCGGACCGTAGCCAGCCCCGACGCCGTGGCGCGACAGCTAGGGTCGGACCGGCCGACGTCACCGGTGACGCGGGCGGGTGTCGACCTCGCGCCGGATGATCTCCGGGAGAGGAGCAGCCCCATGACCCGCATCTTCGCAGGCTTCGAGGGTCACGAGCAGGTCGTGTTCGGCAACGACGATGCGACCGGGTTGCGCTGCATCATCGCGCTGCACTCCACGGCGCTCGGGCCGGGCCTGGGGGGGACACGTTTCCGGGCCTACGACGATGACGAGGCGGCGCTCACCGACGTGCTGCGCCTGTCGCGCGCCATGACGCTCAAGTCGGCGTGCGCCGGGCTGGACCACGGTGGTGGGAAGGCGGTGATCATCGGTGAACCGGCCGAGCTGCGCTCGGAGGCGCTGCTGCGTGCCTACGGACGGGTGATCGCGAGCCTCGGTGGCCGCTACGTGACCGCCTGCGACGTCGGCACCACGCCGGACGACATGGCGATGATCCGCCGCGAGACCCGGTGGGCGACGGGCGCGGACCCGGTGGAGGGTGGCTCTGGCGACTCGGGCGTGCTGACCGCGGTGGGGGTCCACCTGGCGCTGCGGGCTGCCGCGGCTGCGGCCTTCGGCAGCGCCGAGCTCGCCGGCCGGCACATCGCCGTCCAGGGGCTCGGGAAGGTCGGGCGCCGGCTGGTGGAACACCTGGTGGGCGATGGCGTCAAGGTCAGCGTCGCCGACGTGGCACCCGATGCCGTCGCCAGGGTGGCGGAGCTCCCCGGTGTCGAGGTCGTCGACCCTGAGGAGGTCCTCGAGGTCGATGCCGACATCCTCTCCCCCAACGCGCTCGGTGGCGTGCTCAGCGCCGCCACCATCGACCGGCTCCAGGCGAAGGTCGTGTGCGGCGGGGCCAACAACCAGCTCGCCACCGCCGAGGACGCCCAGCGGCTCCACGAGCGTGGCGTCCTGTACGCGCCCGACTACGTGGTCAACGCCGGCGGGGTGATCAACGTCGCGGACGAGCTGCACCCCTTCGGCCACTCCCCGGACCGTGCCCGGCGTCGTGCCGAGGCCATCCCCCGCACGCTCACGCGCATCATCGAGGTGTCACGGCAGGAGGGCGTCAGCACCGAGGTGGCCGCCGTGCGCGTGGCCGAGCGCCGCATCGCCGCGGTGGGTGGGCTGGCGCGGTTCCGGCTCGGGCCGGGATGACCACGGCTCCCGCGGCCGCTCAGTTCGACGCGACGGGTGCTCCGGGCACCTCGGACCGCTCGGGGACACGGCAGCCGAGCAGCAGGATGCGCAGCCGGGCGACGCCCGCGCCCTGGCCGGACTCCACCTCACCGCCGAGTTGACCCACGACGGCGGCGACGGTGGAGGCCTCCAGCACCGACGTCGGGATGGCATCACCGCTGTGGGCGACGACCAGCTCCCAGTCGTCCTCCTGGGCGAGGAGCTCCACCGCGACGTTGCTCCCCGGCTCGGTGGCGTCCATCACCAGTTCGTAGGTGGCCCGGACCAGTTCGCGGACCGTCTGCTCCGGTAGCTGCACGATGGCCCGTGCAGGGGCCAACACCGCGACGCGGCGATCCTGCCCCTGGCGCTCAGCCAGCGCACGTGCGTGCAGCGTGAGCTCACGGACCACCGCCACCAGATCGCAGTAGGTGTCGTGCCGTCGCGCGGGCGGCGGCAGGGGGGAGACCGTGTCCGCCGCGCCGTTGGCGCCCGACCTGAGGGAGTGCGCACCGGAGCGTGCGACGGCCAGCGCGACGTGCGCTGACAACTGCTCGACGAGCGCGGTGTCGGCCGCATCGAAGGGTCCGTCGGGAGAACGCCGTGCGAGCACCAGCACGCCGACCACACCGTCGCCGGCCCGCAGGGGGCTCGCGATCCGGTCGGCGGTGCCGCTGTGCTGCCCGTCGCCGGCCGGGCCGTCACCACGCACCAGCGTGCGGCGTGACAGCGCCAGGTCGGCCAGTTCCCGGACCGCCGCCTCGTCGTCGCGCGCAGCGACGGCGGCAGGTACCGGCGGCTCCCCGGCGGTGGTGGGGACGGCCACCGTTGTCTCCTCGGCGGTATCTGCACCTACCGCACCCGGTTCGGTGGGACGCGATCGGCGCACCGTCACCGTGAGGTCCTCGGCGACCTGGATCCGCAGCACCATCTCCGCAGCGCCGATGAGCTCGATCGCCGCCTGCGCCGCGTGGTCGGCGATCTCCGCATGCTGCACCGTG
>JAWLFQ010000125.1:0-5108 GCA_041685505.1 Nitriliruptoraceae bacterium
CATGGAGGGGGCGTTGAAGCTGAAGGAGATCAGCTACCTCCACGCCGAGGCCTTCCCCGCCGGCGAGATGAAGCACGGCCCCATCGCCCTGATCGAGTCCGGATCTCTGGTGGTGGCCCTCGCCCCGGCCGGCCACGTGTTCGGCAAGATGGTCTCCAACATCCAGGAGGTGCGGGCCCGCGGCGCATCGGTGCTGGCCATCGGCACGGAAGGCTCGACCGAGGCGCTCGCGGCCCATGCCGACGACGTGCTCACCCTGCCAGAGCCCCCCCACGAGCTGGCCGGTCCGCTGCTCAGCGTCGTGCCCCTGCAACTGCTGAGCTACCACATCGCCACCCTGCGGGGCGAGGACGTCGACCAGCCCCGCAACCTGGCCAAGACGGTGACGGTGGAGTAGCCGGGCGCCCGCTCCGCCGTCGTTGCGCCGCGCACACCCGCGACCCGTGGTGGCCGGTGGTGGTCACCCGCCCTGGCAGTAGCCTGGGGGGTGTGGACGGCGAGGGTCCGCGCATCCAGCCCTGAGGGGAGGCCCCATGCCCGGCAGCCACACGAGCCTGCCGCTGCTCGACGCCGCCCAGGCGGGTGCGGGGGACGAGGCGGCCGTCGCCGCGGGTGACACCTGGTCCGGGCTGATGCAGCGTGCCGCCGGCCACCTGGCCCGCGGGGTCGTCGCCGCCGCCGGTGGGCGCATCGCCGGGCGGCGTGTGGTGCTGCTGGTCGGCAAGGGCAACAACGGCGGCGACGGGTGGGCCGCGGCCCGGCGTCTGCGCGCCGAGCACGGCGCCCACTGCACCGTCGTCGCCGTCGACGGGACCGAGACGCCGGGCTCCGACGAAGCCCTTGCCAACCGCGCGGCGTGGCTGGCCGAGGGTGGTCGCACCGTGGCGGGGACCGACCACCTCGACGCGGTCCTCGCCGACGCCGAGGTGGTGGTCGACTGCCTGCTCGGCACCGGCGCGCGTGGGGCACCGCGCGGCGCCGCGGGTACGGCGGTCACGGCCCTGTTGCGGTGCCGTCGCCGACCGGCGACCGCCGGAGCTCCTCCGCGCGTGGTCGCCTGCGACATCCCCTCGGGGGTGGACGCCGACGACGGCGCAGTCGCCGGCGCCGCCGTCGAGGCGGACGTGACCGTCACCTTCGGTGCGCTCAAACGCGGGCTGGTCCTCCATCCGGGAGCGGTCCACGCGGGGCGCGTGCTGCTCGGCTCGCTGGGGACCGCCTACGACCGGTTCGCCGCGGAGACCTCGAGTTGGTCCGCGCTCACGCCCACCGGTGCCGCCCCACCGCAGCTGGCGCACGCAGCGGACAAGCGGTCCCGTGGCGTGGTGCTGGCGCTCGCCGGTGCCGTCGGCACCTCGGGTGCCGGGGCGCTGTCCGCCACCGGCGCGCTGCGTGCCGGCGCGGGGCTGGTGACCGTGGCCGCCCCGGCGCCCGTGCGCGCGGAGGTGGCGGCACGCCTGGATGCCGGCGCCATGGTCCGGGCACTGCCTGCGGACGCGGACGGGGGGGTGCACCCCGACGCGGTCCACGCCCTGCCGCCGCTGCCCACCGTGCCGGGTGGGGCGGTGGTCGCCGGGCCGGGGATCGGGGTGGGCGCCGGCGCGGCGCAGGTCGTGGCACACCTGCGGGCGCATGCGCAGCGGCTGGTGCTCGATGCGGACGCGCTGAACGTCCACCGCGACGATCCGGAGGCGCTGGCCGACCACCGCGGGGTGCTGGTCATCACCCCCCACGAGCGCGAGCTCGCCCGGATCGGCGGCGGCGAGGACGGCGCGGACGCGTGGCATCGGCGCGTGACACGGGTGCCGGAGCTGGCCGCACGCTACGACGCCACGGTCGTCGCCAAGGGCCCCGGGACCATGGTCGCGGCGCCCGACGGCCGGGTCTGGGTCTGTCCCGTGGGCGGACCGGCGCTCGGCTCGGGCGGGACCGGTGACGTGCTCGCCGGGGTGATCGCCGCCGCCGTGGCCGCAGCCGATGAGGACGACCCACAGGTGGCCGCCGGTGCCGAGGATGCGGCCGCGAGTGGTGCAGCGCGTGCAGCGGACGTGGCGTTGGCGGTGGCGCGGGCCGTGTGGTGGCACGCCGCCGCCGGGGTCCTGGCCGGTGGGGACCGCGCTGGTCGCGCGACGGCGACCGACGTGCTGGCCGCGCTCCCCGCGGCGCTGGGCGCCCTCGCCGGGGAGGGGCAGCCACCGGCCCCCGCGACGCCCGCCGGGCCCCGATCGCCGCGGGCACGTGGCAGCGCCGTGGCCGCCAGGGCATCCTGGGGCGCCCTGCCCTGGGAGCCGTGGCAGCCCTGGGGGCCTGCGCAGCCCCCCGTGCCGCTGCCGGTCACCGGCCCCCGGCCGAGCCACGAGGCCCACCCATGACCCCCCGGAGCCCCGCCAACGAGATCCGCGTGGGCCGCGACCGACCCGACACCGCGGTCACGGCCCTGCGCCCCACCCGGGTCGAGATCGACCTCGACGCGATCCGGCACAACGTGCGCCACCTCGGTGCCAGGGCCGGTGGCGCGGAGGTGTGCGCCGTGGTCAAGGCCGACGCCTACGGCCACGGCGCGGTGGCGGTGGCCCGTGCGGCCCGTGAAGCCGGTGCGAGCTGGCTCGCGGTCGCGCTGGTCGAGGAGGGCCGGCAGCTGCGCGACGCCGGGATCGACGGTCGGATCCTGGTGCTGTCCGAACCGCCGGTGGCAGCCATCGGTGAGATGCTCGACGCGGAGCTGACGCCGACCGTCTACCGCGAGCCCTTCATCGCGGTGCTCGATGCCCACGGGCAGGGGCGCGGCCAGCCCGTCGATGTGCACCTCAAGATCGACACCGGGATGGGCCGGGTGGGGGCCCCCGAGCACGAGTGGCAGCCGCGGATCGAACAGCTCGCCACCTCGCCGGGCGTGCACGTCGAGGGGATCTCCACCCACCTCGCGCGGGCCGACGAGCCCGAGGTGGACACCACCGACCAGCAGCTCGCGGCCTTCGACCGCGCCCTGCAGCTCGCCGGCCGCTACGGGCTGCGGCCACGGCTGGTCCACGCGGCGAACACCGCCGGGGTCCTGCTGCATCCGCGCTCGCACCGCGACCTGGTACGGCCGGGGATCGGGGTCTACGGGCTGTCGCCCGCCGCCGAGGTGGATGCCCTCGAGCACGGTCTGCGGCCGGCGCTCCGGCTGGTCTCCGAGGTGTCCTACGCCAAGCACGTGGCGCGGGGCACCCCGATCTCCTACGGCCACCGGTGGCGGGCGCCGGAGGACGGCTGGGTCGCCACGGTGCCGATCGGCTACGCCGACGGGGTCCCACGACGGCTCACCAACCGGGTGCAGGTGCTGCTCGGTGGGCGCCGCGCGCCGCTGGTGGGCACCGTGACCATGGACCAGCTCCACGTGTGGTGTGCCGGTGACCAGCCGCACGTCGGCGACGAGGTCGTCCTTCTCGGCTCCGCCGGGCAGCCGGCGGCCGGGTCCGCCGCGTCCGGCGCCGCGGTGACCGACGGACCCGACCCCGCGGTCGGCGCTGGTGTGGCGCCCCCACCCGTCCGCCCTGAGGAGTGGGCGGCGGCGGCGGACACCATCACCTACGAGATCGCCACCTCGCTGTCGGCCCGACTGCCGCGGGTGCACCTGGGCGCCTGACGGCGGGGTGCGCGGCAGCGGTCACCTCGCCGCGGCCGCCGGGGTGCGGCGCACTAGCCTCGACCCCACCACCGCCGTACCGCACCCACCGGCGCACCCGCACCCGGCCCACCGGCACCGGGCCCACCGGCAGAGGAGATCCCGTGGCACGCCGAGGCGTCGCGCTGTTGGGGGTCGGTGCTGCGCTGGCCGCCGGAGCGGCCGCCGGCTTCGTCGCCGAGCGTGCGGTGGTCCGCGGGCGCCTGGTCCCCAGGATGACGCCCGCCGAGGTGCCGCTCGGCAGCCTCGAGGGGGAGCTGACCACCATCACCGGGCCCCAGGGCATGACCGTCGCCGTGGAGTCCTACGGGCCCGAGGACGCGCCCCAGCTGGTGCTGGCACACGGATGGGTGTGCACCGGGCGCGCGTGGCACGAGCAGGTGCTGCGGCTGGCGGACCGCTACCGGGTCATCACCTACGACCAGCCCGGGCACGGTCGCACCACGTCGCCGCCGGCCGCTGCCTACAGCATCGATCTGCTGGGCGAGACCCTGGCGACGGTCCTGCGCGAGGCCACCCGCCCGGGGCCGGTGGTGGTCGCCGGCCACTCACTGGGCGGCATGACCGTGCTCAACGCCGTCCGGCGGTTCCCGAGGGACGTGCGCGCACGCCTCGCCGGGGCGGTGCTGCTGTCGACCACCTCCTCGGCCCGCTCGGACACGCTCAGCCTGGAGCTCGGGATCCGCGCGGTCGCACGCCTCGACCGCGGGATCCGGCGGCTGGTGCCCGCGCTCAAGGACCCCCGGGTCATCAGCACCACCGAGCGGGTGTGGTCCTCCACCTCGGACCTGTCCTTCCTCGTCGCCCGGTGGACCGCGGTCGGCCCCGACACCGACCCGCAGATCGTGGCCTTCACCCAGGAGATGGCCCTGCGCAGCGGCTTCGAGGTGGTGGTCGGGCTCGTCGAGGCGGTGCTGAGCGTCGACGAGGATCCCGGCCTCGACGCGTTGCGCGAGGTGGCGACCACCCTGGTGGTGGGCAGCGACGACCGTCTCACCCCCGCGACGCTCACCCGGCGGATGGCCGCACGGTCCTCGGCGGGGGTCGTGGAGCTGGAAGGTGTCGGGCACATGAGCCTGCTGGAGGCCGGCGACGAGGTCGCCGAGGTGCTCCGGCGCCACCTCGACGGCGAGGTGGCACGCGCCGAGGACGGGCGCTGGGAGCTCGCCGGCAGCGGCGACGTGTGGCGGCGGGCCGGCTGATGGCGCTGGGTGTGGCGCAGGTGGCCGTGGGGACCTGGACCGCGCCGGGTGGCGTCTCCGGCTGCACCGTGGTGCTCCCGCCCGAGGGGACCGTGGGCGCCGTCGCCGTCCGCGGGTCGGCCCCTGGCACCCGTGAAGCCGCCGCGCTCGCTGCGGGCGGCCGGGTCGAGGTGTGCCACGCGGTCGTCCTGGCCGGCGGGTCGGCCTACGGCCTCGCGGCGGCCGACGGGGTGATGGGC
>JAWLFQ010000043.1:0-1138 GCA_041685505.1 Nitriliruptoraceae bacterium
GGTACCGCCGTGCCGCGTGAGCCACTGGGCGCCGATCGCGCCGGCACCATCGATGCCGCACCGGGTCGTGGTGTCGTCGCCGCGGGGCACCGCGAGACCGTCGCAGCCGCCCTCGAGGTGCTGGAGGCCGGGGGCAACGCCTTCGATGCCACGGTGGCAGCGGGCTTCGCCGCGGCGGTGGCCGAGCCGTGCCTGTCCAGCCTGGGTGGCGGCGGTTTCCTGCTGGCGCAGCCCGTGGCGGACGACCCGACGCTGTTCGACTTCTTCGTCGACACCCCCGGGCGTGGTTCCGCACGCGGGCGCGCGCCCAGTCTGACGCCCGCCACGGTGGTGTTCGGCGGCGCCGAGCAGGTCTTCCACGTCGGCCCCGCCTCGATCGCCGCACCGGGCTGCCTGGCGGGCTACCTCCACGTGCACGGGCGTCTCGGTCGGCTCCCGCTGGCCGAGGTCATCGCTCCCGCGCGTCGCCTGGCGGCCGCCGGGGTCGTGCTCGGCGCGGACCAGGCCGCGGTGGTCCGTCTCCTCGAGCCGATCTTCTCCCTCACCCCCGAGGCACGGGCGATGTTCGTCCCCGGCGCGCGGCCCTTCGCGGACGATGACGTCGTCAGCAACCCGGCACTGGCCCGGTTCCTGGACGCGGTCGCCGACGGTGCGGTCACCGGCTTCGACGACCCGGAGCTCGCTCGCGCCATCGCCGCGGACAACCAGGCGGCCGGCGGGATGTTGACCGTGCAGGACCTGACCGCGTACCAGGTGGTGGAGCGCACACCACTGGTCAGCCGCCAGCCCGGCGCCACGGTGCTGACCAACCCCCCGCCGTCCTACGGTGGTGCCCTGATCACGCGTGCGCTCAGCCGGCTCGTGGAGGATGGGCTGGGCGGCACGGCGGGGAGCGCCGAGCGGCTCGCCCGGGTCGCGCACGTGCTGGCAGAGGTGACCGACGGACACCGTGGAGGTGGCGCGAGCGACCCGGGGGCGGCCGACCCCGTGGGCGGGACGGCGGGCGCTCCGGCGGCGTCCGGGAGGGATCGCGACCTCGAGGGGCGGTGGGCCGGGCCTCGGGCTGCCAAGGGCACGACCCACGTCAGCGTCATCGACGGCGAGGGCAACCTCGCGGCGATGACCACCTCCAACGGCA
>JAWLFQ010000043.1:1238-20624 GCA_041685505.1 Nitriliruptoraceae bacterium
GCGGTCGGTGGTGACGGTCCGTGATCGCCATGGCACCCTGCCCACCCCCTGACGGTGGCCGGCAGCGAGGTGCGTGGTGATCCTGCTCCTGATCCCGGCCATCGCGCTCGCGGTCATCATCGGGGTCAACGCCGGCTGGCAGTGGGTCCTCGCCCCGATCCTGGCCGCAGCCCTTCTGCGCTGGTCGATCGCCAGCCTGCGTGTGCTGGTCACCGACGCCAAGCACCTCGACACGGATCCGGATGGGGCGGCGCCGGTGGGTGCTGACGAGCGCACGTTGTTCTGGTGCGAGGAGTGCGGGACCGAGGTGCTGCTGCTCGTACGGGGGACGTCGAGGGCCCCTAGTCACTGCGGACAGCGGATGCACGAACGCACCGAGATCCGCAACTAGACGTGCGGTCCTCGCCCACAGGGCTGTGGAACGCCGCTGTGGAGAACCGGGGACGCGCCCGCGCTTATCCACACCTTGGGTACGGAAATGAGCGATAAGCGCACGTAGTCGTGCGCGAGGAGTGCGTCACTGCGTGGTCAACTGCGGATCAGCGCCAGCGTGTGAGGATCGCGAAGCCGGCGCTGAGGACGGCGAAACCGACCAGCAGGCCCCAGTTGCTCCCGGGCCAGATCCAGGTGCTGGTGACGCTCTGGACCGCGGGGAGGTAGCCCAACAGGATCACGGCGACGCCGACGACCAGCAGGAGTCCGCCGACGGTGGGGACCCAGGATGGCGACGGATCGGGTTTGCGTTCCGGCGCGTGGGTCTGGTGCGCGCGGGGCCGGCTCTTGCCGTGTCGGCGGTGCTTGCTCTTGGGCATCGGGCGTCCCTCTGCGAGCGGTGCGAGACGTCAGCCTACCGCGGCGCACCTCACGGGTAGGGGCGGCGGGCTGCCTCGCGGGTGGTTACGCTCGGGAGTCACCCGACGGCGCACCGACACGGGTGCGGAGGTGGACGTGACAGCTCGAGTCGTCCGCGGTCTCGGCTGGCTGCTGGTGGTCAGTGGTGCCGTCGTCCTGCTCTACGTGGTCTACCTCCTGTGGTTCACCGGCTTCGAGACCCAGCAGGCGCAGCGTGACCTCGAGGAGAGCTGGACGCTGACGGTCCCCGACACACCTGTCGAGCAGGAGGCGGCCGGGCCCGATGCGACGGCCGCGGAGGAGGACGAGGAGGACGAGGAACTCGAGCTGGGTGCCGCCTTCGCCGCGATGTGGTTCGAACGTGACGGCGAGCGCATCGTCAACGACGACGTCCTCTACGTGGTCAACGGCTCCACGCTCGAGCTGCTCAAGTCGGGTCCGGGGCACTACCCCCTCTCCGATCGTCCCGGCGGTGCCGGCAACCTCGCGATCGCCGGACACCGCACGACCTACGGAGCGCCCTTCTGGTCGGTCGATGAGCTCACGGACGGCGACACGATCCACGTGGTCGACCGGCAGGGTCGTGAGTGGAGGTACGCCTACCGCCAGCAGCAGATCGTCGCACCCACCGACGTCTGGGTGGTAGGGGAGGATCCGTTGGGCGAGGATGTGCCTACGATCACCCTGACCACCTGCCACCCGCGCGGCAGCGCCGCGCAACGCCTCATCGTCTTCGGGGAACTGCTCGATGAGCCCATCGAGTCGACGGCCACGGGCGAGACCCCCGAGGAGATCGTCACGGAGCTCGAGGGATGACCGGACCGAGCGAGCCATCGCCACCATCGGGCACCTCGCACGGCGGCCTGCCGCGGTGGGTGCGGGCGGTACTGCTCGTGGTGGTGATCGTCGTGGCCGTCCTGGTGCTGTTCACCTGGGTGTTCCCGTGGGTCGAGGAGATGACCCAGGACCCCACGATCGGCGCTCAGCTGCTGCGTGCACCCAGATAGTCGGCCATGGCGGCCAAGGCCTGCCGGGCCGTCGGATCGACATCGAGCTCGACCAGCGCGCGCCGCGCGGTGGCGATGCGTGCGGCGATCGTCTCCTCGGTGACCTGGCGTGCGCCGGAGCGGTGCAGGAGCTCACGGCTGCGTGCCGCCGTGACGGCATCGAGGGGGCCGTGCCCGAGGGTGGCGTCGAGCTCCGCAGCCTCCTCGGGTGTGAGCCGGGCCATCGCCTCCGCGATCAGCAGCGTGCGCTTGCCCTCGGCGAGGTCCAGGGAGGTGGACTTGCCGGTCGTGGCGGGATCCCCGAACACCCCGAGCAGATCGTCGGCCAGCTGGAAGGCCTGACCGAGAGGATCGCCGACGGCGTGGAGCTGCGCCGTGAGCTCGGGGCTGGCTCCGGCGAGCACCGCCCCGATCTCCAGGGGACGGGCCACGGAGTAGCGCCCGGACTTCAGCGTCGCCACCTGCAGCGACAGCTCCCGGTCGGTCACCCCGGCCGTGGCCGCGTGCAGGTCGAGGGCCTGGCCGGCCATGACCTCCTCGCGCAGCTGGGTGAAGCGCCGGAGACCGGCCAGCAGGGTGCGTTCGGGGACCGCTGCGGACAGGAACAGCTCGTCGGCCTGCACGAAGGCCAGGTCGCCCAACAGGATCGCGACCGCGCGCCCGTAGGCGTCGGCGTCGCCACGCCAGCCGCAGGCACGGTGGGTGTCCGCGAAGGCGTGGTGCACGCTCGCCCGGCCCCGACGGGTGGGTGCCTGGTCGATCACGTCGTCGTGCACCAGGGCGCAGGTGTGGAGCAGCTCCAAGGCCAGGGCAGGACCCTCGACGGCGCTGAGCGCCCGTCCCCCCGCAGCCTGGAACCCGAGCAGCAGCAGAGCCGGACGGATCCGCTTCCCACCGGCGGTGAAGGCGCGCAGTTCAGCGGTCAGCGCGGCCATGCTCGGGTGCAGCTCGTCGAGCCGTGGCAGCAGCTCATCGAGCGCACGGTCCAGTGCACCGTCGATCCGGTGGCGCAGCTCGGTGAGCACCGCCGGTTCCGCGCCTGCAGTCGGGTCCGGCACCTCGCGTGCGACAGCGTCCTCGGATACGCGGTGCGCTCCACCCGCTCCTGGTGGCTGTGCGGAGGTGATGGTCGGCTCCTGGTGCGCGTGAGACGGGCTGCGAGGGGCAACGCCGATGCCCCGGCCGGCACACCCTACCCGTGCACAGCCAGGCGCTAGGCTCCCCCCGCCGGTGCAGGGTGCGCAGCGAGGGAGGCGGGCAGCGGTGACTGGACCGCCCGACCCCGCCGGCATCGACCGGTCCTGGATCGCCGCCTACCCCCCCGGCGTCCCGCCCACGTACCGCATCCCGCCCGTGGGTCTGCCCCGGCTGCTGGACGACGCTGTACGGGACTTCCCACAGGACGTCGCGCTGCGGGAGGGTGATCTCACGCTCACCCACGTCGCCCTGCGCGACCGGGTCGCACAGGTCGTGTCCGTGCTGCGGGCACAGGAGGTGACGGCTGGTTCCCGGGTGCTGGTCGCCACGGGGACGACGATCACCTCCACGGTCGTGCTGCTCGCCCTGTGGCGGCTGGGTGCGGTCGCCGTCCCCCTGCCGCCGGGGCGTGACCGGGCACGCACGGCACAGCGCGCGGTGGAGGTGGCGGCGGCCACGCAGGTGTGCGGTGCCCTGGGGACCACGGCACAGCTCGCGGAGCTGGTGGATGCCGGTCTGGACGTCGGGTGGTTGCTCGACACCAGCGACCAGCGCTGGTTGTCCACGACCCGGGCCCCTCGGTTGCGGCTGCCGTCCCCCCGCCGACGGCGCAGGTCGCCGGGGGGACGGCACCTCGGCCAGGCGGTGGCCGAGGTCGCGGACGCACCGGTGACCGTCCATGCAGCCGGGCCCGTGCCGGCCGACGCGCCCGCCCTGCTGGTACCGCGGTGGCGCGGGGGGCGGCGTCGCACGATCGTGCTGACCCACCGCAACCTGGTGGCCTCCACCTTCCAGGCCCGGCTGTGGGTGCCCGATATCCAGGCTGGCCGCGAGCACGTCGTCGTCGCCGGCGACCTGCTGGGGCTGGCCCCGATGGTGCTGGGTTGGCTCGCGGGCCTGCTGGCCGCCGCGACCGTGGAGCTCGTGGGTGGCGAGGAGGCCGGGGGACTGGCCCGTGCGATCGCCCGGCACCGGGCCAGCATCGCCGTGCTCGAGCCGGCACAGATCACCGCCCTGCTGGCGACCCCGGAGGGTGCCCGGAGGGACCTGTCCTCCCTGCGGGTGGTCCTGGCGGCGGGAGCTCCGCTGGATCCCGAGGTGGCGGGCGAACTGGAGCGCAGGAGCGGTGGCGCCCGCGTCCGCGAGGGATTCGGGGTCTCGGAGGCCGGGCCCATCACCCACGCCCAGCCGGTCTACGGCCGGACCACCCCCGGCGCGATGGGTCTGCCGGTCACCGACACGGTCGCGGCGGTCGTGGACCCCGACGATCCCGGCCGGTTGCGTGCCCCTGACGAGCCCGGTCTGCTGCTGCTGTCGGGACCCCAGATCTCCCCCGGCTATCTCGACGATCCCGATGCCGACGCTGCACGCTTCGTCGACGGTTGGCTGATCACCGACGATCTCGTCACCGTGAGCGCCGACGGCGTCTTCACCCACCTCGGTCGGCGCGACGAGGTGCTCACCGCCGCCGACGGCGGCCCGATCGCACCGCGGCGCATCGAGGCCGTGCTGGAACGCCACCCCGGGGTGACCAGGGCCGGGGTGACCACGGATGCCGACACCGGTGCGCTCGTCGCTGCGGTCACGACCACCCGGCGCAGCCGGCCCACACCAGAGGAGCTGCTGGCACACTGCCAGGCGCACCTGGAGTCGCGCCTGCTGCCCGAGCGCGTCACCCTGGTGGACGAACTCCCCGAGGACGACGCCGGTGGGATCGCGCGCGAGCTGCTGCGGACCGTGCTGGCGGAGAGGTGAACCCCGTGGCTGCCACCACCCCCACCGACCGGGCAGGGACGCGGTTGCTCCTGGTCGACAACTACGACTCCTTCACCTACAACCTCGCCCAGGAGCTCGGCGAGCTGGGTGCGGACATCGAGGTGGTGCGCAACGACGCCTTCACCATCGCGCAGCTGCTCGCGGATCCCTTCGACGGCATCGTGATCTCGCCCGGACCCGGCGATCCCTCGGATGCGGGGCTGTCCAACGACGTCATCCGCGCCGTCGCGGGTGTCCGCCCCCTGCTCGGCGTGTGCCTCGGGCACCAGTGCATCGGTGAGGTCTACGGTGGCGAGGTCGTGCGTGCACCGGTGCTCATGCACGGCAAGACCTCGCCGATCTACCACCGCCGGGAGGGGGTCTTCGAGGGGCTGTCGGTGCCCTTCGAGGCGACCCGTTACCACTCGCTGATCGTGGACCGCGACAGCCTGCCGAGCGTGCTGAAGGTCACCGCGGAGACCTCCGACGGGCTGATCATGGGGCTGGTGCATCGCGAGGTGGACGTGGAGGGCGTGCAGTTCCACCCGGAGTCGATCCTGACCAGCTCCGGACTGCAGTTGCTCGGCAACTTCCTCGACCGGTGCGCGACCGCCCGACGCGATCCGACCGCGCCGGTCGCCTCGCCCGTGGCCCGAGCTGGTGGAGCCGTCACACCGGCCTGACCCGTCCTCGGCAGCCTCGGCAGGCTCACACGTCCGCGTCACCGGCACCGAGCACCTCGAGCGCCTCCTCGAGGTCCTCGACGCCCACGACCTCCAGGCCCTCGGGGATGCGGTCCTCGACCAGGCTGAGCTGTGCGCTGGGGATCAGGACCAGCTCCGCGCCTGCCCGCTGGGCGGCCCGCAGCTTCTCGGGGATCCCCCCCACGGGCCCGACGCGGCCATCGGCATCGAGGCTGCCGGTCCCTGCGACCACACGCCCATCGAGCAGGTCGTCGTCGTTGAGCAGGTCGTACATCGTCACCGCGACCATCAGCCCGGCGCTCGGGCCACCGATACGTGTGCCCTCGCTGAGCGACACCTCGAAGGGCAACCGAGCCCGGTCGACGGCGGTCTGGACCGCGACGCCCAGCCGCGGTTCCGTGACCCCGCCGAAGGTGGCCAGCTCGAGCTCCACCTCGCGTTGCGTCCCGTCGCGACGGACCGTGAGGGTGAACCTGTCACCTTCGCTCCCGGCACGCGACAGCGCCTGCAGCTCCTCCGCGGAGGCCAGCGGGGACCCGTCCACGGCGACCACGACATCGCCCGGGCTGAGCGCACCGCTGGCCGGGCTCCCCGGCAACACCTGCACCACCACGACCTCGGTGACCAGTTCGGTCTCCACCCCGGCAGCTGAGGCCCCGACCGCGACGGCCACGTCGAACTGGCGGGCGAACCGCTGCCGCTCCAACCGGCGCACCTCCTGCCGGTCGATGTCGGGTGGATAGACCTCGCGGGCAGGCAGCAGCTGGCGGACCGGGGACACCCACGCCGTCAGCGCCGGCACGGTGGGTTGCTGGCGGTACAGCACCGTCAACAGCAGGAGGTCGCCCTCGAGCTCCCCGGTCTCCACCCCCTCCACCTCGATGAGGCTGGGGATGGAGGTGGGGTCGCCCGGGACGTACTCGATCAACGGCAGCGGGACCACGAAGGCGGCCCACAGCACCAGGGCGGCCGCCGCGGCGTGGAAAGCGGACCGCCACAGGCGGCGGCGGAGGGGACGACGGACCATCAGGCCGTGCCCTCCCGTCGCAGCTGCGCGATCGCCCGAGCGACCTCGCCCTCGGTCAGCACGCCGATCGTGTGCCCGTCTTGGACGATCCGGACGTGGTCGTGGGAACCCTGGAAGGCGTCGATGAGGGTGTACAGATCGTCGGTGTCGTCCACGGTGGGGATGTCCGCAGGGTGCGGTTCGGCGGGCACGTCCAGCGGCCCGTCCGCGGGCAGTGGCACCGGCACCAGCGCCAACAGGTCCACCACGCGTCGGCCGTCCAGGACGGCGTTGAGCTCAGCCTGGCGCAGCTCCGCGGCGGCAGCCCGCAGCAGGAACACCCCGGACAGCACGAAGGCGGCCACGACCAGGCTGGCGCGCGGACCGGCCCGTACCAGGGTGACCAGCCCGAACACGATCAGCAGGACACCGATCAGTTGGCCCGCCCGCACGGAGATGCGCAGCGCCCGGAGCCGGTCCCCGGTCAGCATCCACAGCAGCGCGCGGAGCACGCGGCCACCGTCAAGCGGCGCACCCGGTACCAGGTTGAAGGCCGCCAGGAGCAGGTTCCACCATCCGAGCACCCCGGCCACCTGCGCGACCGGCTCGGCCGCGCTGCTCGGCAGCAGCACGTCGGCGAAGGTGGCCAGCAGGCCGAAGACCGCGGCACACACCAGGCTGATCCAGGGGCCCACCGCGGCGACGGCCAGCTCGTCGCGCGCGGTCTGTCCCTCGGCGTGCAGCTCGGTCACACCACCGAACAGCAGCAGGGTGATGCCCTCCACCTCCATACCGCGGTAGCGGGCCTCCAGGGCATGACCGAGCTCGTGGGCGAGGGTGGTGAGCACGACCAGCACCGCTGCGACGCCCGCCATGACGATGGCCACGGTCAGCCCGTGATCGCCCCGGAAGATGCCAGTGAAGGCCCAGCCGACCAGGACGACGAGCACCAGGATGGACAGGTCGAGCCGGACCTCGACGCCGGCGAGGCGTCGACCGGGCAGGATGCGGGTCTGCATGGCCGGACCATACCGTCAGGAGGCCACGGCCACCGTCGCACGACCGGACCGTCACGGCTTCCGTCGGATCGGGTCGGGCGTTAGCGTGGGCGCCGAGAGCGCACCTGCCGCGCGCGCAGGGCAGCAGCCGATGTGCGGCACCGCACCCCGGCATCGACCCGAGGTACCGAGGGCAGATGAACACCATCGACCAGACCGCCATCCGTGACCTCCTCGCACTCGGCGACGAGCAGGGGATGCTCTCCTTCTACGTCGGGCACGTGCCGTCCCAGGCCGCTGATCCACAACCCACCGCCCCCATCGAGCTGCGCAACCAGATCAAGTCGCTGCGCGGCCGGTTGGAGGACGGTGACCGTGAACTGGCGCAGGCGATCGAAGGGCGGCTGCGCAGGCTCGACGGCGCTCTGGAGCAACTCCTCGACCCCAAGCAACCGGGTCGCGGCCGGGCGCTGTTCGTCGGGGTCGCCTCCGGCGAGCAGCATCAGGTGTCCTTGCAGCTGCCCTTCCAGGAGCGCGTGGTGCACGACGACACCGCCTACGTCCGCCCGCTGGTGGCGGCGCTCGACGAGGGTCGCGCCGCCACGATCGTGGTGGTCTCCCGGTCGGGGGTGCGGGTGCTGCGGTGGGCGACCGGTGACGCCGAGGTCCTCGAGGAGGCCCGGTTCGAGCCCGAAGGTGCACTGTTCCGCGGTGATGCCAGCGGTCCCTCCGCTGCCAACCCCCAGCGCGCCGTGTACGCACGCGCCGACCGTGACGGTTTCGATCAGCGGGTGAACGAGCACCGGCACCGCTTCCTCAAGGAGGTCCTCGAGGACATCGTTCAGCGGGCGGCGGCCGACGGCGTCGATCGTCTGGTGCTGTCCTCCTCACCCAAGTTGCGTGACGAGGTCCGTGAGCTGGTCCGCCCCCACGAGGGCCTGCGGGTACTGGTGACGGAGCAGTCCTGGGAGTCGGCTGCACCGCACGAGATCGCGGAACAGGCCTGGCCGCTGCTGCGCAGCGTCCACCTCGATCGCGAGCACGAGTTGGTCGAGGCCGTGCAGGCGCGCGCGATGGCCGGTGGCGCGGGGGCGCTCGGTCTGCGCCAGGTCTGTGACGCGCTCAACGCGGGCCGTGTGGAGCATCTGCTGTTCGACGACGACCTCGTCCTCGAGGGCTTCCGTTCCTCCGAGGGCACCCTGCACCCCCGCATCGAAGGTCAGGCGGCCCAAGCAGGGTTGGACTTCGAACGCGATCCGCTGTTCGTCGAGCACCTGATCGAGCAGGCGTTCGCGACCAAGGCTGCGGTCACGCCCCTGGGAGCCGAGGCGGCTGCTCCCCTCGAGGAGCACGAGCGTGTCGGGGCGTTGCTGCGATGGTGACCCCACAGCAGGCCCGAGCGCGTGCCGACGCGGTGATGGAGCTGCATGAGGCGGGCGAGGTGGAGGCCGCGCTCGAGGAGGTGCAGCGGCTGCTCGCAGAGCTCAACGAGTGCGACGACCTGACCGATCCGGTCCTGCGTGAATCGCTCTACACCGCCCGCTTCGAGCATGCGGTGCTGCTCACCGAGCAGGGCGAGGTGGACGCCGCAGCCGACGCCTACGGCCTGGCCGCCAGCACCCCCGCTGATCTCGATGATCCGGACCAGCGCCACGAGATCGCCCTCGCCCGACTCAACCAGGGCATCTGTCTGGACGCGATCGGGGAGCATGCCAGCGCCGTCGAGGTCTACGACGACCTCGCGACCCGGTTCGCCGACGCCGACGATCCCGTCACCGCCGACCAGGTCGCGCGCGCACGCGTGAACCACGCGGCGGCGCTCCTGGCGTTGGGGCGGACAGCCGAGGCCGCCGAACTGGCCGCCACCGTGCAGGCGGAGCTCGACCCGCTCGACGTGCTCAGCTCCGAACAGCACGTGATGGCGGTCCGGCTGGAGGCCCAGGCGCAGCTCCTCCTCGGTGCGACGCAGGATGCGCTGGCGACGCTCTCGCGCCTCGAGCGGGTCGGCCGGGACGATCCGTCGACCCGCGCTCAGCTCGCAGCCGGTGCTCATGAGCGGGCGCAGCTGCTGGCGGACAGCTCCCGGCTCGACGAGGCGAGAGCGGTACTCGACGACGTCCTCGCCGATGCGGATGCCGAGCTCGATCCCGAGGTCAGCGAGGTCCTCGGTGAGTTGCGCCAGACCCGCGAGCGGCTGGCTGGCCGCTGAGCCGCCGTGTGGCGGTGCGGTCAGCGGCCGGACCCCACTCGACAACGCGTAGGTCGCCGCTGGGCGCTCAGGGAGGGGCGCCGGGCTGTTGCGGGAGCCACACCCGGAAGGCGGCTCCGCCCTGCCTGCGATCCTCGACCCACACGCGGCCACCGTGCAGTTCGACGAACCCACGGACCAGCGCGAGTCCCAGGCCGGTGCCGGGCGTCGCGGTCTCGGCCATGCCACGCTCGAAGGGTTCGAACACCGCCTCACGCAGTTCCCGGGGGAGCCCGGGCCCGCTGTCGGCCACCTCGAGAACCACCCCGTCATCGACCTCCCAGCCACGCACCTCCACCGGGGCGGAGGTGGCGGCGTGCTTGACGGCGTTGGCGAGCAGGTTCTCCACGACCCGTTCGAGTTTGGCCCGGTCGGCCGTGACCATGACGCCGGCGAGGTCCATGGTGACCCGTCCCGGTGACAGCTCGAGGGCGCTGATCGCGTCGTGCACCACCTCGGAGAGGGGGAACTCCCGCGGCAGCAGCACCACGGCATCCCGCCCCAACCGGTCGAGGTCGAGGATGGAGCTGAGCAGTTCGTCCAGGCGTCGGGCGTTGCGTTCCACGGCGACGACGGCGGCATCCCGGTTGGAAGCAGGCATCTGGTCGCCGTGGGTCAGGAGCAACTCAGCGAAGCCCTGGAGCACCGTCAGCGGGGTCCTGAGCTCGTGGGAGACCGCGGACAGCAGGGCGTCCTTGAGCCGTGCGACCCGCCGCAGCTCCTCGGTCGCCGCACGCTCGCGCTCCAGGGCGCAGCGCAGCGCCTCCTCCCGGCGCCAGGATGCCGACACGTCACGGGTGGCCCCACTGATCTCGAGCACCCTTCCGTCAGCGTCACGTCGGACCCGCGCGATCGTCTCCACCCAGGTCATCGAGCCATCCCGATGCAGCAGCCTGTACGGCGGGGTGCGCAGTTCGTGGCCGGCGTCGCGGTCCGGGGCCTCGAGCACGTCGAGCGCCGACAGATCCTCCGGGTGGACGTGGGAGCGGTAGACCTCGGGGCCCTGCGCGAGATCGGTGAGGCTGCGACCGGTCAGCTCCTCGAGGGCGCTGCTCAGGTGCTCGATCCGGAGCTCGGGTCGCAGCTGTAGCCGGAAGACCGCATCGGAGGTGTGCTCGGCGAGGAAGGTGAAGCGTGCGGAAGCCTCGTCGCGCTCGGCGACCAGCGCAGCCGTGAGGGCGGCGACGCCAGCGTGATCGCCGGCGGCGGCGAGCGCGCGCGCCCGTGCGACCTCGGGTGCCTGCTCGGCGTCGCCCGCGGCCGCATCGGCGTCAGGTCGGGGGGGCTGCGGCATCGATGCGGTCAACCGCCGTCACCGGTGCCGCCGTCCTCGGGCTCGGGTTCGGGTTCCGGTTCCGGCTCGGGCTCGGGTTCCGGTTCGGGCTCCGGTTCCGGTTCGGGTTCGACGACCGGGGGCTCCTCGGGTTCCTCGGGGTCCGGCTCCTCCTCGCGACCCAGGGAGATCACGATCTCCACGGTGGTGCCCGGATCGACGAGTTCGCCGGGGGCGGGGTCCTGGGAGATGACGAAGCCCTCGCCGACAGCGGTGGAGAACTCGCGGTCCTCGATCGAGGGCTCGAGGTCGACGGTGCGGATCGTGTCCAGCGCGTTGGTCTCGGAGAAGTTCACCACACGTGGGACGCGAACCTGCTCCACCCCGACGCTGATGACCAGGTCCACGGCACTGCCCGGCGGCACCTCCTCGCCGGCGCTCGGCGATTGTTCGAGGACCGTCCGGGGGTCGCTGTCGGGGTCCTCCTCCTCCTCGGTGGAGCCCAGGGTCAGATCCGCCTCGCGGAGTTCGGCGAGCGCCTCGTTCTCGGTGAGGTCCACCAGGTCGGGTACCTCGACGACCGGGGGGCCGTCGGAGATGACCAGGTCGACCTCTGCTCCCTCGGACAGCTCGACGTCGGCGGCGGGTATCGAACGGATCACCCGGCCCTCGGCGACCTCATCGCTCGGTTCGAGGGTGATCTCTCCCAGGCTGAGACCCGCGCGCAGGATCAGGTCCTCGGCGACGTCACGGGTGTTGCCGACGACGTCCGGCATCTCGACCAGCGTCACGGCGTCATCGTCATCGATCAGTTCGATCAGCGCGAAGGCGCCGGCCGCCAGAGCGAGGATGCCCAGCACGATCAGCACCGTGGCCAGCAGGCCACGCCGGCGTCGCTCCTGCTCGTGGGTGCGGACGCCACGGGTGCCGGCGTCCTGTGCGAGTAGTGCGGTCTCGTCGGCTGGCAGCACCGCTGGTGCGCTCACGGGTTGACCGACGCGGGCGTTGAGCAGGTCACGGCGCATCTCGCCCGCACCCGGGTAACGGTTCGCGGGGTTCTTCGCCAGCGCGCGCATGGCGATGGCCTCCGCCCCCGGCGTGATCTGCGGGTCGAGCTCCCGGGGTGGGCGCGGTGGTTCCTGGACGTGCTGGTAGGCGACCGTCACGGGGGAGTCGCCGGCGAAGGGCTGTTGGCCGGTCAGGGACTCGTAGAGCACCACCCCGAGGGAGTACACATCGCTGCGTGCGTCGACCTCCAGGCCCTGGGCCTGTTCGGGCGAGAGGTAGGCAGCGGTGCCCAGGACCGCTGCGGTACGGGTGACCGTCTCGTTGTCCACGGCCCGGGCGATGCCGAAGTCGGTGACCTTCACGGCGCCGTCGTCGGCCAGGAGGATGTTGCCCGGCTTGATGTCCCGGTGGATCAGCCCGCGTTCGTGGGCGTAGGACAGCGCGGAGCAGACATCGGCCACGACCTCCAGCGCCCGATCCTCGGTGAGCCCCCCGGCGGCGATGGCCTGCTGGAGGGAGCGCCCCTCGACCAGCTCCATGACGATGTAGGGCTGTCCCTGGTCGGAGCCGGTGTCGTAGACGGCGACGAGGTTGGGATGGTTGAGGCGGGCCACGTGGCGGGCCTCGTCCTGGAAGCGCCGGGTGAAGCTCTCGTCCTCACGGAAGCGTTCCAGCAGCAGCTTGATCGCCACCTCGCGGCCGAGGGTGTGGTCGTAGGCCGCATGGACCTCGGCCATCCCGCCCCGCCCGAGGACGCGGCGCAGCTCGTACCGGCCGGCCAGGACGCGTCCCTGTGTCACGTGCTTCCTCCGGGGCTGTGGGCATCGAGCGAGGCTAGCAACGCCGCCTGAAGGGGTCGTGGCGTGCTGCTGGTCAACCGCGGGCCGCCTGCAGTACCTGGCGCGCGATCGGGGCGGCGACCGCTCCGCCGCCCCCGTCGGCATCGGGTACGGCGACGGCCACGGCGACGTCGTCGCCGGCGAAGCCGATGAACCAGGCGACCGGTGGCGCACCTGGCCGGGTCTGGGCCGTCCCGGTCTTGCCGCCGACCTCCACGCCCTCGATCGCGGCACGAGCGCCGGTCGCACCCGGAGCGGTGACGGCGTTGACCATCAGGCTACGCAGCTGCTGGGCGGTCCGCGGCGAGATGGCGCGGCCGTCGCCGGGGGGTGCCTGCCAGCGGCCGATGTCGGCGCCGCGCAGGATCGCGCCGTCGGGACCGCGCACGGTGTCCACGAGGTGTGGACGCATGAGCTGTCCCCCGTTGGCCACCGCGGCGGAGATCATGGCCATCTGCAGGACGGTGGCCTGGACGTCCCGCTGGCCGATGCCGCTCTGCGCGACGGCGGGGATGTCCTGATCCGTGGGTATCCGGCTCGTGGCCACCGGCAGCTCCAGTGGCGGTGCGCGGTTGAAGCCGAACGCCTCCGCCTGTGCGGCGAGCGTCTCGTCACCGAGCTCCACCGCCAGGCGGGCGAAGACGCTGTTGCAGGAGCGAACGAAGGCGGTCTGCAGGGTGGCCTCGTCACCATCCCCGCAGCGCACGCCACCGGCGTTGCGGATGTCGAGGGTGGTCTGTGGGACGTCGTAGGCCGTCTCGTTGGGGAAGGTCCTGCTCGGGTCGTCGCCCGACTCCAGCGCGGCTGCCGCCACCACCACCTTGAAGGCGGAGCCGGGTGGGTACAGCTCACCTCTCGCCCGGTCCACCAGGGGACGGTCGGGATCGTCACGCAGCGGGGCCCAGGCCTCGTTGATCCGTCCGGTGTCGTGGCTGGACAGCGGGTTCGGGTCGAAGGTGGGGTTGGCGTAGCTGGCCAGCACCCCACCCGTGGCCGGATCGAGCGCGACGACCGCCCCCTGCCTGCCGTCCAGCGCGTCACGGGCTGCGGTCTGTACCGCCGGGTCGATCGTCAGCTCGACGGCGTTGCCCGGTCGGTCCCCGCCGCCGAGGAGTTCCCCGAGGTTCTGGGCCACCACCTCGGTGCTCCGGCCGGTGAGTTCCTCGTTGAGGGCGCGTTCCAACCCGGAGCGTTGCAGCACGATGGAGTAGTACCCCGTGATGTGGGCGTACAGCTCCGGTTGCGGATAGGTCCGTAGGTAGCGGTACTGCCCCTCCTCGGTCCGCACGCTGCGGGCGATGGCCTCCTCACCGACCACGATGGGTCCGCGCTCGATCGCGTACTCGCGGATGATGACCCGCCGGTTCGCGGGGTGGGTGGCGAGTTCCTCCGCCTGCAGCAACGTGATGAGGTTGAGGTTGACGAACAGCGCCCCGAACAGCACCAGCACCACCACCCCGACACGTCCGATCTGTCGGTTCATGCGCCTGCCCTCCCCGTGGTGCCGGGCACGGCCCGACCCAACGCTGCCCCGCGCGACTCGTCGCTGATCCGCAGGAGCACAGCGACGAGCAGGTAGTTGGAGAGCAGTGAGGATCCGCCGTAGGAGATGAAGGGCAGGGTGATACCGGTCAGGGGCACCAGGCGGGTAAGGCCGCCGATGATGACGAACGCCTGGAACGCGAGCATCACCGTCAGGCCGGTGGCGAGCAGTGTGGCGAACTCGTCACGTGCGGTCTGCGCGATCTTCAGCCCGCGCATCGCCATGGCGAGGTAGAGCAGCAGGATGGCGGTCACACCGAGCAGGCCCAGCTCCTCACCGATCACCACGAAGATGGCGTCGGTGGCGGAGAAGGGGACATCCTGGGGGCGGCCGAAGCCCAGTCCGGTCCCGGTCAGCCCACCTGTCGCGAGGGCGAACAGGCTCTGGGCGAGCTGGTAGCCGTCGCCGCTGACATCCGCCCACGGGTCGAGCCAGATGGCGACCCGAACCCGGACGTGGCCGAAGAGCTGGTGGGCCATCGTCGCGCCGATGGCGAAGGCCACCGCTCCGAGCATCGGATAGGCGAGCCGTCCCGTGGCCACGTAGACCATCACCAGGAAGGCACCGAAGAACAGCAGGGCACTGCCGAGATCCCGCAGTCCGGCCATGATGACCAGCGCCAGGCCCGTGGCCACCAGCAGCGGCGCGAGGTGGCGGGGCGCGGGCAGCAGCAGCGGGCCGATGCGGTGGGTGGCGACCGACAGCAGCGCACGGTTGCGCTCCAGATAGGCCGCGAGGAACACCACCATGGTGAGCTTGGCGATCTCACCGGGCTGGAACCGCATGCCGAACAGGTCGATCCACAGCTGCGCGCCGTTGATCACGCCTGCCGTCAGCCCGGGGATCAGGGGGGACAGCAGCAGGATGATGGTCACCAGGCCGAAGGTGTACTGGAGCCGACCGAGGACCCGCACCTGGCGCAGGAAGAGCAGCAGCGCGCAGAAGGCGCCGACCGACAGTGCCGTCCACACCGCCTGGGCCCCGGCGAGTTCGCTGCCGGTGGCCATGTCCACCCGCTGGACGAAGACCAGGCCGAGCCCGTTCAGCAGGTAGGCGATCGGGAGCAGCAGGGGATCGGCGTCGGGTGCGGTCATGCGCACGGCGACGTGGGCGACCACAGCGATCACCGTCATCGCGAGTCCGGTGACCAGCGCTGCCGGGGGAAGCTGGCTGGAGGTCGACCAGCCGAGCAGGATGCCCGCCAGGGAGGTCACGAGGATGGCGCCGACCAGCAGCCTCGCCTCGGTCGCGCGTGGACCTGCTCCGGTGACCACCGCGGCGGCGGTCACAAGCCGGTGTCCGCAGCGCCGGGTGCCCCGACCACGTCGTCCTCGCCGGTGTCCGGCTCCTGCTCGGCGTTGTCGTCGTCATCGTCGGTCTCGGCCCGCAGCGGCAGGTTGCGGATCAGCGCCCGGGCATCACCGAGGTCGGCAGCAGGACGGCCGTCGAGCAGTTGCGGCTGGTACCACTGCTGCACGTCGTCGAGGGCGACCGCGGAGCGCTCCGCCACGCGGTAGAGCTCGAAGGGACCGATCTCCCGGTTGATGCCCTCGTAGATCACGACCTGGTTGCGGTCGACGCCGACGAAGAAGCTCCTCGACAGCAGGAACTGCGAGCCGCCGAGGACGAGACCGGTGATGACCGCCAGCCCGATCACGATCGCCGAGGCGCGTCCGAGGATCGATCCGACCGAGCGCCCCTCCTCCTCCTGCTGCTCGGGCGTGAGCGGGCCGCCGCGGGTCAGCGATGCGTAGCGACCCATCTCCCCGGCCCAGTTGCGATCGTCGGACTCCACACGGCTGGAGATCGTGATGGTGTGGCTGGTATCCGCCGGCACCGCGTCGGGGTCCTCGTAGCGCAGCAGCAGCACCGTGATGTTGTCGGGGCCACCGGCTTCGTTCGCGAGCTCGATCAGCCGGGCGACGGCGGCGTCGGGGTCCTCGGTCTCGGTCAGCGTCCGCGCGATGGCCTCGTCATCGACCACACCGGTCAGGCCGTCGGAGCACAGCAGGATCTGGTCGCCCGGTACCAGCTCCAGCGACATCGAGTCCACGTCCACGTCGTCGGACACACCGATCGCGCGGGTCACCACGGAACGCTGTGGATGGTGTGCCGCTTCCTCCCTGGTGATCTGCCCCTCATCCACCAGATGCTGGACCAGGGTGTGGTCGTCGGTGAGCTGGCTGAAGTGCCCTTCGCGCAGCAGATAGGCGCGCGAGTCGCCCACGTGCGCCACGTGCAGGCGCCGACCTTCGACCAGGGCGGCCGTAAGGGTCGTTCCCATGCCCCGGTAGTCCGGGTTCTGCTGTGCCAGTTGGGAGACCCGCTCATTGGCCGCGACCACAGCATCGCGCAGGGCCGTCACCGCGGAGGTGTCATCCTGGAAGATCCGGCCGTCGAGGTTCTCGACGGGCTCGAGCGCGGTGGCGGAGGCCACCTCGCCCGCGACGTGGCCACCCATGCCGTCGGCGACGGCGTAGACGCTGTCGCGGAGGAGCAGCGCGTCCTCGTTGCCCTGCCGCACGCGCCCGACATCGGAGTCGCCCGTGGCCACCAGCCGCCTCATCGGCGCACCTCGACCCGGGTCTTGCCCACGCGTAGCTGGTCCCCCACGGCCAGCGGCGTCGGGCGAGTGACCTTCGCGCCGTTGAGGAAGGTGCCGTTGGTGGAGCCGAGGTCGCGGACCGACCAGCTCCCGTCGTCGGGGAGTACCTCGGCGTGTTCGTCGGACACGTAGACGTCATCGACGAACACCTCGGCGCTGCCACCCCGACCGAGCACGACGCCGTGGCCGCGGAGCGGGACCACCTGTGGAGCGCCCCCCGGGGGGTGCAGCACCAACTCCTTGGGGATGCGTCGCGACCGACGGTTGGGCTCCGACGGTGCGGCCACGGCGGGGCGGGGGGCGGGGGCAGCGCGCCGCTTGGCCGGCGCGAGCTCGCTGGCCAGCACCCTGACCGTGCGCGCCACGAAGAGGTACATGAAGGCCAGCAGCACGAACTTCAGCAGGGTGAGAAGCTCGATGGGCATCTCAACCACCTACGAACTGCACGACGGCCTCGCCGAGCTCGACCTCATCGCCGGGCTGCAGTGGGTGCTCGGCAGCACGGCGGCCGTTGACCTTGGTGCCGTTGGTGGAGCCGAGGTCGACGACCCACCAGCGGTCGCCGCGGCGGACGAAGGCCGCGTGTTCACGGGACACCGTGGCGTCGTTGACCGTCAGATCGCAGCGCTCGAGCCGACCGACGGTCATGCGGTTGCCCTGGAGGGGGACGCTGGCCCCACCACCCTGCTGGGCCTGCCGGACGACGAGGTGGAAGCCCGGATCCGCCGCCTGGGTGACGACCTGGGTCTGGTCGAAACTCGGGGCCGAGACACGGTCGGCCGCGGGCTCCGGTGGGGGGGCGGAGGACGCCGCGGGTGGGGGTGGTGTGCGATCACCTGCGGTGGCGCTCGGCGGCGGTGGCGAGGGATGGGAGCGGTTGCGAGCGCGGGGCTCGGCTGGCTGCGGCGGTGGCGGATCGACCGCCTCGACGCGGCCGGCCAGGCGGAAGCGACCGAACTTCACGTCGTCGTCGACGTCGATGCGCACCTTGGCCGGGCCCCGCAGGAGCCAGCCCCGCTCAGAGGCGGTGCTGACCACGACCTCGGCGAGCTCCCGCGGCAGTGACGCACCGAAGCCCTCGAGTCGATCATGGTCCTTGGGGCCCACCGTGAGCCGGTAGACGTTGGGGACCACCACGCCGTCGGCGGTGACGTGCTGGTTGTCGAGGGCGTAGCGCTGAACGGCTTTGGCGAGTTCGATGGGCTGGATGCCGGAGCGGAACACGCGTGCGAAGAAGCCTTCGACGGCACCCTCGAGGCGGCGCTCGAAGTCCTGGAGCACGCCCATGGTCCACCGGTCCGGTCGCGATCGCGGGTCCTGGTCCTCGGTGACCTTCGCGGTCACCTCGGATCCAGCAGCATCGCGCGTTCACAGGGCTGTTCGCGCTGCTGGAACGTCACGTAGCCGGACGAGAGCGTAGCCCAGGCGACCATCGCTCCGACCCGTACGAAGGGAGCCCGCCCACGGCCTGCCGTGGGCGCCGTTGGCCGCTCGGCGGGCGCGTTGCTACCCTTCGCTCTTCACCCGGGCGGGTGGCGGAATTGGCAGACGCGCACGGTTCAGGTCCGTGTGTCCTTATGGACATGGGGGTTCAAGTCCCCCCTCGCCCACCACCTTCGTAGGCCGGTCTAGCACCCCGTACAGGCCAGATTCGCTCGAGCGCCTCCGCTTCCCAGCGGGGGCGTTTCGCATTCCGGTGACAACGGATCGACAACATCCGGCTGGCGGGCGTGTTGCCACCGGGCGCTCCGAGGCTCCGTGACAACGCGGTGACAACAGCTGAGCGTTTCACCGCCGCAGTCGGGTCGCTGTGACCTCGTCGTCGTACAGGCCCGCCTCCTCGGAGGCGCGGACCAGCTCGTCGAGCCCGGCGTCGCGCGCTTGCTTGAGCTCGGCCGATGCGTCGTCGGCATCGGGGCTCGCGGGGAGGTTCGGCTCGTCCATCGGTTCGGTCCGCAGCGCTGCTCGCAGTGGCGTACGGGTCGGCCGCCATCGAACCTAGAGCAGCCGACGTCGGGCGACGTCGACGAAGGGGACGAGCGCACGGTTGCGTGCCAGCTGATCGAGGACGTCGGCGATGGTGTCGACGCCTCGTCGATGGGTCGCAAGGTGGAACAGAACGGTTGCCGCCAGGTCCGGGTGGTCGTCCAGGACCGTGATGAGGAAGTCGGTCGGCGACTCGACGGCGACCTCCTCGGATGCGACGAAGCGGGGCGATCGGAAGTCGGCGATGTTTGCGGTCACGATGAGGCGAGCTCCCGCGGCGATCGCGGTCGCGAGCACGTGACGGTCCCCCGGTGCGTTGTCCATGGCCGCGATCAGTGCGCCAGCCGGGTCCACCACCGCGTCGG
>JAWLFQ010000005.1:0-61946 GCA_041685505.1 Nitriliruptoraceae bacterium
GCCCCCACAGCCCGCGCGGGTGGAACCGGGCCCGCTGGGTCAGACGGCTGCCGTCGCCGTCCGGCGCGATGCGGAACTCGAGCCAGGCCTCCCCGGGCAGCTTCATCTCCGCATGCAGGCGCAGCAGGCCGGGTCGCTCCAGCGCCTCGACCCGCCAGAAGTCGACCACCTCCCCGACACCGAGCTGGGTCGGGTGCCGTCGCCCACGCCGCAGGCCGATGCCACCCACCAGCTCGTCGAGGAGTCCACGGATCTCCCACATCCAGCTGGCCGAGTGGTAGCCGCGCGCGCCGCCGAGGGCGGTGACGGCGGCGAACAGTGCCTCCGGTGGCGCGTCGGCCCGCACCTGCCGCTCGTCGGCCAGCACCGTGCCACCCGCCCAGCCGGGGTCATCGGGCTGGGGGCCCTCCGGACCGCGGCCGACCGGTGCGGAGGGCACCGGGGGGGCATCGGCCGGGGTGGCCGGCCCCGCGGAGCCCTGCGGTGGAGCGGCCCGGCCACTGGCGCTGGCCCAGGTGGTCGGGACGTCGAGGTCCTGAACGCGCGCGAGCGCGAGCCGCAACGCCTCGTCGACCGGGATCATCTCCCGGGGCAGATCGCGCTGGAAGGCGTCGTCGGTCACCACGACCTCGTTGACCAGGGAGTCGATCAACGGCCGTGCCAGGCCGGTCGGCAGCGCCGTCACGAGCCCGACCCCCAGCGACGACAACCGCGGGGTCAGCACCAGCACCGGCAGGATGATGCGGCGGCGGAGCCCCGCCACCCTGGCGTAGGTCTGCATCAGCTCGGCGTAGGTGAGCACGTCCGGGCCGCCGAGCTCGTAGACCTTGCCGGCGGCCACCTCGGTCTCGAGCACGTCGCACAGCGCCGACAGGACGTCGCGGATCGCGATCGGCTGACAGCGGGTCGCGACCCGCCGCGGCGTGATCATGATCGGCAGGACCTCGACGAGCTGGCGGAGCATCTCGAAGGAAGCACTCCCTGAGCCGAGGATGATCGCCGCCCGCAGCTCGGTGACCGGCACGGGTCCCGCCGCCAGCACCTGACCGACCTCCTGGCGGGAGCGCAGGTGGTCGGACAGGGCGTCCTGATCCCGGCCGAGCCCACCGAGGTAGACGATGCGCTGCACCTGCACCGCCGCGGCCGCGTCGCGGACGTTGCAGGCGGCACGCCGATCCCGCTCGGCGAAGCTGCGCTCGCCGTCCATCGAGTGGACGAGGTGGTAGACGGCGTCGATGCCGGGCATGACCGCATCCAGGCTCGGCCGATCCAGCACGTCCACACGGGCCACCTCGACGTCAGCACGCCAGGAGCGGCCATCCAGCTTGGCCGGGGTGCGGGCGGCGCAGACCACCTCGTGGCCGCGCTCGAGCAGGGCCGGCACGAGCCGACCGCCGATGTAGCCGGTCGCACCTGTGACCAGTACGCGCATGCGCATCTCCTCGTGGTGGTGGGCGTCACCAGCCCGCATCCTGCTGGTTCACCAGGTTCGCGTCGGAACCGCCCCGGTGCGCCCGATAGCAGGGAAGGGGTAGCGCCGACCGGTACAGCAGCCTCCCGACGCTGCCCCGCATCGCGACCGACGGCCACGGTGGCGCCCGCCGCTCCACCACCTCACGGAGGTGACCCGCGTCGAGCTGGAGAGGGGATTCGAACCCCTGACCTATCGCTTACGAGGCGATTGCTCTACCGACTGAGCTACTCCAGCGCAGGCGCGAAGGGTAGCGACCACCTCACGGGCAGCACATCGGCGGCGGCTACGGTCGCGCGCAGGACGCGAGGAGCCGCCGTGGGCGCGATCGACATCGACGGGTGCTGGCCGACCACCGTGGCGGTCGAGGACCTGTGGGAGGTGGTCAACGACCTGTCCACCTGGGGCGAGTGGTGGCCGGCGATCAGCCACGTGCAGACCCTGTCACCCCCGCCGGGAGCCGTCGCCGCGGCGCGGCTGACCTTCTCCACCCACCCTCCACTGCGGCCCTTCACCTCCACCGTGCACATCGTCGACCAGCACGAACCCGACCACCTCGAGGTCACGCTGGCCGACGGCCCGCTGCGTGGCGCGGGGACCTTCACGATCACCGACGATCCGGCGGGCAGCACCGCCTGCTACGAGGTGTCGCTGTCCGTGCGATCCCTGCTCTTCCGCCCCCTGGAGCCGATCCTGCGCGGCGCCACCCGCGCCAGCGGGCAGGCACGGCTCCGGCGCGCCGGCGCGGACCTCGCCGCGCTGGCAGGCGGTCGGCTCCGCTGAGGTGGCGGGGTGCGAGCCGGGGCGGCCGGGGACGCGCCGGGGCGGGCGCGGGCCGTCACGCCGCGGTCAGGCCGATGCGGCGTAGATCGGCAGCGCCAGCTGCAGGAGCAGCCGCTCGAGCTGGAGCTCGGCGTTACCGTTGCGGTCCAGGGCTGCCCGGCAGTCAGCGACGGCCGACAGGGCCCGGACCGCGTCGGGTACCGGCAGCCGCTGCACGTCGCGGCGCAGCGCCACCTCGGCATCGAGGTTGACCAGCGCACCGCTGCCACCCCCGGACGCCATCGCCACCAGGTCCCGCAGGTAGCTGGCGAGGTCATCGAGCAGCAGGTCCAGCGCGGCCCGCTGCGCCTGCCGCTCGGTGCGCTCGTGGGTGCGCCGGAGCTGGTTGCGCAGCCCCGGGGGCCAGCCCCGACCGCGCTCGTCGACCCCGAACTCCTCCTCGAGCCGGGCCAGTTCCAGCGCATTGGCCTCCTTGACCACCGCGGAGCGGCCCTTCGCCCAGGCGTGCAGCTCCTTCGCCAGCGGGACGACCGCACCCGGCCCGGAGCTGGCGAGACGGTCGATGACACCGAGGTGGCGCTCGCGGGCGGCGGCGACGTCCTCCTCGGCCAGCGCCTCCAGCCGTGCGGGCGAACCCAGGGCGGCCCTCGCCAGCGCCTCCCTGCGCCCCGTCGGGATCCCGAGATCGCCGGCCCGCAGGCGCAGCGGCTCCAGACCCCAGGGCACCAGGTCCAGCCGGCGACAGCGCGACACCACGGTGTCGAGCAGCGCGCCCTCGTCCTCCACCTCCAGCACCCACAGCACGGAGGCCGGGGGTTCCTCCAGCACCTTGAGGAAGGCGTTCTGCGCGGCCTCGTTCATCCGGTCGGCGCCCCGCACGCGCATGACCTTGCGCCGCCCCTCGGTCAAGGAACGCATCGCCGTGGGTATCCACTCGCCACGGACGTCGTCGACGAGGTAGCTGGCGCCCTTCGGCTCGAGTTCCAGCAGGGCCGGGTGCTTGCCCTCCCGCATCCGCCGACAGGCGTCGCAGCGGTCGCAACCGCCCTGGGGCGTGGTCGACTCCGGGCAGTTGAGCGCCCCGCCCAGCGCACGGACCATCTCCCGCTGACCGACCTGTGGGGGCCCGACCACCAACCACGCGTGGGCGAGTTCGTCACGGCCGAGTGCGGTCCGCAGGGCGTGGACCGCGGCGGGCTGGCCCAGCACCGCGGCCCAGGCACCCTCAGGCGGCGATGGCGTGAGCTGTGCGCTCACGGGGTCCCCCCGCTGCGGATGCGCTCCACCTCGACGGCCTCGGCCGGGGGCAGGCCGAGCAGGCCGGTGATCTTCTGACGGATCCGGGCGTGGATGGCCTCCACGGGCTGGTCGGCCGCGAGCACGAGGTAGCGCTCCGGCTCCGCCGCAGCACGACGCAGGTAGGCACTGCGCACCGCCCGGTGGAAGCCGAGCCCGGCGGACTCGAGCCGGTCCGGAGCGCCGTCGCCCGCGGCCCGTGCCAGTCCCGCGGCCGGATCGACGTCGAGCAGCACCACCAGATCCGGCTCCACCCCACCCGTGGCCCAGCGGTTCAGCTCCGCGATCCGCGCCTCACCGAGCCCGCGTGCCGCACCCTGGTAGACCACGGAGGAGTCGATGTAGCGGTCGCACAGGACCACGTTCCCGCGCTGCAGGGCCGGGACGATCACCTCACGGACGTGCTGCGCACGAGCGGCCGCGTACAGCAGCGCCTCGCTGCGCTCGTCCATGTGCTCGGCGCTCGGCTCGAGCAGGAGCCCACGGACCGTCTCGCCGAGACGGGTCCCACCCGGTTCCCGGGTGACCACGGCACGGTGGCCTGCACGCTCCACCGCCGAGCGCAGGAGCCGGATCTGGGTCGACTTGCCCGCCCCGTCGCCGCCTTCGAAGACCACGAACATCCCGCGCAGGCTCGCGGCATCGACCGCAGCCTCCGCGGCGAGGCCGATGCCGGACTCCGCCTGCAGGGCACGGCTCAGCGAGCGCCACACCAGCACCGATCCGACCATCGCCAGCGCGCCGCCGAGCAGCAGGGTGATCCGTACCCCCCCGAAGGTGTAGGGGTAGAGCAGCTCGGGGGCACCCGAGGGGCCCGGCACGACCTCACGCTGCTCGCGACCGAGCACACCGATCAGCACCGGCACGGCGACGCTCGAACCGAAGATCGACACCCGCACACCGGAGTTGAAGGCACCGAAGGTCCGGCCGCGGATGGCGTCGTCGACCCGCCGCTGCAGGACCGTGTACCCGCAGATGAAGGACACGCCCGCACCGAGCCCCATGCACACCGCCGGACCGAGGGCCGCCCACAGGTTCGGCATCAACGCGGTGACGATGAGCGCGAGACCCGCGGCACCGATGCCGGGTGCGAACAACCGCTCGGGCTCGATCCGCCGCGTCAGGGGCTCGGAGGCGACCAGCCCGATCACCAGTCCGATCCCCACCGACGCGACCAGCACCCCGTAGCCCGACGGGCCCGCGTTGAGCAGGTTGGCGAAGAACTCACCGGTGGTGATCACCACGCCGGCGACGGCGAAGGCCACCATCACGCCCAGGATCAGCGACCGGATGACCGGTTGGGTGGCGACGAAGCGCACACCCTGCTTGAGGGAGGACCATGCCCCCTCGGGCGCCTGGCTCTCCAGGACGCCGTGACCCGCTGCACGTGCCGGGACCTGCAGGCGCAGCAGCAGGGGAGCGGCGAGCCAGAAGGAGGCGGCGTTGAACCAGATCGGCACGGCCAGGGGGCGTCCGGCGAGGAAGCCGCCCTCCGGCGCGATCTGGACGGCCACGAGCAGCAGTGCGGAGTAGACCGCGGCCCCCAGCGGCAGCGTGCCGTAGGTCACCAGCAGGTTGACCTGGTTGGCCGCCACCAGCTGCGGCCGCGAGACGATGACCGGAAGCACGGAGTCCTTGGCCGGGGCGAACAGCGCCGACATCATCTCGATGACCAAGGTTGCCAGGACCAGGGTCAGCACCTCGTTGGTGAAGGGGATCAGCGCCATCACCGTGCCGCGCCCGAGGTGGGTGGTGATCATCACCCGTTTGCGGTCCCACCGGTCGACGAACACCCCGGCCACGGGCCCGAGCACCAGGCTCGGTACGACACGGGCGATCATGACCCCGGACACGGCGAAGGCCGCGGCACGCGTGGGCCCGAGGATGTCGGCGGTCAGGGCGATGATCGCCAGGAAACCGATCCAGTCCCCCATCGAGGACAGGAAGGTCGCGGCCACCAGGTTGCGGAAGGACCGGTTGCGCAGCAGGTCACGGTAGGCCGCGACGGCTCCGCCGCGCGGCGAGGGCTGCGCAGGGGACTGCCCCGCCGAGGTGTCCTCGTCCATCCTGGGAGACTACCGGTGCCACGACCCCCGCCATGGGCGGATCCACCCATGCCCCGGTCGAGCGGTGCGGCGACCGCCTACGTCGCGGTCTTCCTCGTCGTCTTCTTGGTGGTCTTCTTCTTCGCGGTCTTCTTGGTGGTCTTCTTGGTGGTCTTCTTCTTCGCGGTCTTCTTGGTGGTCTTCTTGCCGCCACCCTTCTTCTTCGCCGGCGGCGCCTGCGTCCCGGTGAAGGTCATGGGGATGGGGTCGGGGATCTCCTCGGTGTCCAGCGGCGTACCGCCGAGCTCGGGGTCGAAGGCCTCGACACCCTCCACCACCGTCCAGGTGGCGGCCGAGGGCACCTCGAACTCCTCGAGGGCGAAGACGTGGTTGCGCTCCGGGTGGGTACAGATCGCGGTGGGCTCCTTGCGGTTGCGCGGCGGTGGACGCAGGGGCGCCCCGCACTCCGGGCAGGGGGTGGCGATCGGCAACGACCAGACCGCGAAAGCGTCCTCCGGGTAGCCCGTGGAACCCACGAAGGGCTTGCCGTAGCGCGACACCCGCCGCTCGAGGAAGCTGTGCTCCGGGTCGGTCGGCGAGCGGAAGGGCCGCACCTCGCCGTCCTCGTCGCGGTACATCAACCGCTGCTGGACGTTGCGGATGCCCTTGCACTTCGGGTACTCGACGCAGCCGTAGAAGGTCCCGAACCGCCCCGAGCGCGGCACCATCGGGCTCCCGCACTCCGGGCAGCGGACCCGTTCGTCCGGCTCGGGCTCCGGCTCCGGCTCACCGACGCTGCCGTCGGCCTCCAGCGGCAGGGTCCCGTCACACTCGGGCCACCGGCTGCACGAGGCGAACCACTGCTTGGACCTGCCGGAGAACACCCGCTCCATCGGCGCCCCGCACTGCGGACAGTCGGCGGGCTGGTGGAGGGGCAGCCGGGGGCGCTCCGGCTTGCGCTCGCGTACCCACTCGTCCACCTCCTCGAGGAAGCGCCGCACCGTGGCGCTCCAGTCCTGCTCACCCGCCGCGATCTCGTCGAGGGTGTCCTCCATCCGTGAGGTGAAGCCGATGTCGACGATCTCGTGGAAGTGCGCGGAGAGGAAGGACACCACGACCTCTCCGAGCGGTGTGGGGAAGAAGCGGCGCGACTCCTTGCGCACGTAGTCGCGGTTCTCCAGCGTGGAGATGATCGAGGCGTAGGTCGACGGACGACCGATGCCCTCCTCCTCCAGCGCCTCCACCAGGGTGCGCTCGGAGTACCTCGGCGGAGGGGAGGTCTCGTGCTGCTCGGGCTCGAGGCTGGCGAGGAACAACGCGTCGCCCTCGTCGAGCTCCGGCAGGCTGTCGGCGACCTCGTCACCGGCCTCGTCCTCGTCACGTACCGCGCGGTAGGCCCGCAGGAAGCCGTCGAAGCGCTCCACCTGCCCGGTGACGCGGAAGGTCAGCGCCTGGTCACCGGTGCCGCCGACCACGTCCGCTGACACCCGGTCGAAGACCGCGGGGGCCATCTGTGTGGCAACCGTGCGCTTCCAGATCAGCTCGTAGAGCTTGGCCTGCTCGGGCTTGAGGTAGCGACGGACCTTCTCCGGGGTGCGCGCGATCGAGGTCGGTCGGATCGCCTCGTGGGCCTCCTGGGCGCCCTTGGCCTTGGAGGTGAAGCGGCGGCTCTTGGCGATGGTGTAGCGCTCGCCGTAGGCGGTGCGGACGTGGCCGTGGATCTCGCCGAGGACCTGATCGGAGAGGTTGAGGGAGTCGGTGCGCATGTAGGTGATGAGCCCGACCTGCTCACCGCCGAGGTTGATGCCCTCGTAGAGCTGCTGGGCCACGGCCATGGTCTGGCGGGCACTGAAGCCGTACTTGGAGGCCTCGCCCTGCAGCGTGGAGGTCTTGAAGGGTGGCTTCGGCTGGCGCTTGGCCTCGGTCCGCCGGACCTCCGCCACGCGGTAGTCGAGGCCGCGGGCGCGCTCGGCGATGGCGGTGGCCTCCGCTTCGCTGCGGACCACGGTCAGCTGCGCGCGTTTGGCCTCGCTCCTGTCCTCGAGCTCCTTGGGCGTGACCACCCTGAGGTCGCCGACGGCGTGCAGCTTCGCGTCGATCTCGGCGGGCCCGCCGAGGGCGCGGGCGAAGGCCGCGGGGAAGCTCCAGTACTCCTGCGGCACGAAGGCACGGATCTCGTCCTCACGGTCGACGATCATCCTGAGCGCGACCGACTGCACCCGGCCCGCGGAGATCCCCGATGCCACGGTGCGCCACAGCACCGGGGAGATGCGGTACCCGACGATGCGGTCCACGGCGCGGCGGGCCTGCTGCGCGTCGACCAGGGAGGTGTTGAGCCGGCGCGGGTCCTCGAAGGCCGCGGTGATCGCCGACTCGGTGATCTCGTCGAAGGTCACCCGGTTGGTCCGGTCGAGATCGAGGTCGAGCACCTCGGCGACGTGCCAGGCGATGGCCTCTCCCTCGCGGTCGAGATCCGGTGCCAACCACACGGTCTCGGCGTCCTTGGCCGCCTTGCGCAGCGCCGCGACGTGCTTCTTCGAGGCTTCCGGGATCTCGTAGACGAGCTCCGCCTCACCGTCAGCGGTGAACTCGATCGCGAAGTCCGAGCGGGGCAGGTCACGGATGTGCCCGTAGGAGGCCAGGACCTTGTAACCGGACCCGAGGTAGCGCTCGATGGTCTTGGCCTTGGCGGGGGACTCGACGATGACCAGGTTGTCTGCCACGAGCGGGGAAGCCCTTCCGTGAGGTGGCCGCCCGGCCGTTCCGCGGCCGGCGGGCACGGCGGAAGGTGAGCGGCACAGGCCGAGGTGTCAACCGCGGTGCGGGCCGTAGGTCACCGGCCGCGGACCGCACCTGCGGACGGGGTCCCCCTACGGGGACCCCGCGGCGGCACGGTGGTGCGCGTTGAGTGCACGAGATAGGGCGTGCTGGCCCGACGGGACGTCGGGCTCAGCGCGGTTTCGACCATCACCTGACGCTAGGCTGCGCCGCCGACAGGCGGTCCGTGGCGGCCCACGGCCCTGCTGTCCGGTCCGGACCCGCGACGTGTCGCACCGACGTCGTTGGCCGTGGCCGACAGCCCCCAACCCACTACCCCGTCCGGCCCTGTGCGCGGCGCTCGATGCGGGGTAGGAACCGCGGTGGACCTCGGACCGCGCCCTCATCCCCGCCCGGCAGCGGCCCGACACGACCGGGATCGACCGAAAGGCAGCTCCCCGTGGAACTCATCCCCTACCTCGCGATCGTGGCGTCGCTCGCGGCCCTCGCGCTCGCGGCCTACTACGCCAAGGTGGTGAACGCCGCAGATCCTGGCAACGACGTCATGCAGGACATCGCCGCGGCGATCCGTGACGGCGCCATGGCGTTCCTGCGCCGCGAGTACCGCGCCATCGCCTTCTTCGTCCTCGCCCTGACCGTGGTCGTGTTCATCGCGCTGCCGACCCTGCGCCCGTGGGGCTCCATCGGCGTGGTGATGGGTGCGGTGTTCTCGGCGATCGCCGGCTTCGTCGGCATGCGCATCGCCACCGCTGCCAACGTGCGCACCGCCAACGCGGCGCGTGAGGGAGCGGGCAAGGCCCTGCCGCTGGCCTACCGCGGTGGCGCCGTCATGGGCTTCACCGTCGCCGGTCTGGGACTGCTGGGCATCTCGCTCGCCTACCTGCTGTTCGTACAGATCCTGCGGGTCGATGACGCCTTCCAGGTGGTGGCGACCTTCGGGCTCGGCGGCTCCTCCATCGCGCTGTTCGCCCGTATCGGCGGCGGGATCTACACCAAGGCCGCTGACGTCGGCGCCGACCTGGTCGGCAAGGTCGAGGCCGGGATCCCCGAGGACGACCCCCGCAACCCTGCCACCATCGCCGACAACGTCGGTGACAACGTCGGTGACGTCGCCGGGATGGGCGCCGACCTGTTCGAGTCCTACGCCGGTTCGATCGTCGCCCCGATGGTGCTGGCGGCCCTGCTGTTCGGCGGCGTCGACTTCACCACCAAGGTGGTCGCCGACGACTTCACGCCGCTGCAGCAGACGACCTTCCTCTACCCGCTGCTGGTCGGAGCGCTGGGGATGTTCGCCTCGATCCTCGGCTCCTTCCTGGTGCGGGGCCGCAAGGGCAAGTCCCTCTCCAGCCAGCTGCACTTCGGTACCAACGTCGCGATGGTCATCACCGCCATCGCCGGCGTGGCCGGCGCCGCCTGGATCTTCAGCGGGGTCGAGGAGATCGCGGAGGGCCGCGCCTACCTCCTCGGCGTCCCGATCGTGCTGGGGCTGATCGTCGGCTACTCCATCGGCTTCGCCTCCGAGTACTACACCTCCGACCACTACCCACCCGTCAAGAAGCTCGCGAAGCAGGCCGAGACCGGCCACGCCACGGTGATCATCGCCGGCATCGCCGAGGGGATGATCTCCACCGTCGCCTCCGTCGCCCTGATCGCTGCGGCGATCGGCGGCTCCTACTGGGTGGGGCTGTTGGCCATGCCCGACCTGGGGATCGACGGCGGCCTCTACTCCGCCGCGCTCGCCGCCATCGGCATGCTCGCCGCGACGGGCGCCGTGGTAGCCGTCGACGCCTACGGACCGATCTCCGACAACGCCGGCGGCATCGCCGAGATGTGCCACCTGCCGCCGGAGGTGCGCGAGATCACCGACTCCCTCGACGCGCTCGGCAACACCACGGCCGCGGTCGCCAAGGGCTTCGCCATCGGCTCCGCGGCCCTGACCGCGCTCGCGCTGTTCCGTGCCTTCACCGCCGCGGTCGGCATCACCGTGATCGACCTGACGGCCGTCGACGTGATCATCGGGCTGTTCCTCGGCGGCGTGGTCACCTTCGCCTTCGCGGCGCTGACGATGAAGTCCGTCGGACGCGCTGCGCAGGACATGATCCTCGAGGTGCGCCGGCAGTTCGACACCATCCCCGGTCTGCGCGAGGGCAAGGAGGGCGTCAAGGCCGAGTACGCCAAGTGCGTCGACATCTCCACCAAGGCCAGCCTGCGGGAGATGATCCTGCCCGGCTCCCTGGCCGTGGTACTGCCCCTGCTGGTGGGCCTGCTGATCTCTGCGGAGGCGCTCGGTGGCCTGCTGGCCGGCGCCCTGGTGACCGGCTTCCTGCTCGCCATCTTCATGGCGAACTCCGGTGGTGCCTGGGACAACGCCAAGAAGTACATCGAGGCCGGCAACCACGGTGGCAAGGGCTCCGAGGCGCACAAGGCCGCGGTCACCGGAGACACCGTCGGTGACCCCTTCAAGGACACCTCGGGTCCCGCGATGAACATCCTCATCAAGGTCATGACCATCGTGGCGCTGGTGTTCGCACCGGTCTTCATCGCGTGACACCCACGGCTCCACGGCGACGGCCCACCCCATATGGGTGGGCCGTCCTGGTGCTCGCGGCCGTGGTGCTCGCCGCCTGTGCAGGCGGAGCCGCCGAGGTGGCGGGTGTCACCGTGGAGGTGCCGGCCGGCTGGCGGGAGACCGGCGCGACGACCGAGGCATCCGAGGTCGTGGCGGCAGCGGGTTGGCGCGGTGGCCCCGACGACAGCAGCACCCTGCAGGTGGTCGTCGGCTGCGGGTCGGGGACAGCGAGCGAGCTGGCGGCCGGCGCCGCCACCCGGGCGCGACCACCCCTGGAGGTCACCACGGCTGACGAACCCGACGAGGTGGAGATCCCGGGCGCCGAGGACGCGCTCGAGCTGCGGTTCTCCCTGGGAGGGGACGCGGCGTCGGAGGTGGCGGACCTGCGGGTGGCAGGGCGCTACGCCACCGTCGCGGACACCCTGGTGCTGGTCGAGGTCAGTACGCCCGTGGACGATCCGCAGCGCGAGATGGTCGATGCCACCCTGGAGAGCATCGAGCTGGACCCTGCGGAGTTGACCCGGGCCTGTGGGTCCGACTGACGCTCCCAGACCCGTACCGCAGCCACGACACCCCCCCCGCTGTGTACGCCGCGGGCTACGTTGCACCCACGGCGGGAGCGGTGCGGTGGACATCGGTGTCTTCGAGCAGATGGCCCTGGTGCTCGCGGTGTGCGTGGTGGCAGGGGGGCTGGCCGTCCTCCTGCGCCAGTCCTTGACCGTCGGGCTGATCGCCGCCGGCATCGCGGTCGGACCGGCGGTGTTCGGCCTCGTGGAGCCCACCTCGGAGATCGAGCTGCTGGCGACGGTGGGGACCTCGCTGCTGCTGTTCGTGGTCGGCCTGAAGCTCGACGTGCGCATCCTGCAACGGCTCGGCCCGGTGGCCTTCGCCGCTGGACTCGGCCAGGTCGGGTTCACCGCGGTCATCGGCTTCGGCCTGGCGAGGATCCTCGGTTTCGACCCCGTCGACGCGCTCTACCTCGCGCTCGGGCTGACCTTCTCCTCGACCATCATCATCGTCAAGCTGCTCACGGATCGCCGCGAGCTGAAGACCCTCTACGGCCGCATCGCGCTGGGCATCCTGGTCGTCCAGGACCTGGTGGTGGTGGTCGCGATGCTGGCGATCACCGCCGTCGGCGACGTCGGCACCCTGAGCGAACCCGGCACCCTCGAACGCCTCGGCCAGGTGGTGCTGCGGGCGCTCGCACTCCTCGTCATCGTGGTCGTCATGGGCCGGCTGGTCGCGCCACGCCTGACCGGCATCTTCGCACAGCACGGTGAGCTGCTCGTGCTCACCGTGGTCACCTGGGCCGTACTGCTGGCCTCGCTGTCGCTGCAGCTGGGGTTCAGCCAGGAGGTGGGGGCCTTCCTCGCCGGAGTGGCGCTGGCGTCGACCTCCTACCGCGACGCGGTCGCCAGCCGGCTCGGCACCATCCGTGACTTCGTGCTGGTGTTCTTCTTCATCGAGCTGGGTACGCGGGTCGATCCCGCGACCGTCTCCGAGCAGGTGCTGCCGATCCTGGTGCTGTCGCTGTTCGTGCTGCTCGGCAACCCGATCATCGTGATGATCATCATGGGCGGGCTCGGTTACCGCCGTCGGGTGGCCTTCAAGACCGGCCTCACCGTGGCGCAGATCAGCGAGTTCTCGCTCATCCTCGTCGCCCTCGGCGTCGAGCAGGGCCACGTGGGCACGGATCTGCTCGGGGTGGTGACCGTGATCGGGGTGGTGACGATCGCGGTGTCCACGGAGCTGATCCACAACGCCGATCGGCTCTACCGGCGGATCGCCCCGGCGCTGCGGGTGTTCGAACGGGCACCCGAAGCGCTCGCCAGCGATCCACGGGCGGCCGCAGACCGCCCGGAGTACGTCGTCATCGGGGTGGGCCGGCTCGGCTCGCAGGTGCTCGACGATCTGCTCGCCCGCGGCGATCGCGTCCTGGGCGTGGACTTCGACCCGCGCGGGATCAAGCGTGCCCGCTGGGACCTGCCCGTGGTCTACGGCGACGCGGACGACCCCGAGCTCGTCGACCGGCTCCCCCTCGGCGCGACGCGCTGGGTGATCATCACGGTGCGGGATCTGCCCACCGACCTGCGTCTGGTCACCCACCTGCGCCGCCGCGGCTACACCGGTGGCATCGCGGTCGCGGCCGGGGGGTCGGCCGCCTGCGAACAGCTGCTCGCCCACGGGGCGGACGTGACGCTGCGGCCCTGGCACCTGGCGGCGACACCGGTCGTGGAAGCGGTCCTCGGCGAGGACGCCGACGACACGCGGGAAGGGGGTGGCCGGTGACCGGCGATGTGCTCGGCCAGATCGGTGTCGTGCTGCTGGTGTGCGTGCTGCTCGGCGCGCTCGCGATCACGGTCCGCCTCCCGCTGCTGGTCGGCCTGCTCGTCGGCGGGGTGGTCGTGGGACCGGATGTGCTGGGGCTCGTGCGCTCCTCGACCGAGATCGAACTGCTCGGCGAGATCGGCATCACCCTGCTGCTGTTCGTGGTGGGCCTCAAGCTCGATCCCCGCCTGGTCCGCACGCTCGGCCCCGTCGTGCTCGTGGCAGGCCTGGTCCAGGTCGCGGTGACCGCGGCGCTCGCCTTCGCCATCTCCCGGGGCTTCGGGCTCGATGTCGTCGCCTCGCTGTACCTCGCGGCCGGCATGTCCTTCTCCAGCACGGTGGTCGTGATCAAGCTGCTCACCGACCGGGGGCAGATCGAGCAACTCCACGGCCGGCTGGCCCTGGGCATCCTGATCGTGCAGGACATCGTCGTGGTCGCGCTGATGGTGGTGTTGGCCTCCTTCGACCCCGACGGCGCCACCAGCCTGGTCGCACAGTTCGGGGCGATCGCCCTACGCGGTGCCGGGCTGTTCGCGGCCATCGCACTGCTGGCGCGGTTCGTGCTCCCTCGCGCGGTCCACGTCCTGGCCCGTCGCGGCGAGCTCCTCGTGCTCGCTGCCGTCACCTGGGCGGTGGCCCTGGCCGCGGCCGCCCACCTGCTCGGCTTCAGCGAGGAGGTCGGTGCGTTCCTCGCCGGTATCGCACTCGCCTCGTCGAACTACCGCGAGGCCATCAGCGGCCGGCTGGCCACGCTGCGCGACTTCCTGTTGGTGTTCTTCTTCATCGACCTCGGCACCCAGCTGCGGTTCGAGGGTGCCGATGACCTCACCTTGATCCTGGCGCTCAGCCTCTTCGTGCTGATCGGCAAGCCGGTGCTCATCGCGGTGATCTCGACCCTGCTCGGCTTCCAGACCGGCGTGTCGGTACGGGCCGGGCTGACGCTGGCGCAGATCAGCGAGTTCTCCCTGATCCTCGCGTCGCTGGGCGTGTCCCTGGGGCAGCTCGACGGACGCAGCGCCGGGGTGATCGCTGCGGTGGCGCTGATCACGATCACCCTGTCGACCTTCCTCAGCGCGGAAGCCGACCGCCTGGTACCGGTCCTGTCACGGCCGCTCGCACCCCTGCAGCGTGCCCGGGTCCGCCGCGAGATGGAGCAGCGCGCCGTCCGTCGCCCCGAGGTGATCGTGATCGGCCTGGGCCGGCTGGGCACATCGGTCTACGAGGAGCTCCGGACACGCGGCGTGGAGGTGCTGGGGGTGGACTTCGATCCGCGCACCGTGCGGGCCGAGTCGGGCGATCTGCCCGTGGTCTTCGGTGATCTCGAGGATCCCGCGCTCCCCGAGCAGCTGCCTCTGGCGCGCACCCGGTGGGTGGTCGCGACCCCGCGGGACACCGAACTGCACCGGTCGCTGGTGCACGCGCTGCGCCGCCGGGGCTACCGGGGGCGCATCGCCGCAGCGGTCGATCACGACGATGACGAAGCGCTGCTGGACCGGCTGGGTGTCGACCTGGTCATCCGCCCGCTGCGGCTCGCGGCCGGGCCCCTCCTCGACACCGTCCACGCCTACGATCGCCGGGAGCTCAGCCGTCGGTTGCTGCTCGAGTGACCCACCGGGTGGGAGGACACGGACGGGGGGTCAACGGCGCAGCACCCCGAGCGCGACCACCCAGGGCCGCGCCCGGTCACGGATCGGGTCGGGACGCACCTCCACGGTCAGGTCCGTGAGCCCGTGCGAACGGCACAGCGCATCGAGCTCCACCTCGGTGACCGAGGAGCAGTGGACCCGACCGAGGACGGGATCGTCGTCGGGCACCAGGTCGCCGGTCCCGCGCAGGGCGGCGACGTACACCGGCCCGCGGTCGACGAGCTCCAGCAGACGGGCGAAGGTCGGTCGCCACGCCGCGCGCGGCAGGTGGGTCAGCCCACCGGACAACCACAGCCCACCGAAGGAGCGGTCCCGCAGGGGCGGATCGTGCAGCGGCGCCTGGAGCAGCGGATGGCGTGGCAGCAGCATGCGCGCCTCGAGCAGCGCACCCAGGGAGAGGTCCATGCCCACGGGGTGCACCCCCGCATCGCGCAGCAGCCGAAGATCGTTGGCCGGGCCACAACCCGCGTCCAGCACCAGATCGCCACGGTTGGCCAGGGCGGCGAAGCGGCGGACGTCCGCCACGGGCCGACGCAGCCGCAGCGACTCCTGGTAGGCCCGCGCGTGTTCGTCGTACGCAGCGACGCTGGCCAGGGTGCGCTCGTCCAGCTCCACGGACACCTCCCTGCACACCCGAACGCCGCCGACCCGCCGGCGACCGGTGTCCACCGAGGCTAGTGACCCGATCCGATGGGGCGCGGCCCGGCCGTGCACCGTCGCTCGCGCGCCCCGTCAGCCATCGTCCACCGCGACGACCGCTGCGACCGAGGTGGCCAGCTCGAAGACCGCGTCCAGACCGGTCACCTCGAGCACGTGGTGGATGCGCGCGGAGGCGCCGGCCAGCACCAGCCGGCCACCGCCGGCGCGGGCGCGCCGTAGACCGCCGACCAGCACCCCGAGGCCGAAGGAGTCGAGGAACTCCAGACCCGACAGGTCGACCACCAGCCGTCGCGCCGGCTCGTACTGCTGCTGTTGGAGCAGCTCGCGCATGCGCGGCGCCGTGGCCACGTCCAACTGCCCGCTCGCGGTCACCACCTGCCAACCGGAGCGCTCGGCCACCTCGAGCTCCAACAGCTGCACGGCGCACCCTCCTGGGCGGTTCCGGACGCGACAACGCAGCAGCCCAGGAGGCGGCGACGGCGTGGACGACGAGGACGGCAGGTTACCGTCGTGCACCGGAGCGACCCCGAGGTGGCCCGATCGATCCCCGTGACGTGCTCGAGCTGCTGGCCCGCACCGCGTCGGGCCGGTCGGCCGCGCACGCGGCGGACCGTTCCGGGGTCGTGCTCGAGGTGGAGGAGGCGACCGACGGCGGGCTGGTCCACCTCGAACGGCTACCTGCCCGCGCCGCACGGTCCGTGGCCCTGCCCGACGACCTCCCCGCGGAGCTGCGCGAACGGTTGGCCTCGCTCGGCATCACCGAGCTGTGGTCGCACCAGGCCACCGCCCTGGCGCGGGCCCGGGCGGGCGAGCACGTGGTCCTGGCCACCGGGACCGCCTCGGGCAAGAGCCTGGCCTACCAGCTGCCCGCTCTGGAGGCGCTCGCGGCTGACGACCGCTCCGTGGTACTGCAGCTCGCACCGACCAAGGCCCTGGCGCACGACCAGCTGCGTGCCCTGCGCCAGCTCCGCCTGCCGTGGTTGCGCGCCGCGGTCCTCGACGGCGACACGCCGCAGCCCGAGCGGGAGGCGGTGCGACGCACCGCCAACTGGATCGTCACCAACCCCGATCTGCTCCACGCCTCCCTGCTCGGCTCCCACCACCGCTGGGCCGACCTGCTGCACCGCTGCCAGGTCGTCATCGTCGACGAGGCCCACGTGGCTCGCGGCGTCTTCGGCAGCCACGTGGCACTGGTGTTGCGCCGGCTGCGGCGGTTGCTGGAACGCTACGGCGCGGACCCCCGTTTCCTGCTGGCGACCGCCACGGTCGGCAACCCCGGCGCGCACGCGACCGCGTTGACGGGGCTCGAGGTCACCGAGGTGACCGCGGACGGCTCACCCCACGGCCCGATCCATCTCGGGTTGTGGCTGCCGCCCCTGGAGGAGGACGGCGAGCGGCGACGCTCGAGCCTGCAGGAGACCGGCGCGCTGCTCGCGGCCTTCGTCGCCGCTGACGTGCAGTCCCTGGCCTTCAGCCGCAGCCGCAAGGCCGCGGAGGTGATCGCCGTGATCGCACGCGAACGGCTCGCCGAGCAGCACGACGGCAACGGACGGCTGCTGGCGGACACCGTCGCGGCCTACCGGGCCGGCTACCTGGCTGCGGACCGACGGGCGCTGGAGCAGGCACTGCGCGACGGCAGCCTGCGGGGCGTGGCCGCCACACAGGCCCTGGAGCTCGGTATCGACGTGACCGGACTGGACGCCGTGGTGCTGGCGGGCTGGCCCGGCACGACCGCGGCCTTCTGGCAGCGCGTCGGGCGCGCCGGTCGCCGCGGCGCGGCTGCCGCGGCCGTCCTGGTGGCCGAGGAGGACCCCCTCGACCACTACCTGGTCACCCATCCGCGTGAGCTCCTCACCCGCGACCCCGAGGAGGCCATCGTCGACCCGACCAACCCGGTGCTGCTCGCGCCGCACCTGCGCTGCGCCGCGCAGGAGGTCCCCCTCGACGACGAGGAAGCACGCACCTGGTTCGGTGCCGGTGCGCCCGAGCTGCTGGCGCAGGACGTGGCCTCGGGACGGTTGCGACGCCGGGACGGGCGCCACTACTGGACCGCCCGGCACCGGGCGGCGGCCGAGGTGGGACTGCGCAGCACCGGGGGTACGCCCGTGCGGATCGTCGACGCGGACACCGGACAGGTCATCGGTGACATCGATGAGGTCCGCGCGCACCGCCAGGTGCACACCGGCGCGATCCACCTGCACCAGGGCCGGGTGCTGCGGGTCGCGGCGCTGGACCTCGACGCGCACCTCGCCCTGGTGGAGGATGCTGGCAGCACCGCGCTGACCACGCGACCGCGGACCGACACAGACCTCCAGGTCGTCGCCGAGGAGGACCGTGCCGCGTGGCAGGACGCCGCGATCGTCCACGGCCGCGTGGAGGTCACCAACCGCGTGACCGGCTACGAGGTGCTGCGCGTCGGCACCGGCGAGGTCCTCGAGCGCGTCGACCTCGACCTGCCCCCCACCCACCTGAAGACCCGGGCGGTGTGGTGGACGATCCCTGAGCGGATCCTGACCGAGGCCGGGCTGACACCGCGGCGGATCCCGGGTTCGCTGCATGCCGCCGAGCACGCGGCGATCGGCATGCTGCCGCTGCTCGCCCTGTGCGACCGGTGGGACCTCGGCGGGCTGTCCACGGCGCTCCACCCCGATACGGGCCAACCGACCGTGTTCATCTACGACGGCCTCCCGGGCGGTGCGGGGCTCGCGACCCGCGCCTACCAGCGGTGTCCGGAGCACCTGCGTGCGACCCGCGCGACGGTGGCCGGTTGCCGGTGCGTGGCCGGTTGTCCCTCCTGCGTGCAGAGCCCGAAGTGCGGCAACGGCAACGACCCCCTCGACAAGGTCGGTGCCGTGGCGGTCCTCGATCTGCTCCTGGCGCGCGCACCCGCGACCTCACGGGGGTGACACGAGGGTCGCCACCGCATCCGCCGAGACCCGTGCGGCGCCCAGGGTCGGCAGGACCAGGCCGGGCACCGGGACGCTGACACGGACCGCTGCACGCGCCGTGCCGGGCGTGCAAACACAACCTTCGAGCTGGCCGCCGCCGGCCACCGCCGTGCGGTCCGCCTCCCGTATCGCCGAGATGGCCCGGGCGCCCTCGACCTCGGCGGACACCGCCGCCAGGGCCACGGCGTCGGCCAGGGCCTGGGCCCGTGCTGCGGCGGTCAGGTAGGCGCCGAGGTCGATGACCGCGATCGCGGCCAGCGTCCCGAGCCACAACAGCATCGGCAGGACCACCGTCGCCACACCAGCCTGCGTTCCGCACGCCACGAGGTCCTCGCCCCAGCTGGGGGCACCCGAGGGTGGGCGTGGACCGCGGCGGCCGGCGGCGGCACTCACGGTGCCCCCGGACCGCTGCGCTGCGGGGGGCCGCCACCACCGACCGCGGGTTCGACACGGGCGACGGCGCGCGCACGCAGCGGATGGCGCACCGGCCCGATGATCCGGGAGGTGCGCACCTCCACGCGGGCCAGGTCCCCGTCGCGGCGATGGATCGGCCGCACGGTGACCACCAGGTCGAGCTCGGGTGCGGCCTGACGGGCGGCGCCGACCACCGGCCGCTCGCCCGTGGTGACGGCAGCGGTCCGGGCACCGGCCCGCGCCGCCTCGTGCAGGAGCAGCACGTCGCGCACCAGACCGACCGCGGCCAGCAGACCGACGACCAGCAGGGCCAGCGCCGGCAGGACCCACACCGCCTCGAGGCTGAGCACGCCCGACTCGTCGTCCGGCACGGGGGTGGGGGACGCGTCCGCGCCCCCCACCGGGTTCCCCGCGCGGCTCACGCGCCCACGAGGCTGCGGGCGTGCCGCAGCAGGGCGTTGAACAGGGTGACCAGGGCTCCGCCGCTGGCCCACTGGATCACCACACCGGCCACGGTCGCCGCGACGACCGCGAGCAGGCCGTACTCGGTCACCAGCGACCCGTCCTCGTCGGGGGACGCGGCGCTGCGCTGGCCACGCTCACCGGGTGGGAAGGCGGGCGCCGCAGCGGTCGTGGGTGCTGCAGCGGTCGTGGCTGCCGACGTACCCGCGCCCGGCTGGGCGGGGGTGGCGCGGCCGCGGACCCGGGCTGCGGGGTGCGCCGCCATGGCGCGGGCACGCTCGGTCGGACGTGCGGGTAGGTGGTGCATCGGTGCTCCTCCTTGGTCAGGCGCCTACTGCCAGCAGTCCCGTGTGCACGATCGGCGCGCCGATCAGCAGCACGGTGGCTGGCAGCAGGCACAGGGCAGTGGGGAAGGTCAGCTGCGCCGGGAGCCGCTCGGCAGCGGCCAGCACCCGCGCGAGGTCGTCGGCGCGAAGTTGGCGGGCGAGGTGTCGCACGTTGGGGGCGACAGGTGCGCCGGCCCGTTCGGCTGCGGTCAGCAGCGCCGCCAGACGACGCAGGGGGTCACGCCGGGGCGTGCCGGCGCGCCCGGGGCCGCGGTGGCGCGACGCGCGGATGGTCGCCTGGTGTGCAGGGCCGTCGAGGAGGTCGTCCGCGCCCATGCCGAGCTCCAGGCCGAAGGCCAGGCGGCGGAGACGGGGCCCGTGGGCGGGGAGGACGTCCGCCACCAGGCGCAGCGCCTCGGGCCCGCTCACCCCGGCGGTCAGGGCAGTGGCGACCAGGTCGGCGACCTCGTCGACGTCCTGCTGCACGGTGGCCTCGCCGGCGTGCCGTCCGGCGACGTGGACCGCCAGCAGGGTGAGCGGGAGCGCGAGGACGGGCCCACCGAGGCGGGAGACGACCACGAAGGTGAGCACGCCGGCGATCAGCGCCCTGGGCCCACCGCGGGTGCTACCCGCGGGGCTCCGCCCGACGCGCCGCACCAACGCGACGACGATCGCGGCACCCAGTAGCAGGAGCGCGCTGCCCACGACCAGGACGATCACGCCCGTGCGGCTGGTGTAGAACCCGATCAGGTCGGCGCCGACCAGACGGGCCAGCCCCGGCACGAGCAGTACCGGTGCCACCAGCAACCCGCCGGCCACCACCCGCGTCTGGGCGCTGGCCACCTGTACCGCTCGGGTCGCACGGCGCTGGTCGTCCTGCGCGGCCTGCGCGGCCTCCACCGCCGGCAGCAGGGGCGCGCCGATGCGCTCGGCGAGGTCCACGGCCCGGCGGCACCGCTCCGGCAGGTGCGCCCGGTCGGGCTGGGGTCCACCGGCGGTGACGGCCAGACGCAGCGCATCGAGCACCGCGTCCGGATCCGCCCGTCCGGCCGCTTCAGGGCCGGCGCTACGCAGCGGTATCAGCGACACGACCACACCTCCTCGACATCGCTGCGCTGACCCGAGGCGTCCAGGGCCAGGACCCCCGCGACCCGACGCCGACCCTGCTGATCACGGTCCAGGGCGACCACCAGGTCCACCGCGGCGGCCACCTGGGCCCGGGCGGCCGCCAGTGGCACCCCCGCCAGCAGCGCCATCCCCTCGAGCCGCACGATGGCCTCGCGCGGTCCGTTGGCGTGGACCGTGGTCATGGAGCCGTCATGCCCGGTGTTCATCGCCTGCAACAGATCAGCCACCTCGACCCCACGGACCTCACCCACCACCAGCCGGTCGGGTCGCATGCGCAGGGCGTTGCGCACGAGGTCGGCCACGTCCACGGCTCCGGCACCGTCCGGGGTGGCTGCGCGGGTCCGCAGGTGGACGGTGTGTGCCGCCGGGCAGCGCAGTTCCGGGGCGTCCTCGATGACCACGACACGGTCGGAGCCCACCTCGGCGAGCAACCTCGCGAGCAGGGTGGTCTTGCCCACGCCGGCACGGCCGCACACCGCGAGGTTGCGGCGCTGCACCACCGCTTCCACCAGCAGGTCGCGGACCTCCCGGGGCACGCTGCCGGCCGCCGCCAGTTCCTCCCAGCTGGGAACGACCGCCGGTACCCGCCGCAGGGTCACGGTGGGTCGCTCCGCGAGCGGTGGCAGGATGGCGTGGAGTCGCACACCCGCCGGGAGCACCGCGTCCACGTAGGGGTGGGCCCGGTCGAGCCGTACCCCGAGGGGACCGAGCGAGCGCGCCAGCACCCGGAGCAGGTGGGCGTCGTCCTCGAAGCCGGCGTCGACCGCTTCCAGGCGCCCGCCGCGTTCGACGTGGATCTCGTCCGCGCCGTTGACCATCACGTCGGTCACGGCCGGGTCGCGCAGCAGGGCCTCCAGCGGTCCGAGCCCACCGAGCTCGTCCACCAGATCGCGGACCAGCCTGGCCCAGGTCTCCGGCGCCACGACCACGCCTTCGGCCGCCAGCGCCCGCGCCACCGCTCGACGCAGCGTGGTCCGGTCCACGCGCGCCTCCACCAGCTCCGCGTCGGCCTGCAGGCGGCGACCGACGGCCTCACGCAGCTGCGCGGTCACGGCACCGCTCGGGCCCGCGGTGGCCGTGGTGGCCGTGGTCGCTCGCTGTTGCCTGTCCTCGATCGAGGTTCCCGGCACGTGCTCGTCCGATCCCGCCCCCGGGTCGGTGGTGTGGTGAAGTGGTTCCGTGTGTGGCCGGGCGGGTCACGGCCCGCGGGACGCCTCCGCGGCGTTCCGCGCGCCCGGGACCACCAGCGGTGACAGCCGGGCCACCCAGGACCCGGGCAGCCCGGCAGGTACCCGTGCCTGGAGCGACGCGCGGGCAACGCGGGCGGAGAGCGGGACCTCCACCCAGCGCCGACCGGACAGGGCACGCGCGATCCGGGTCCGCGCGACGGGGCCCGTCCCGACCACGACCACTGCCGCTGCCGCGGTGGCCTCCAGGGCGCACAGCCCGGCCGCATCGGCCCGACAGACCAGCACCTCGCCGTCGGGATGGGGCCCGAGGTCGAGCACCGCGGCGTCGATGGCAGGGTCGGCGAGCGGCGGCGGTTCCTCCCCGTCGACCACTCGTACCGCCCGCAGGCGTCCATCGAAGCCGGGCAGAGGATCGGCCGCCGACCACAACTCCGCCCCACCGAGGGCCGCTGCCGGGACCGGGCGCCAGGGCAGTCCGAGACCGCGGACGGCGACCAGGGTCCGGGTGCCCGACCAGGCCTTCACCCCCGCCAGGGCGAGCGCGATGGTGGTCGTACCGACGCCACCGGCGCTACCGCCGACCCGCAGCACGGTCGGTTGGCCGGGGCGATCACGTGGACGGGCGAGCAACGCGGCCGCGAGCTCGGGGAGCCGCTCACGCTGGCTGGGCCAGCCGACCACCGCCGCCGGCCGCAGCCTGGTGGCTGCCTCCGCCGCCGCAGCAGCGGGCGCCCCGTCCGGGACCAGCAGCAGGGTGGGCAGCTCGTCCTGCCCCCTGGCCCCGGCCGGGGCCTGCGGGTGCGTCACGTCCCGCAGGAGCAGGACGGGAGGCACGGGGTCCTGTGCCCCGAGATCGCTCACCTGCCAGCCGAGGACCCCCTCGACCCACGCGATCACCGCATCGGCCTGCGCCGCGCCGACGGCGACCTGCACCGGAAGGGCCGACGCCACCGGGGCCGTGGCGCCCGCGCCGGCGACCGCCGTGTCACCGGTCGTGGCTGTCGTGGGGAGCGCCGAGGTCGCGTCGTCGCCGCCCCCGAGGTCGGTCCTGGTGATCTCCACGTCCGCATCCTCCCGTCCCCATGGCCCGTGACGTGGGCCTCGAGGACGTCGAGCACGCTACGGGCGGCGATGCGCGGCTCGGCGACGGATACCGAGCATCCTGTGGACAGCCACCCCGCAGGTGGCCGAGCAGTGGCCGGCGCTCGGACCGTGCCGGGGGTGCCGGATGCCTGCCGGCGGCCGGGGCCGTGAGCCGGGCCCCTGAGCCGGGCCCGCGTACCCGCCCGTGGCTACGCTGCGAGCGCCGGATCGGAGCGAGGGGGCGAGGTGACCAGCGACAAGGCTGAGGACACGGGGACGCCCCCGGAGCCCGACACGTCCACGGAGCTGGAACTCGTCGCCGCTGCCGCCGAGGCCGCGTCGGCCGCGGGTCAGGACACCGAGCAGCGCTACGCCCGTCCCGACGCGGACCGCCTCTCCGAGCGCATGCTGGCGCAGATCGGCCGTCGCAGCACCGGGGCGCGCGAGGCGGCCTTCTTCGACCTCGACAAGACGATCATCGCCAAGTCCTCGACCCTGGTGATGGGGCGGACCTTCTACCGCGATGGGCTGATCAGCTCGTCGATGGTGCTCAAGACCCTCTACGCCCAGGCCGTCTACCAGCTCTCCGGTGCGGACCATGAGCGTATGGAGCAGGCTCGTCACGCCGCCCTCGAACTGACCCGGGGGTGGGAGGCGGACCGCGTCCGGCAACTGGTGCGCGAGACCATGGAGCAGACCATCGCCCCGCTGGCCTACCAGGAGGCGCTGGACCTGATCGCCTCGCACCGACGGGCCGGGCGGGACGTGTGGGTCGTCTCCTCGGGAGGTGAGGAGATCGTCGAGCCCTTCAGCGGGTTCATCGGTGTGGACGAGGTGATCGCCACCCGCTCCGGGATCGACGCGGAGGGACGGTACGACGGCACGCTGGAGTTCTACGCCTACGCGGGGGCCAAGGCCACCGCGATCCGCCAGATCGCCGAGGTGCGTGGCTACGAGCTGTCCCGCTGCTTCGCCTACTCCGACTCGATCACCGACCTGCCGATGCTCGCTGCCGTCGGCCACCCCGTCGCGGTGAACCCCGACAAGGAGCTGCGGGCTGCCGCCGATGCGATGTCCTGGCAGGTCCAGGAGTTCGCGAAACCGGTGCGGCTGCGCGACCGGCTCCCCGAGGTCAAGCCCGCCGGCCAGGCGACCGCGGGCATGGTCGGCGCTGCGCTGGCGGCGTTGCTGGTCTGGCGTTCCCTGACGCGCGACTAGCCCGTGTCACGGGCACGGCCCGCAGCGGGCGGTGCATCCCGACGGACCAGCGACGTCCCGCTCAGGTGTAGTCGCGGTGGTAGGTGATCCGCCCGTCGGCATCGAAGCCGAAGAAGCTGGCGCGCGGGAGGTCGTTCCAGCGCCGTCCGGCAGCGGTGTAGGAGATCGTCCACTCGACACCGAGCTCCCCAGCGGCATCGGACTCGATCACACGCTTGGCGTCGATCGCGATGTCCTCCTTGCCACCGAGCCAGTCCTTCAGGTAGGCCTGGATCAGCAGGTTGCCCCGGTGCGGCGGGTTGTAGGGCTCGAGGTAGAGGGCGTCGGCGGTGTAGAGCTCGGGCACACCGGAGACGTCCCCGGCCGAGAGCATCTGGGAGAGCCGTTCCCACGCGGTCGCTGCGTGTCCCACGGTGCTCGCCTTCCTCGGGTTCCGGCCGCGCTGGGGGGCCGTGGTGGTCGGACGGGATGGTCACCCGGTGACCCGACACGACGCCGGCACGGTGATGGGCGGTTGTGCGCACGGGACCGCGGTGACCGACCGCTGTGCTCCGCGAGCAGGTGCCCTTCGGCCCCCGACCGTCCCGATGCCAGCAGGTCGCCGCGAGGATAGTCACGGTGGCAGCCGCAGCCGCAACGCGGGGGTGGCACGCTGCGGCGCACACCGCGATGATCGGTGCCACGCGACCTCACCTGAGCCCGGAGCCGCCCGTGACCAGCCCCGCGACCGACCGTGCCATCCCCGCCCACCTCGACGATGTCGCTGCCGCGCTGCTGGCCCAGCACGGGCGCATCAGGGAGGACCTGGAAGCGCTCGTGCGCATCCGCTCGATCAGCGCGCTGCCCGACCACGCCGACCAGGTCCGCGCCAGCGCCGAGGCCACCGCCGCACTCCTCGCCGACGCCGGCCTCGAGGACGTCGAGGTGCTCACCGACGACGCGATGCAGCCCGCCGTCACCGGCGCCTGGTTGCACGCGGGAGCGGCGGCGCCCACGGTGCTGCTCTACGCCCACCATGACGTCCAGCCCGTCGGCACCGCGGCACGGTGGAACTCGGAGCCCTTCACCCCGACCGAGCGCGACGGGCGGCTCTACGGTCGTGGCGCCGCCGACGACAAGGCCGGGATCATGGCGCACGTGGCCGCGATCCGGGCCTGGCTCGAGACCCGTGGGAGCCTGCCCCTCAACGTCAAGGTGCTGATCGAGGGCGAGGAGGAGATCGGCTCGCCGAACCTGCCCGCGCTCCTCGGGCGGTGGGCCGACCGACTCCGCAGCGATGTGATCGTGCTGGCGGACCTGGTCAACCACGAGGTCGGTTGGCCCTCGCTGACCTACGCGCTGCGGGGGATGGCCGACATGACGGTACGGGTGCGCACCCTCGCCCAACCCGTGCACTCCGGCATGTGGGGAGGTGCGGTGCCCGACGCGCTGACGGCCACCGCCCGACTGCTGGCGACCCTGCACGACGAGCGTGGCGAGGTGGCGGTGCCCGGCTTCCTCGCCGATGTCCGCCCGACCCCGGAGAACGAGCGGGAGCGCATCGCCGCGCTCGGCACCGATCCGGCACGGCTCCGCGCGGACGTCCAACTGCTCGACGGCGTCACCTTCGTGGGCGATCCGACCCGCAGCATCGAGGAGCGGCTGTGGATGCGCCCCTCCATCACACCCACCGGGATGGACGTCACGCCCGTCGCCCAGGCCTCCAACACCCTGCTCAGCGAGGTGACCACCAAGCTGTCCCTGCGCCTGGCCCCCGGCCAGGATCCTGCACGTGCCCTCGGCGCGCTGGCCGACCACCTCGTCGACCACGCACCCTTCGGCGCCGAGGTCGAGGTCGCGATCGGTGAGTCGACGCCGGCCTGGCTGACCGCACCCGAGGGGCCGGCGTGGGACGCGGCCATCGCGGCGATGACGGGCGCCTACGGTCGTGCCCCCGCCGCGGTGGGATGCGGGGGCTCCATCCCCTTCGTGGGGCCCTTCAGCGAGGCCTTCGGTGGTGCGCCGTGTCTGCTGGTGGGCGTCGAGGACCCACGTTCCAACGCCCACGGCGAGGACGAGTCCGTCCACCTCGAGGATCTCGAACGCGCCTGCCTGTCCAACACGCTGCTGTTCGCCGAGCTGGCCGAGCGGCTGACCCCTGCCGCCGGTTAGAGGTTCTTCCCACAGAGGACGCCCGCGCCGTCGGGGGGAACGGCGCGGGCGTCACGATGGGAGAGGATGTCAGGCAGCCTGACGCAGGTGGGGATCACGCCGGCCGGCGCGCGACGGGCGGAACCGATCCGGGAGCCCGAGCCACGGGCGGCGTCCACGACGCAGGTAGCGGGCGCGTTGCGCCCGGCGCCGGTCCTCCGCCATCCGGGCGTCGGTCATCGCCTGCTGCGCATGCAGATCGACCACATCGATCACCTCCTCACGTACGTCTCGGTGGGGCGCTGCTGGGACGGTCCCGCACGGGGCACGCACGCCGAGGTACGACACGATGATGACATGCTGTTCGATGAATGTCAAACGTCTTGATGTCGAGAGTTCGTCACCAGGATAACGCTAGAGCGAGCGCGCTTCCGATGGTGACCGAAAGGACGGTCTCGCCGCGCCTCGCTGCGGCCGGCCACCGCCCACCTCGCACACGGAAGGGGTAGGGTCTGAGGGTCGATGACCGTCGAACACAGTGCGGGGTGGCTCGCACATCCGAGGCTCGACCGTGCGCGTGAAGGACCTTCGCCCCAACGGGACACCGCCACCGGTGTCGCTGTCGGTGCGCGCGTCCGAAGCCGCGGAACTCCTGCGGCTCCTCGGCGTCCTTATCGACGAGGACGAGGACGGCTACGACGTCGGTGCCGAGCGCATCAGGGCACTGCGCGCCGAACTCCCCGACGAACTGCTGTCCGATCTCACCGACCTCGACGGCGGGAGCGGTGTCTCCTTCCACGTGCTCTCGCTGCTGGCCGCCGACCTCCCGGAGCCCGCGGAGGTCGACGACCTGGTGGCCGCCCTCACCGAGGACCCGGGCCTGGGCTGGCGTCAACTGCTCGCGCACCACGCGACCAACGCCAACGTCGCCGACGTGGAGACCGTCGAGGCGCTCGCAGCGGGCGAGGACGGGGCGATCGAGTCGGCGGTCACCGACCTCGACGCCATGGCTGAACCCCCGGTGGGCGCTGCCCCCGTGCTCGCGTGCACGCCGCAGGAGCACGGCGAACGGCTGCTCGGGGCCATCGACCGACTGCGGGGGGTGTGGGACGAACTGGCCGGCGAGGCGATGAGCGCCATCGCCCGCGACGTCGCCCACCGCAGGCGGCAGCTCGACGATGGTGTCGCGGTCGCCGACATCGTGATGGAGGCGACCAACGGCTACGAACTGTCCGGCGACCCGGCGGTCCACCGGATCGTCCTGCTGCCGAGCTTCTGGATCCGCCCGTGGTTGGTCGTCGGCCGACGCGCGGACGCCGAGGTGCTGACCACCGTGGTCGCCGAGCAGTTCCTCGTCCTTCCCCCCGAGGCCCCGTCACCGGCGCTGCTGAAGCTGTTCAAAGCCCTGGCGGACGAGAGCCGCCTGAAGCTGCTGCGCCGCATGTCGAGCGGTGCCATCAGCCTCACCGAGGCCACCACCGAGCTGCAGGTCGCCAAGGCCACGGCCCACCACCACCTCTCGATCCTGCGCCAGGCCGGCCTGGTCTCGATCGGCGGCGAGGGCCGCTCGTCGCGGTACCGGCTGCGCGAGGATCCGCCCTCCGTCGCCGCGGACGTGCTCGCCAGCTACCTCCAGCCACACCGACGTACGACCGGTAGCGGACGCGGGTCGGCCACCTAGCCTCGATGGCGACGTCAGGACAGCACAGCCATGGCCGACCCCTTCGACGCGGGCTACACCGCCCACGACATGGAACGTCAGCCGGACCGCCCGGATGAGGAGGACTACCGCAACCCCTTCGCGCGGGACTACGACCGGCTGGTCCACACCCACGCCTTCCGGCGCCTGCAGGGCAAGACCGGGGTGGTCGCGCCCGGTGAAGCCGACTTCTTCCGCACCCGACTGACCCACACCATCGAGGTGGCGCAGCTCTCCCGGCGGCTGGGATGGAAGCTCGGGGCGCACCCCGACCTGGTGGAGGCCGCCGCCATCATGCACGACTTCGGCCACGCTCCCTTCGGCCACATCGGTGAGCAGGAGCTGTCGGTCGCGATCGACGACACCGCGCGCGCCTGGGGACTCGATCCCACGGAGGTGGGCGGCTTCGAGGGCAACGCGCAGACCTTCCGGCTGGTGGGGGCCCGCCTGTACGGCTCCGGGACCGTGCCGGGGTTGCACCTGACCCGGGCCACCCTGGACGCGGGCATCAAGTACCCCTGGGAGCGTGGCGAGGTCAGCGACACCAAGTGGTGCTTCTACCCCACCGAGCGCGAGCTGGCGGCGTGGGTCCGCGACGGGGTGCCCGCACACCGTCGCCACGCCCAGAGCTTCGAGACCCAGATCATGGAGTGGGCCGACGACGTGTCCTACTCGGTCCACGACATCGAAGACTTCTACCTCGCCGGTTCCATCCCGCTCGCCCTGCTCAGCCAGTCGCAGGAGGCACGGACCCGTATCGCCGCCCAGCTCGTGGCCCGCCGCGAGTCACGCGGCAAGCTCGCCACGGGTCCCGACGACGACCCCGCCCGCTACACCGGCGCGGACCTGGCGGCCGCCTGCGAGGAGCTGTTCGCCGCACCCGACAGCCCCTTCGAGGGCTTCCGGTCCCTGGCAGGCGAGTTCGACGGCTCCGTCGAGTCCCGGCAGGCGATGCGCCTGATGCGCAAGCGCCTGATCAACCGGCTCGTGCTCTCGGTCGGTCCACGGGATGCGCACGCACCCACGCGACGCCACCGCAACGATCTGGCCATCCCCCGCGATGCCCGGCTGATGGCCGACGTGCTGCGCGACCTGCTGTGGGTGTTCGTGATCGAGCACCCCCGTATGGCGACCTACCAGCACGGCCAGCGGCGGGTGGTCCGGGAACTGTTCGAGGTGCACACCGAGATGGTCCGGCGTGGGCGGGCGGACACCTCCCTGTTCCCCCGGCACCTGCAGGCCGACCTCCACCACCTGTTCACGGCCGTGGAGCGCTCGGGCGCCGAGGTGGAGGTGCTGCGCATCGTCGCTGATCACATCGTGGCCATGACCGACGACAGCGCCGCCCGGATGCACCGTCGGCTGACGGGCCACGTGGCCCACGGGTTCAGCGACCTGTTCTGAGGCTCGTGGGTCGCTGGGGCGGTGCCCCAGAGGCCCCGCGCCAGGGGTGCCGCCGCCCTCTGTGGCTCACCCCCCGCGGTCCTCCACCGCGGCCCGCACGTGCTGGTCGACGGCGTCGAGGAACCCTGCGCCCACGAACAGCTCGGCGTCGTTGTGCCCCACGCCGGGGATCTCGACCAGGCGCGCCCCCGTCGCCTCGGCCACCGCGACCGACAGCCGTGTCGGCACGATCCGATCGCTGCCCCCGGCCACCACCAGGGTGGGGACCTCGACCCCGTCCAGGTAGGCGAGGGTGGGGTAGCGATCGCGTAGCAGCGTCGCGACGGGCAGGAACGGGTAGGCCGAACGCCCCACGTCGGCGAGCGCCGGGAAGGGCGAGCGCAGGACCAGCGCGGCGGGCGGGCGGTCGTGTGCCAGGGCGGCGACCACCGCCGTCCCGATCGACTCACCGAGGTAGACGATGCGGTCCGCGTCCACCTCCGCGCGGGCATCGAGGTGCGCACGCGCCGCACGCGCATCGGCGATCAGCCCCGCCTGCGAGGCACTGCCCGGGTTGCCCCCATACCCGCGGTAATCGAGCAGCAGCACCGCGTGCCCCCGATCCACCAGGCCACGGGCGGTGGGTACCCGCGCCGCCCGGTTACCGGCGTTGCCGGGCGCCAGCAGGATCGTCGACACCGCCCCACCCGCTCCCCCTTCCGGGGCCAGCAACCACGCCGTGAGCTCCAGGCCATCGGCGGTGGTCAGCACCACCTCCTCGACGTCGTGCGGGGGGCGCGGATCGGTGCGGTCGGGGAGGTAGATCAGCTGCCGCTGGAAGAGGAAGGCCAGCACCACGACGATGAGCCAGGCGCCGGCCAGCACCAGCAGGATCCGACCGAGTGCGGCGGGCATGGACCCTCCCCCGGCGATCATGGGGCCGCCGTGCCGGGTGCGCGGTGGCCGCCCCGCAGGTCCCACTTGCGTGTGGCGCGCGCACGGCCCTGTACCGTGACGGTTCCACGCCACCGCGGTGGGTCCACTCGTTCCCATCTTCCTTTGGGACGACCCGCTCAGTCGTGCGTGCAGATAGGGACGTTCACATGCCAGAAGGTACCGTCAAGTGGTTCAACGCCGACAAGGGCTTCGGTTTCATCCAGCCCGAGGAAGGCGGAGACGACCTCTTCGTGCACTTCTCCGCGATCCAGTCCGACGGCTACAAGTCGTTGGACGACGGTCAGCGCGTCAGCTTCAACGTCGGTCAGGGCCAGAAGGGCCCGCAGGCGACCGAGGTCACCGCGCTCTGAGGTGACCACGCGCACACGATCGTGAGGTTCGGACCGCTCTAGAGCCCGACGGACACCAGGATCGAGACGAGCCCCGCCGTTCACGGCGGGGCTCGCTGCCTGTCGGGGCACGGTTCGCCTGCCGGCGCTGTCAGTTCGTGGCGTGGTACAGCCCGTCGATCACCTCGGCGTACTTGCCGTGGATCACGGTGCGCTTGAGCTTCAGCGACGGGGTCAGCTCCTCGGACTCCGCCGTCCACTCGGCCGGCACGATCTCCCAGGCCCTGACCTGCTCCACCCGGGCGAGCTCGGCGTTGCCCTCGTCGATCGCCCGCTGCACCTCCGCGCGCACCTGCGGGTGCGCCGCCGCATCGGCCACAGAGTCGAGCGTGAGACCACGTGCCTGGGCCCAGCTCGGCAGCGCCTCGGCGTCCAACACCACCAGGGCACTGACGAAGGGCCGCTCGTCGCCGACCGCGCACAGCTGGGCGATCAGGGGCGAGCGCTGTTTGATCGCCTCCTCGATGTTGTTGGGTGAGAGGTTCTTGCCACCCGCGGTGATGATCAGCTCCTTCTTGCGGCCGACGATGCGGGTGAAGCCCTGGTCGTCCATGGTGGCCAGGTCGCCGGTGTGCAGCCAGCCCTCGGGGTCGATGGCCTCCGCGGTGGCCTCCTCCCTCCCGAGGTAGCCGGGGGTGATGATGGGGCCGCGGGCGAGCAGCTCCCCATCCTCGGCGATCCGCACCTCGACACCGGGCAGCGGGGTGCCGACCGAGCCGATCCGCACCGCCCCCGGCCGGTTCGCGGTGATGACCGCGGTGGACTCGGTCATGCCGTAGACCTCGAGGATCTCGACACCGATGGCGGCGAAGAAGGTCAGCAGTTCCGGGCTGATGGGTGCCGCACCCGACAGCGCGTAGCGCAGCTCGTCCAGCCCGAGCGCCGCACGGATCTTGGCGAACACCAGGCGGTCGAAGAGTGCGGCCTGCAGGCGCACCTTGGGCGAGGGGGTGCGCCCGGCCAGCTCCGTGCGCACCTTCTCGGTGCCGACCTCGAGGGCGCGCAGCGCCAGGGCGCGCCTGCGGTCGTCGTCGGTCTCGTGGATGCGGGTGAGGATGCGGGTGTGCATCTTCTCCCACACCCGCGGCACCGCCATGAAGATGTTGGGGCGGGCCTCCTGCAGGGTGGGCAGCACCTCGGTGACATCCTGGACGAAGGCGATGGTCCCGCCGGCCCGGATGCCGACGTAGTGGGTGGTCATGCGCTCTGCGATGTGCGCCAACGGCAGGTAGGAGATGCCGCGGTTGCCCGCACGGATGTCCAGCAGGTCCATGACCACGGCCAGCTGGTAGAGCAGCGCGCGGTGGGTGATCACCACGCCCTTCGGTGGACCCGTGGTCCCGGAGGTGTAGATCAGGGTGACCGCGTCGTCGGGACGGACGGCGCGCCAGCTGTTCTCCAACTCCCCGCGACCGGTTGCCAGCCCCTGCGCTCCCTCGGTGAGCAGCTGCCCGTAGTCCAGGACCTCCGGCCCGCTGCCGCCGCGCTCCGGCTGCCGCTGCGCCGGCGTGGAGCCCGGTTCGAGGACCACGATCGCCTCCAACGCCGGCAACCGGTCCGCGACGGCCAACCACGTCGCCAGGAAGGTCGCGTCCTCCACGATCGCCACCTTGGCGTGACAGTTCTCGGCGATGTAGGCGATCTGGTCGGGGGCGAGGGTGTTGTAGACCGAGACCGGCACGCCTCCCGCCAGCAGCACGCCCACATCCGCGATGACGTGCTCGGGGCGGTTGGTCATCATCAGCGCGACGTGGTCGCCGTGGGTCACGCCACGGCGCCGCAAGGCCATCGCCACCTGGCTCGCCTCCTGGCGGTACTGGCCCCAGGTGTGGGTCCTGAAGCCGTCCCCGTCCTTGACCTGCAGCGCGACCTTGTGCCAGTTGGCGTCGCAGGTGGCTGCGAAGACATCCAGCAGGGTCCGGCCCTCGGTGCGCGCGAGGATCTCCTCACGCACGGCGTACGTCGCGTCGTCTGCCACGCGGTCTCCCTCCGCTCGGTGGGGGAACCTCAGCCGAGGACGACGTCCAGGTCAAGACCCTGCGCTGACGACGCGGCACCGCGTGCGCCCGCGTCCGCCCGCGTCCGCCCGCGTCTCCCCCGGGCAGACGGCACGGAGCCACGTCATCACACCCCCAGGTCGCGCCGGTCGTAGACGGCGAGTGCGATGACCAGGCTGACCACCGTGAGCGCCACTGGCGCGAGGGCCCCGACCACGCTCAGCCCCTCGTTGAGCGGGTCGTTGCCGAGGTACCAGTGGAAGGGGGAGACCAGCTCGAGCCAGCGTCCGTCGTCGAGCAGCGGCGCCAGGGCGTTCGACACGTAGGCCGCCACCGCGACCCCGGCCCCCACCGCCAGCGCCACTGACCGGCGACCGGTCACCGCACCGACGGCGAAGGTGACGCTTCCCAGCGCGAGCACGAGCAGGAACAGTCCGAGGGTCGCGCCGACCAGCGGGAGCGTCGCGACCTCCATGTCGACCGCACGCGCGAGCCCGAGGGACACCACACCGACGACGGCCGCCAGCCACACCACCCCGGCCACCAGGGCGAGGTAGCGCTCCAGCAGCAGCCGCCGGCGCCCGACGGGCGCGGCCGACTCGAGTTCGAGCGCCCCGGCCTCCTCGTCCCCGGCGATCGCCCGGGCGGCGAAGCCCAGCGCGAACACCAGCATCAGGATCGGCGCGAGCAGGGCGTAGACCGTGCTCTCCAGGTAGCCGGCCGGCGAACCGATGGCGTCGTAGCCCAGCGCGGTCACCACCGCCTCGGGCATGCTGTCGACCAGGGCCTGCATCTCGGCGGTGTCGCCCATCGCCGGCCAGAAGCTGACGTAGAGGGCGGTGACGGCCGCGAGCGCCAGGCCCCAGCCCAGCAGCGCCCGGCGGTGCACACGCAGCACCCATCGCAGCACCGGCAGCGCGCCGGTCGTGGCGGTGTGCGTCTCAGCGGTCATGACCGACCACCTCCGTGTGGGTGATGGGGACCCGGTAGTGATCGAGGAACAGATCCTCGAGCTCACGGTCCTGCGCGGACCAGCGGGTGACGTGGAAGCGCGCCGCGACCTTGAGCAGGGGGTCGGGCTCGCCACGCAGCAGGCAGGTGAGGTGGTGGTCGTCCACCTCGACGTCGCTGATACCGGGCACCTCGCGGAAGGGCGCGGTGTCGACGGGATCGGCGAAGTGGAGCTCGATGCGCTGCCCCGCGTGATGACGCAGGCTCGCCACATCGTCGAGATCGACGATGCGCCCGGCACGCACGATCGCCACACGCTCGGCGATGACCTCCACCTCGCTGAGCACGTGGGAGGACATGAACACCGTGGCACCGTCGTCGCGGGCCTCGCGCACCATGGCGAGGAACTCGTGCTGCAGCAGGGGGTCGAGCCCGCTGGTCGGCTCGTCGAGGATCAACACCTCGGGTCGGTGCAGGAACGCCTGGATGACCCCGACCTTCTGCTTGTTGCCCTTCGACAGGCTCCGGATGGGGCGGTCGAGGTCGAGGGAGAAGCGCTCGGCGAGCGGATCGATCCGTTCGGCACCGGCACCTCGGCGCAGATGGGTGAGGTGGCGGAGCAGCTCGCGAGCGGTGGCACGCCCGGTCATCGCGAGCTCACCCGGCAGGTAGCCGATACGTGCGCGCAGGTGCGGGCCACCGTCCTGCGGCGTGACACCCAGCACCTCGGCGCGGCCGGCGGTGGGCCTGAGCTGGTCGAGCAGCACGCGGATGGTGGTCGACTTCCCGGCGCCGTTGGGGCCGAGGAAACCGAACACCTCCCCCGCGGCGACCTCGAGGTCGAGCCCGTCGAGGGCGCGGACGGTGGCGGCTCCGCGGCCGTAGTCCTTGACCAGCCCCTCGGTTCGGATGATGGGGTTCATGGTGCTTCAGACCTCCTGTCGGGCCGCACCGGACGACATCGCCGCTGCCAGGTGCTCGTAGGCCGATGCGGTCATGATCCCTCGACCGAGGATGTCGAAGGCGGGCACGACGTAGCTCCGGAGCTGCTCGGGTGGGCCGAGCAGGTCGGTCCCGAGCAGACGCGCTGCGTGCTCGTGCAGCACCAGGGCACCCATCGACCACAGCAACAGCACCGCTGCCCGTTGCCGCGGCTGGTCGGTGGAGCGCAGCATCCCCGCAGCCTCACCCTCGGCCATGTAGGCGACGGCGTCGTCGACCAGCTCGTCGAGCAGCTCGGCGACGTGGGGTGAGCCGTCGGTGAGGGTGCGGGCGAGGTAGGCCAGCAGGGGGGTGCCGTCGTCGTCGTCGCGCAGGGCGGCGATCGGATCGAGGTTGGCTCCCCGCCGCACCGATGCGGTCTTCCGCGCCCGGATCAGCGCGGCGACGTGGCGGTCACAGGCCACCCGCAACGCCTCCTTGGTCCCGAAGTGGTGGATCACCAGCGCCGGGGACACCCCTGCCTCCTCCGCGATCCGACGTACGGGGGTCGCGTCCACCCCCGACGCGGCGAAGCAGGCGATCGCCGCGTCGCGGATCCGCGCCCAGGTCGAGCGATCGTCGCTGACGGCGGGCTCCGCGCCGCGTGGCTGCTCGGTGTTTGAATGCATGTTCATCATCATGAACGCGCGTTCAACGACTGCCTAGGGACGGAGGTCCCACGCGCACCTGCACACCCCGGCACGTGCGTGCGCGGCACGTGCGTGCACCGCGGCACCGGACCGGACGCGGGACCGGGCCCCGGATGGGGTGCCGGCGGCGTCAGTCGCGCGCGGCCGCGAGCAGCGACTCGGCGGCGGTGAGGTCGAAGGGGTCGGCGCAACCGACCATCAGGTGGGAGATCCCGGCCTCGAGGTAGTCGTCCAGCAGGGCGATCTGCCGCTCGCTGATCAGCGCGGTGCGCTCGATCTCGGCCGGATCACGTCCGAGGCGCTCGCACCAGGTGTCGAGCACGGCGTTCTTGTGCGCGAGGACCTCGGGTTCGCCGATCCCGTTCCACTGGTCGGCGTACCGGGCGACCAGCCGCAGGGTCACCTGCTCACCACCACCCCCGATCATCAGGGGCAGCGCACCGACCGGCGGCGGGTTGAGGGCGGCCAGCCGCCTGGTGACGCGGAACAGGTCGGCCTCCAGATCCCGGAGCCGGCCCCCGCCGGTGCCGTAGGGGAACTCGTACTCCTCGTAGTCGCGCTGGAACCACCCCGCGCCGATACCGAGCACCGCACGACCACCGCTGAGGTGGTCGATCGTGCGGATCATGTCGGCCAGCAGGTGCGGGTTGCGGTACGAGGTGCAGGTGACCAGGTTGCCGATCGTGACCTGCGAGGTCACCCCGGCGAAGGCGGCCAACAGGGTCAACCCCTCGAAGTGGGCGGCATCCGCATCACCGTAGAGGGGGAAGAAGTGATCCCAGGTCCACACGCTGTCGAACCCGGCCTCGTCGACCCGCCGGGCCGCATCGAGCAGCGCCTGCGTGGTCGTCGCCTGCGGGTGCAGCTGCACCCCGACCTTGCACCGTGCCACCGCGTCTCCTGTCCTGTGACCAGGCGCAGGACCCTACTGGCCGCTCGGCCTCAGAACGCGGCATCCACGGCCGCCGCGACGAAGACCAGCGCGAGCCACAGGGTGGAGAAGCCGAACAACCGCATCGCGGTGCGCACGTCGACGGCACGCCGGAGCTCGTGTGCCAGCAGCAACCACACGCCGGTCAGGACCAGGGACGGGACGATGAACAACCACCCGGCCTGTGCGCCGGCGATGTAGAGCAGCACGATGGAGAGCAGGAGGTAGCTGTAGAAGAGGATCTGGCGGGTCGCCTCCTCGTTGCCGTGGGTCACGGGCAGCATCGGCAGTCCCGCCGCGGCGTAGTCCTCGCGGTACTTCATCGCCAGCGCCCAGAAGTGCGGCGGCTGCCACCACAGCATGATGGCGAACAGCAGCCAGGGGCGCGGATCCGCCAGGGAGCCGCCCGTGACCGCCGCCCATCCGGTGAGCACCGGGACGCAGCCCGCGATCCCCCCGATCACCACCCCCTGGGAGCTGCGGCGCTTGAGCCCCAGGGTGTAGACGAAGACGTAGAACAGGATGGCCCCGGTCGCCAGCGCGGCGGCCACGAGGTTGACGACCAGCGTCAACCACACGAAACCGGCCACACCGAGCACGAGCCCGAGGATCAGCGCTCCCCGGGGGGCGATCTCGTCGGTCGCCGTGGGCCGCGCCGAGGTCCGACGCATCTTGCGGTCGATGTCGCGGTCGAGGTGGTTGTTGAGGGCGTTGGCGCTCGCCGCTGACAGGGTCCCCCCGAACAGCGTCGCGAACACCAGCCACGTGGAGGGCCACCCCTGCTCGGCGACGACCATGGCGGGCACGGTGGTCACCAGCAGCAGTTCGATGATGCGCGGCTTGGTCACCAACACGTACCGCTTGACGACGTCGAGCGGTCCGCCACGGTCCTCGTAGCGCCCCCCGGTGTGCATCGGCCCGACCGGCCCGGCACCGTCAGCCCCCGTCCCGGCCGCATCCACCCCGGCAGCGGCCACACCGAGGGGTGTGGGCCGTGCGCTGTGCGGCAGCGCACCGGCGTCGGGACGCGGGTCGGGACGGGGAGCGGAGCGATCGCTCATGGGCGTCCGCCCGGTGCCTGCTGCGGCGCGGCGTCGGCGTGGTCCAGGTCGCTGGGCGTGGTTCCGTCGGTGCGCGCACGATCCGCCGGCGAGGCCGCGGAACGGACCTCGGCGAGGTGACGGCCACCGAGCACCACCAGCAGGACACCGGCACCGATGGCCGCCCCGTACAGCGCCAGGTGGACCGCCACGAACGCGGCCGAGAAGCTGCCGGTCTCACCGAGCAGGTTCGCGATCCGGGTCCCCCACAGCCACAGCTGGAACACGCCGAGCGCCACCAGCACGAGACCGCGCCGATGATGGGCGCGGGCCGGGAGACGGACACGTCGGGACGCGGGAGGCGGTCGGAGCACGCGGGACGACCCTTGGACGGTGTGGTCAGAGGGTACGCAACCGTGCCGATGCGGCACGACCCGTCCCGCACACCGCCCTGACCAGCGCACAGCCCTGGCATGGCCCCGCTGCACACCCTCGCCGTGGATCCACGCCATGGGGGTGGCGCTACCCTTCCGACATGCTCGCCTCCCTGCTCGATCTGCTGCGCCGACCCACCCGCCGTGCCCTCCGCGGGGCTGCCCTGGCGGCACTGCTCGCCAACATGGTGATCGTGTTCACCGGCGGGGTCGTGCGGGTCACCGGCTCGGGGCTCGGCTGCTCGGACTGGCCGACCTGCGACGGCACCAACATCACGCCACTGGCCGGGACCGGGGGCCACGCGGCGTGGCAGGGCTACGTCGAGTTCGGCAACCGCCTGCTGAGCGCTCCGGTGCTGCTGACCGCGGTCCTGGTCTGGTGGTTCGTGCGGCGCAGCGGTCCGCACCCCCGGGTCGTGCGGCGGCTGGCCCTGCTGCTGCCCCTGGGCGTCGTGGGACAGATCGTGCTCGGCGGGGTGACCGTGCTCACGGGCCTGTCGCCCTACACCGTCGCGGGGCACTTCCTGGCGTCCATGGTGCTGATCGCCGCGGCTGCCGCGGTCTACGAGCTGGTGCGCACACCCGACGGATCGCCACCGGCCAGTCGTGGTGTCCAACGGGCGATGACAGCGGTGCTGGTCGTGGGGTTGGTCGTGCTCGTCCTCGGCACCATCGTGACGGGCACCGGCCCGCACGGCGGCGACCTGAACGCTCCCCGTTTCCCCCTCGATCTGCGGGTCATGGCGATCGCCCACGCCGATGCGGTCTGGCTGCTCCTCGGGCTCACCGGCGCCACGGTCGCCGTCACCTGGCGCAGCGGACCCGATCGTTTCCGTCGGACCGTGCGGCTGCTGCTCGTGGTGCAGCTGGCGCAGGGCGGGCTCGGCTACCTGCAGTACTGGCTCGGGGTGCCGCCTGCCCTGGTGTCCTTCCACATCATGGGTGCCACGATCATGTGGGCCGTGGCCGTCCTCGCCTGGGCACGGGCCCGCGAACACGCCTCCCTGATCGGTGCGCGGGGGCCACACCCGCCGGAGGCGCTGGGCTCGAAGGACCCCGAGGTGGACCCGGCGGCGGGGGCGTCCGCGGGAACCCCGTGAGCGAGGAGCCGGTCCGGGTGCTGGTCCTCGGCGACTCCACCGCCTTCACCGACCATGTCGGCCCGCAACTGCCCGACACCGCACACCTCTACCCGCAGGTGCTGCGCCGCACCCTCATCGACGGGCTCGAACGCGACGTCGAGGTGGTGGTGGTGGCCCAACCCGGTGCGACGGTGCGGGAGGCGGTCCGGGCGGTGACCAAGGACCGCCACGTGCAGTTCGATCTGCTCGCGCACACCGACGCCGTGGTGGTCGGGATCGGCAGCTTCGACCACGCGCCGGCGGGGGTGCCCGCGGCGGTCCAGGCGGTGGTGCCCTACCTGCGTCCGACCGCGCTGCGCCGCCGGGTCCGTGGTGCGCTGCACGGCTGCTACCCACGCCTGGTGGGGCTACGGGGCGGCAGGGGCAGCCGCACCCCATGGAGCGAGTTCGCCCGGCTCTACGGCGAACTCCTCGATCACCTGCGCAGCATCACCTGGGGCCGGGTGGCCGGCGTGGCACTCGGGCCGACGAGCCACCGCAGCGCGTACTACGGCCACCGCCACCCCGGTCATCACCGTGCCGAGGCGCGCCAGCTCGCGTTGGCGCGCAGACACGGCTTCGCCACCGTGGCGACCTGGCCGCTGGTCGAGCCACACGTGGCCGCGCTCAACGCGGACGGCATCCACTGGCCGCCAGCCGTCCACGCGGCCGTCGGTGTGGCGGCCGCGGAGGCGCTGCTCACCCAGCTGACCGGAGCCAGCCGTGTCCCGGGCCTGCCCGACGCAGCCGCGCGCAGCCTTGCGGCGCACATGGCCGCTGCCGACGAGCGCGTGCCGCCGACCGACGGCACCGCGTCCCGTGGTCCGCGCGCCTGAGGGTCGCAGCGCTGCACGGCACACCGCGAGCCGCGGTTCAGGCCTCTTCCTCGCCCTCGACCACGGTGCCCCACCCGTTCATGTTGGGGTGGACGGCGCAGTAGAAGTACCAGTCGTCGGGCAGATCGTCCCAGGTGAGCTCGTCGGCGACGTAGTAGTCGGTGGTGACCCCGGTGACGACCTCGGAGTTCGCGAACTCCTCCTCGCCACGTCCCGGGTCGTCACGATCACCCTCGAGGTTGGTGATCACCACGTTGTGGGGCACCCCGGCCTCGTCGTTCTGGAAGACGAAGGACAGCAGCTCCTCGTCGGGATCGGGGACCACCTCCCAGCTGTCGGTGGCCTCGCAGTTGCCCGCGTCGTCGTACAGGCAGAACTCCTGGGAGTTCTCCGCCCCGATCACCGGCGCCGCTTCGGGCACCACGAACAGTGGCTCGACGTTGATCATGCGGTCCTCGTCCTCGATGCCCGGGATCAGGCCCGCGGACAGCAGCGCGCCCGCGAGCAGCGGGAGGACGCCGGCGAAGACCACCACACCCCGACGCGCGGGATCGAGCTTGTCCTGGGTGGAGGCGAGGCTGACGGTGAACAGGATCCCTGCCGCCGCCACCGCGGCGAGCATCAGCGCACCCGACTTGGTGTTGAACAGCAGGATGGCCGCCACCGCACCGACGAAGCCGACGATGGCCGTCAGCACGGCCAGCGGCAGCAGGATCGGCATGATCACGCGGCTTCGGAAGTCGTCGTTCACGTCCGCCTCACTCGAGGTCGTCGGCCCGCGGCGGTCGCGGGCAGCAGCTTCGGTTCACAGGGTGCTCAGATCATCGGCGCGTGGTCGAACACGGTGATGATGGCCATGACCGCGTAGAGCACGAGCGCGAAGGCCAGTCCCGTGTACATCAACCGCTTGTAGATGGGGGAGTCGAACTTCAGGTGCATGAACCAGCCGGCCACGTAGAGGAACTTCACCACCATCAGCACGATCAACAGCGGGATCGCGATCGCGCCGAACTCGATGAAGTAGGTCGACACCTCCAGCGCGGTGAGCACCGCCAGCACCAGTGCGATGTGCACGTACTGGCGCGGGGTGGGGTGGTCGTGTCCCGACTCGAGCGACTGCTCGGACGACGATGTGCTGCTCATCTCGGCCTCCTCCGCGTGGACCGGCATGCCGTGTGCTGCGTGACGAACGCGAACCGGTCACTCGACGACCGCGATCTCCGGGATCAGGTAGACGACGGTGAAGATGACGACCCAGATGATGTCCACGAAGTGCCAGTACAGGCCGATCATCTCGGTCTTGACGTCCTGGTTCGGCTTGATCTTGCCCGTCAACGACAGGGCGTACAGGCTGGCGAGGAGCAGGATCCCGACGAACACGTGCAGACCGTGGAACCCGGTGAGCACGAAGAACGAGGAGGCGAAGGGCGAGGTGGACAACTCCAGCCCCTCACGCACGAACACGTTGAACTCGAACACCTGCCCGCCGAGGAACACCGCTCCCTGACCCGCGGTGGCCAGGATCCACAGGCGCATGCGCCGCATGTCGCCCTTGGTGTGGGCGTGGTGGGCGAGCACCATCGTCAGCGAGCTCATGAGCAGCACGAAGGAGCTGATCGAGGTGAAGGGGATGTCGAAGATCTCCACCCCGGGACCATCTGCGGTGGTGTCGAGGTAGAGCAGGTACGCCGACACGAAGGCGCCGAAGAACAGGAACTCCGAGCCCAGGAAGGTCCACATCCCGAGCTTGCGGTGATCGATCCCCAGCGTCGTGGTCGCTGCGTCGGTTGACATCGGGCTCTCCTCGTGCGCGCCGCCCCGTCCAGGGCGCCGTGCCGGTGGCACCACGCCACCAGCACCGTCGGACGGGTCAGCGGGCTCCAGCGGTGGCGGTGGGCATGGTGCGGCCGGCGTCGTCGGGCTCGTCGTCATCGCCCTCGGCCACGGGCTCGATGATCCAGCCGTACATGCCGATCACCAGCCACGCGAGCCCGATACCGATCAGGACGAAGTTGCCGAACACCAGGCCGTAGCCGAAGGGGAAGAAGCCCAGCGTCTGGACCAGCGGCCAGTAGGACGGATCGGGCATGTGGATGTGCTCGTCGTGCGCTGCCTCGGCGTCGTGATCCTCCGCGGCACCGGCAGGGACCGGGATGGCACGGCCCGCCTCGTCCTCGGCGTACTTGCGATGCCAGAACTCGTCGCGGTGGGTGACCGTCGGGATGACGTGGAAGTTCTCGTAGGGCGTCGGCGACGGCGTGATCCACTCGAGCGTACGGGCGTCCCACGGGTCGTCGCCCGAGGCCTCACCGTTGCGGGTGGAGGTGATGAGGTTGTACAGGAACACCAGCGCGGAGAAGAACAGGACCACGAAGCCCAGCGAGGACAGCAGGTTGTACAGCTCCACGGTCGAGCCGAGCTCACCCGGCAGCACCGCGGTGCGGCGCGGCTGACCCAGCAGCCCGGAGAGGTGCATCGGCCCGAAGGTCAGGTTGAAGCCCGCCAGCCAGGTCCAGAAGTGCACCTTGCCGAGCTTCTCGTTCATCATCTTGCCCGTCACCTTCGGGAACCAGTAGTAGATCCCGGCGATCAGGCCGAACAGGGCGCCACCGAACAGCACGTAGTGGAAGTGGGCGACCACGTAGTAGGTGTCGTGCTGCTGGGCGTTGTGAGGGACGATGGCGTGGGTGACGCCGGAGAGCCCGCCGATGGTGAACATCGACACGAAGCCGATGGAGAACAGCATCGGGGTGTTGAAGCGCAGCTTGCCGCCCCACATCGTGAACACCCAGTTGAAGATCTTGATGCCCGTCGGCACGGCGATGAACATCGTCGACAGGGCGAAGGCCGAGCGGGCGACGGGGCCGATGGCGGAGGTGAACATGTGGTGGGCCCACACACCGAAACCGATGAAGCCGATGGCAGCGCCGGCGAACACCACGGCCGCGTACCCGAACAGCGGCTTGCGGGCGTTGACCGGCAGGATCTCGGAGATGATCCCCATCGCCGGCAGGATCATGATGTAGACCTCGGGGTGCCCGAACAACCAGAACAGGTGCTGGTAGAGCACCGGGTCACCGCCGGTGGCCGGCTCGAAGAACTGACTGCCGAACACCGCGTCGATGTTCAACATGAACAGCGCGACCGCGATGATCGGCAGCGCGAACAGCAGCAGGAAGTTGGTGACCAGCGCCATCCAGATGAACACCGGCATGCGCATGAAGGTCATCCCCGGTGCGCGCATGTTCAGGATGGTCACGATGAAGTTGACGGCCGCTGCGAGCGAGGAGACGCCGAGGATGTTGATGCCGACGGCGTAGAAGGCCATGTTCGACACCGCATCGGTGGACAGCGGCGCGTAGCCCACCCAGCTGCCGTTGGGAGCACCGCCGAGGGCGAAGGAGCTGTAGAGGAACACCCCACCGAAGAGGTAGGTCCAGTAGCTGAAGGCGTTCAGCCGCGGGAAGGCCACGTCCCGCGCGCCGATCATGAGCGGGATCAGGTAGTTGAAGAACGCGGCGGAGAAGGGCATGACCACCAGGAACACCATCGTGATGCCGTGCATGGTGAAGAACTGGTTGTAGACCTCCTCGGTCAGCACGCTCTGCTCGGCCTGACCGAGCTGCCAGCGGATGAAGCCCGACTCGATCCCACCGAAGGTGAAGAACACCAGCACGGTGACGAAGTACATGATCCCGATCTTCTTGTGATCGGTGGTGGTGATCCATCCGACGAAGCCGTCACGCTGACGCGGCCGCCCCGCGTACCCCGTGCGTTCGGTGGTGCTGCTCGACATCGGTGTGTCTCCTCGCTGTGCCGGGGATACCCCCGCCGGCGTCATCGGACCTGGTCAGTCGAGGCTGAGCATGTACGCCACCAGGGCGTCCAGCTCCTCGTCGGAGAGATCGAGGTTCGGCATGCCGATACCGTTGACCTCGTACTGCATCGGCTTCATGGAGTTGGGATCGGCCAGCCACTGGCGGAGGTTCTCCTCCGTCATGTCGTGGATCGCACCGGCGAACTCCATGCGGCTCATCAGGTGGGTGAGGTCGGGACCCTGGCCCGGGGATCGGCTCTCGCCGTCCTCATAGACCTGATGGCAGGACGCGCACGCGAGCCGGCCGTCACCGAGCTCGTGGAACAGCTCGCGGCCATCGGCCGCCAGTGTCCCCTCGGCCGGTACCGCGGCGGGGGTCGTCTGCTGTTCGACCCACGCGTCGAACTCCGCGTCCTCCAGGGCCTCCACCCGGATGCGCATGTTGGCGTGGCTGAGCCCGCAGTACTCCGCGCACTGGCCGAGGTAGCGACCCGGTTCGTCAGCCTCGATGTTGAGGAAGGTGGTCTGGCCCGGGACCATGTCCTGCTTGCCCGCGAGACGGGGGACCCAGAAGGAGTGGATGACCCCCAGCTCCGGGGAGCGCTGGAGGTCCGCAGCCGTCATCTCCAGGCGGACCGGACGGTCGACCGGGATCGCGAGCTCGTTGGCCGTGTAGATGTCGTAGTCGGGGTAGTAGTACTCGAACCACCACCGGTGCCCGATCACCTCCACGGTGAGGGTGTCCTCCTCCGGCTCACCCGAGACCTCGAAGATGCCCTGCACCGTCGGTACCGCGATGACCGCCAGGATCACGGCGGGGATGACCGTCCAGACGATCTCCGCGCGGGTGTTGCCGTGGACCTGCTGCGGCAGGGAGCCGTCGTCGTCCTTGCGGGTGCGGAAGCGGATCACGGAGAAGATGATCAGCCCCTGCACGAAGATGAACACCGCGAGCGCGATCCAGGCGACGGGCACGATCAGGTCGTGGGGCGCCTGTGCGTAGGGACCGGCAGGCAGCAGCGCGTTCTGTTCTGCGTCACCACATGCGCCCAGGAGCATCCCCGCCAGCGCGAAGGTGCCGAGGAGCAGGGGGGTGCGGCGGCTGCGACGTGCGTGCGACTGCTCGCGCAACGTGTCGTCTCCTGGTCGAGCGGGCGCTACCCGCGCCCTCCGGCTCCCGGTCCGTTCCGCTCTCGGTGCGGCCCGGGGGTGCACGCCTCCGCCGCGTGACCAGTGCGTCCTGGTGGCCTGCACGGCCCGGCGGTGGTGCGCGACGGGCCGAACGCGGCCCACCTGGTGGCGGGATGGTAGCCGTTCGGACCTGCACACTCCCAACCGACGGCCCTAGGTGTGTGGCCCCGCGCACGAGCTAGGGCCTCATGGCTCCCAGCGGAACGTCCGGCTCCCCACGGCCACCGCCACGACCCCCCACAGCAGGAGGCTGACGGTGGGCGCCAGGGCCAGGCCGTCGCCTGCCAGCGCGGTCGACAGGGCCCGGCCCAGCGCACCCATCGGCAGGTAGGCGCCGGCCAGCGCCAGCGGGGCTGGCAACGCCGCAGCGTCGAAGGTCACCCCGCTGACCACGAGCAGCGCCAGGAAGAGCCCGTTGCTCGCCGCGATGGTGGCTTCCGCCCGCAGCGTGCCGGCGAGCAGCAGGCCGAGCGCGGTCGCGGTGACGGCACCGAGGAGGATGAGACCGGGCACCAGCAGCGCCCCGCCACCGCCGCGCCAGCCCAGGCCGACAGCGGCCACCAGTAGGACCACAGCCGTCTGCACCATGAGCAGCGCGGCCACGGCCAGGCCTTTGGCGACCAGGAAGTCCCCCCGGGTCAGCGGCGTGGCCCCGAGCCGCTTGAGCACGGCGTACTTGCGCTCGAAGGCGGTCTGGATCGCCACGGCCACCAACCCCGTCGCCATGACCGATATGGCCAGCACGCCGGGGACCAGGAAGTCGACCGGCGCCTGCTGCCCGGTCGGCAGGACGTCCACCAGCGAGAAGAAGACCAGCACCCCCACCGGGATGCCGAGGGTGACCAGCAGGCTCTCGCCCGAACGCACCAGCAGGCGCAGCTCCATCCGTGCCTGGGCGAGGACCGCACGCACACGCGGGGTGCGTCGATCCACCGCGCTGGCAGCCACGCCACTCACGCTGCGGTCCCCGCATCGCGTGACCGTGCGGGTCCGGCCGCGACGCCTGCCACCGTCTCCTCGGTCAGGTGCAGGAACACCTCCTCGAGGCTGGAGCGGCCGGCGCGCAGCTCGTCGATCCGCTCGTCGCGCGCGGCCAACCAGCGCGTCAGCTCCAGCAGCAGCTGCGGTTCGTTGCCGGCGTCCAGGCGGTAACGGCCGGCGGCCTCCTCCACCACCGCCGCGCCGACGGCACCGCCCAACGCCACGGTGTCCAACCCTGGTCGGGCGAGGAAGGTGACGCTCGGCCGCTCGTGCGCGGTGAGCTCGCTCGGGGTGCCCTGGGCGATCAGACGGCCGTGATCGATGATCGCAACCCGGTCGGCCAGCGCCTCCGCCTCGTCGAGCAGATGGGTCGTGAGCACGATCGTCACACCCTGCTGTTGGAGCTCGTTGATCAGCTCCCAGGTGCTGCGGCGGGCGGCCACGTCCAGCCCGGTGGTCGGCTCGTCGAGGTAGACCACCTCCGGTCGGCCGACCAGCGCCAGGGCCAGGGACAGGCGTTGCTTCTGGCCCCCGGAGAGGTCACGGAAGCGGGTCCGACGCGATCCGGTCAGCCCCACGCGTTCCAGGAGCTCCTCCGGTGCGATCGGGTCGCGGTGGAAGGCGGCGAACAACCCCAGCACCTCGTCGGGGTAGGCGTGGGGATACACCCCGCCCTCCTGGAGCATCACGCCCACCCGTGGGGTCAGCTGCGCGCGTCCACGGCGGGGATCGTGGCCGAGCACCCGCACGCTGCCGGCATCGGGGACCCGGTACCCGGTGCAGCACTCGACCGTGGTGGTCTTGCCAGCGCCGTTGGGCCCGAGCAGTGCGAGGGTCTCCCCGACCTCCACCTCCAGATCCAGGCCAGCGACGGCGGTGGTGTCGCCATACCGCTTGGTCAGGCCCCGGACCGCGATCGCGGTCTCGCGGCGAGACGGTGCGCTGGCGGCGGCATCGGACACGGGGTCCTCGGCTCCGGGGTGGGCGCCTGGGGGTCAGGCCGGACGGGGCGCGCAGGGTAGCGATGCAGCGCTGCACGGCCCGGTCGTGCAGCCGCGCAGCGCCACCGCGCAGCACCCGGGGCCACCACCTCCCCCTGCACCCGACGGCTGGACAACCCCTCGCACGTGCAGCTACGCTTCACGTGCAGCCTCAGGCTGCCGCGGCCCCGTGTGTCCCCCCGTCGCACGGGGCCGCACCATGTCCACCACCGGGCGTGCGCCCGGGCCGAACCTCGCGGGAGCGCAGGTGGCAGACGACACGCACCGGCTCGAGGTGCCCGTCCGCCCGGAGCGCCGCGAGGAGGTCGCACTCGCACTGTGGATGATGGGCGCGAGCGGCACGTGGGAGCAGCCCCAGCGCATCGTGGCCTGGTTCACCGCACCGCCGGACACCGATGCCTACAGCGCGACGGTCCCGGAGCTGCGCGGTGACGACGTCACGCTGACGACCGAGCCCGACCGCGACTGGCAGGCGGCGTGGAAGGCGACCATCGCCCCGGTCGATGCGGGCCGCTTCACCGTCGTACCGACCTGGCTGGCCGCCGAGCACCAGCCCCGCGACGACGAGCTCACCGTGGTACTGGACCCGGGTCGGGCCTTCGGCACGGGCCACCACGCCACGACCACCCTGTGTCTGGAGCTGCTCGACGAACTGGACCGCGCCCACGGGCTGGACGGCCGGACCCTGGCCGACATCGGTTGCGGCAGCGGCATCCTGGCGATCGCCGCGGCCGCCCGCGGCGCCGAGGTCCAGGCCGTGGACATCGACGAGGATGCGGCTGCGGTGACGCGCGAGAACGCCGCGGGCAACCACGTCCAGCTACGGGTGACCGCAGGCAGCGTGGAGGCGGTCGACGGCCCCGTCGATATCGTCGTTGCCAACCTGATCAGCGACGTCGTCCGTGACCTCGCAGCCGAGCTCGTGGCGTTGACACGGGAGGAGCTGCTCGTCAGCGGCATCACCGTCCCGCGCCGCGACGACGTGCTCGGGGCCCTCGTCGCAGGAGGCGCCGAGGTGGCACAGGTGCGCGAACGTGACGGCTGGATCGCCGCCCGGCTCCGCCCCTCGCGCCGTCGGCAGGAGCGCGGCCGTGGGCGACGTGCCGGGCAGCGCCCCTCGGCAGGCTCGCCAGCGCACGCGCTGACGCGGTGCCTGGCCGGCGCGGCGCTGGCGGGCCTGGCCGTGGCAGGCTGCACGGCGCCCGGGGTGGGGCAGCCCACCGAAGCCCCCTCGGAACCGGCGCCGGTCGAACGCGAGGTCGACCCCGAGGCCCGCGCGCTGGCTGAGGAGATCGCTGGCGTGACCGCGCTCGTGGAACGCTCCCGGGCCCAGCTCGACGCCGTCGGCGAGGCGGACACGCTGCAGGCCGCCCACGCCAGGCTGGAACGTGCCGACGGCTTGCTGGTGTCCACGCCGGGCAGCGAGGAGACGGCCCTGCTCCCGATCGAACCGGCCGAGCGCACCGCGGCCCGGTCGGGACGCGACGCCCTCACCGAGCTGCTGACCCGGGCCCGGGAGGCCGGGGGTGCGCTCGGACGGGGCGTGGTCGAGGTCCTGCGCGATCCCATCGCGGGGGACCTCGGCGCCTGGGAGCTCGACGCACCGGGGGTCGTGGAGACCGCGCGGGCGGCGGGCACCACAGCCGGCGACGTCGAGTCGGCCAGCACCCTGATCCTGGAGCTGGACGGGGAAGCCACCAAGGCGATCGCCTGGATCGCCTTCGGGCTGGAGCGCACGGACCTCGACCAGGCACGGGCGGCCGCCCGGTTCGCCGACGGTCACCTCGAGGTCGTCGCCCTGGTGCTGGGCGACCTGGCGGAGCGCACCGGTGCCGGCGATGCGGATGCGTCCGACGAGCTCGGGCCGGTGACCGAGACGCCGCAGGAAGCGGGATGAGCCCTCGGGACCAGCCCCGCGGGCGCCTGCCACGCGACCCGGTCGAGGTCACCGTCGACGGGTTCACCCACGGCGGCGAAGGGGTCGCCCGTGTGGAGGGCAAGGCGGTCTTCGTTCCCGGGGCACTTCCCGGTGAGCGGGTCCGCATCCGCATCACCGACGACCGGTCCCGGTGGGCCAGGGCCGCGCTGCTCGAGGTGGTCGAGGCGAGCCCGGACCGCGTGCCGCCGCCCTGCCCCTACGTGCCCGAGTGCGGTGGGTGCGACCTCCAGCACGCCCGTCCCCAGGCCCAGCGGGCGCTGAAGACCCGGGTGGTGCGCGAACAGCTCATCCGCCTCGGTGGGGTGGTGGACCCGCCCGTGCTGCCGTGCCGCGCCGTGGGGCCGGATACCGGCTACCGCGGGCAGGCCCGCATGCACGCAGCGGTTGACGGACGCCTCGGCTTCCACCGTGCCGCCAGCGACGAGGTGGTACCGGTGGACCGCTGCCTGGTGCTCGGCGAGGGGGTACAGGCGCTGCGCGAACAGGTCGGTGACCACACCGGTGCCGTGGAGGTGCGCCTGCGCCGCTTCGAGAGCGAAGGGCCGGCATCGGCCGTGCTCACCCCCGGACCCGGCCCCCTGCACCTGCCCGAGGGACGCTTCGACCTGTTGCTGGCACAGCCCGACGGCGCCACCGCGGCCATGCGCGGCGACGGGGACGTCGAGGTGGAGGTGGACGGGCTGCACTACCGCGTGCCGGCCGCCAGCTTCTTCCAGCCCGGGGTCCCCGCCGCGACCGCGCTGCTGGCCGAGGTCGTGGCGGCGGCCGGTGACCTCACGGGCGCACTGACCTGGGACCTGTACGCCGGCGTCGGCCTGCTGTCGCTGGGGTTGGCGCGAGCGGGGGCCCAGGTCATCGCGGTGGAGGGCGACAGTTCCGCCGCTGCCGCCGCCACCGCCAACGCCGCACGCAACGGCCTCGACCTCGAGGTGGTCCCCGCTGCCGTGGGCGCGGTGGTCCACCGGGCCGCGACGGCGGTGGACGGCCCCGACGGTGTGCCGGTGCTCGACCCCCCGGACGTCGTCGTCCTCGACCCGCCGCGCAGCGGGGCCGGAGCGCGCGTGACCGCCGATCTGGCGGCGCTCACCCCCGCCGCGATCGTCTACGTGGCCTGCGACGTGGCGGCACTGGCACGCGACACCCGCCATCTGGCCGACGCCGGGTACACCCTGCGCCGCGCGGTCCCCCTCGATCTGTTCCCCATGACCCACCACGTCGAGGTGGTGGCGAGCTTCGCGCCGACGCGCTGACCGACGCGCTGACCGCCGCACCCGGCCTGGCGCTGGTACGACGCCCGCGACCCCGGAGCCGGCCGCGAGGACCGATGCCCCTCGCTCCGCCGGCCGATGCCACCTACGGTGGAGGCGGTCGGTCCACCCGTGGGAGCCCCCTGGAGCCGGGGGGACCGCTCGCCGGGTGACGTCGCCGACGCCTGCAGGAGGCCTCCCGTGGGACGCGAACTCCACGTCTACGCCTACGTCGAAGCGCCCTTCGACCTGTGCACCCGCCTGCTGGCGGAGAACGCCACACGGGTGTTCCAGCACGCCACCGATGATGCCGCCGAGCAGGCCAGCGTGCTGTCACGCACCCTCGAGGTGGAGGTCGGCGGTTTCTCGGTCAGCCGCGAGGTGGTGATCGAGGTGGGCGAGTTCGAGCCCCGCCAGCTGACGGCGGCCGTGGTGCCGCTGCGCTGGCACGCGGAGAGCGGGCGGCTGCTGTTCCCCGAGCTGACCGCGGAGCTCGAGGTCGCCGCCCTGGTCCTCGATCCCCCCCTCAGCCAGCTGACCCTCGACGGCCGGTACGAGCCTCCCCTGGGGGCGCTGGGCGCCGGTGCCGACCGGCTCGCGCTCGGGCGTCTCGCGGAGGCGACGGTGCACCGTTTCATCAACGACCTGGCGGACGAGTTGCGGCGCCTCGTGGAGGCGATCCCCCCCGACGAACGCCTGTAGACCGACGGCGGTCACTCGGTGGAAGCCGCACGCGGCGTCGGCAGCCACGCGGTGGAACGCACCCGCGCGAGCAGCGACACCAGCCGCAGGCCCATCAGCAGCTGGACCGCCACCCACAGCTCCAGCAGCCCCGCCCCGACGGCCACCAGCAGCTGCGCACCGGCGCCGCCCACCACCCCGGCGAGCACGGTCCAGGTCCTGAGGTAGGCGAAGTCCTCCGCACCCATGAGGACACCGTCGAGGGCGTACACGGGTCCGCTCCAGACCTGGCCGAGGGCGAACAGCCACCACGCGGTGGCCACCGTGGCGAGCACCCGGGGGTCGTCGGTGAGGATCCGGGGCACCACGTTGCCGCCGAGAGCGAACAGCAGCGCGATGCCCAGCCCCAGCACCGCACCGACGCGCAGGGCCGTGCCGGCCACCTGGCGTGCCTGGTGGCGGTCACCCGCGCCCATCGCCGTACCGACCATGGCCTGGGCGGCGATGGCGATCCCGTCCATCAGGAAGGAGACCAGCAGCATCAGCTGGTAGAGGACCTGGTAGGCCGCGGCCGTCGTGGCGTCGACCCGCGCAGCCGCCGCGGCGATCGCCAACAGGCCGAGCACCAACCCTGCGGTGCGCAGGACCAGATCGCGGCTGACGACGAAGAACACCCCCAGTTCGGCCACGCTCGGCGTCCCGTGGCCGGTCAGGGGGAGCCGGGTACGACGGATGAGCCCGGCGAACAGCAGCACGGTCAGCACCTCCGCGGCCACCGTGGCCCAGGCCGCGCCCGCGATCCCGAGCCCCACACCCAGCACGAGCCAGAAGGTCAACCCCGCGTTGACGAGGTTCGCCACCGCCACCACGACCAGTGGTGTGCGGGTGTCCGAGACCCCACGGAAGGCGCCGTGGCCGACGTAGCCGAGGAGGAGGAAGGGCACGCCCAGCGCACGGATCCGCAGGTAGGTGGTGGCTGGGCCGCGCAACTCCTCCACGGCACCGAGGCCGGCGAGCACCGCCGGCGCCATGAGGAACAACAGCACGGCACTGACGCTGCCGAGCACCAGCGCGACCTGCAGGGCGTGCGCCACCCGCCGGCCGGCGACGTCGTGCGCTGTGGCCCCCACCGCGCGTGCCACCGCCGAGGTGGTGCCGAAGACCAGGAAGTTGTAGACCCACGCCGCTGCCGCCAGCACGGAGACCGCCAGGCCCAGCGCACCGAGCTGTGGTGCACCGAGGCGGCCCACCACCGCGGTGTCCACCAGGCCCATGAGGGGATCGGCCAGCAGCGTGGCGGTGGCCGGCAGCGCCAGGGTGATGAGCTGGCGAGCGCGCGGGGACATGGTCGCTTCCGATAGGTGACGGGGGAGGTGCCGCGCTCGCGGCTTCCTGCCAGACTGCGGTCGGCCGACGGGACGGATCACCGCACCGGGAGACCCGCAGCGCAGGGCGGCGGTCCGCCGGCCCGAGGGCGAACACCCGATGCGCAAGGACAGGGCACCACATGCTGCAGCGTCTCGCGCACCTGACGAACACGATCCAGACCAACTGGTCGCAGGACCCCGCCGCGCGTGCGGCAGCCAAGCAGGCGGCCGGAGCGGTGCTGATCGCCGAGGGCGTCACCGGCACGATCCGTCGCACCGCCGGCAACCTGTCACGACGGGCGAGCGGACGTCAGACCAACCGTGGCAGCGGTGGCCTGATCGGCGGGATCATGGGCGTGGTCTTCGGTGCGGTCTTCATGCTGGCCGGCTCCTTCATGACCCCACCGTCCGACCTCATCGAGGTTCCCGGCGAGGTCTCCGGCGTCATCGAGACCACCGACAGCGACGGGGACCGGGCCTACCGTGCCGAGTACGTCTACGAGGTCGAGGGCCGCACCTACGAGGCCACCTCCGCGGTGACCTCCTCCTCCCGACCTGCGGTGGGCACCTCGGTGACGATCGGCTACCCACCCCAGGATCCCGCAGCCGGCCAACGGCTGGACGGCGTCGAGGGTGCCTTCCCCCGCATCTTCTTCTGGACGGGAGCCGTCATCGCGGTGTGGAGCCTGGTGTCGCTGGCCATCTCCCTCGTGCTGATCGTGCTGGGGGTGAAGCTGTTGCGTGACGGTCGACGCGAACGGCACGAAGCCGGCTCAGAGCAGGGGCTGTTCGCCGATCTGATGGCCATCGTGCGGCAGCGCGACCAACTCGATCCCGCACTGACGGCTGCGGGCGTCGCGGGCGCCGCCCAGGGGCCGGTTCCCGCCGTGGGCGGTCCCCTCGCCGGTTCCCAGCCGACGCCGACCACGCCTCCCCCACCGGTCCAACCGAGCGGACCCTCGCCCGGCTGGTACCCGGACCCGCAGGGCCAGGCGAGCCACCGCTGGTGGGACGGCACGCGCTGGACCGATCACATCGGCTGAGCCGGCCGCGATGGACGGTGCGCACCGGCTGCACCGACCGGAACCATCCCGGCACAGCGGCTCAGCCGACGGCGCTCAGCGCTGCACGCCGACGGCGACCTCGCGGGCCTCGATCGCACGCACCGCGGGCGCACCAGGCCACACGGGTGCGAGTATCGGCCGCACGGTCGCGGTGCAGCGGACCACGACGCGTGTCGGCGGGCCGGCTTCGAGCGCCTCGAACGCGCAGTCGAGGTCGCCGAGGGACCGGTCGGGCACCTGCGCCGCCACGATCGCCGCCAGGCGCTGCTCAGCGCGCAGCGGGTCGAGGGGCACCTGCGCCGATCCCGGCTCCTGTGCGAAGAAGGCATCCGGGTCGACGGCCGTCAGTGCGTCGTTGGCCACCGCCGCAGCCACGTCGACCAGGCGCCGTCCGCCGAGGAACACCGTCGCACCGTCCAGGGCGAGCGCTCCCAACCCGAGCAGGATCAGTACCGCGGCGGGGAACAGCACCAGGGTGTTGCCGTCCTCGCCGGGGCGCAGCGCTCGGAGCCGGGATCGCACCATCGGGCTACGCACCCTCGGCGGACGCGGCGCGGCAGGCGACGAGGCCATCAGCGTCGCCGAGCCCGGCACGGAAGGGGTCGACCACCTCGGCGTACCGCGAACGCACGGGGTAGCTCACGGGTGGGCCGATGCCGGGAACGACACCCGCCCCCACCTCCAGCTCCACGGTGACCGCCACCGTCGCGCACCGCTGCCGCGTCAACGCCGTGTCCACCAGCGTCGGTGCGACGGCGTAACCATGGGCCGCCAGGGCCTGCGTAGCCGCCGAGGTCGCGGCCATCTCCAGTTCGACCGTGGTGGCATCCACGGGCGCCTGCGTCACGGCACGCACCGCCTCACGCGCAGCCGCGGAGGTGGCGAACCGCGCATCCACCACCGCCCAACCGTGGAGGACCATCAGGGTCCCGAAGACGAACACCAGGACGCCGAAGGCGAGGGCTTCCAGCCCGGCGACCATCCCCTGCTCGCACGGCCGGTCAGGCCGGCAGCGGATCGCGCTGCGCACCATGCTCCGGGCCACGCGCCGCCGCCGGTCGCCCCGCGGGCTCACGGTCCCTCCCCCACCACGTCCTCGGTGCGGAAGCTCGCGGCCCGATCGATGCGCTCGGCGACACCGGCGCCGAACAGGCGCAGACTTCGAGCGGGTGACGGCCCGGTGATACGGACGGTGGTGGCACCCCCTGCCGCCACGGCGCAGGACACGTCCACCTCCTGGTCCGCCGCCCACGCGCCGAGCCGCTGCCGCACGCGTGCCTCCACCTCGCTGCAGTCGCCCCCGTCGGTGCTGGCGCGGCGCGCCTCGTCGAAGGCGACGGCCGTGACCGTCGAGGTGGCGTACAGGTGCACCAGGGTCTGTGAGGCCAGCAGCAGGAACCCGAGGAAGATGCCCACGGAGAAGACGCTGGTGATGGGCCCGGAGCCCTCCTGACAGGACCTCCGACCACCCGATCCGGCGGTCATCGCGGGCGACCTCAGCCGCCGCTCCCGATCTCGGCCACCTGGTCGCGGATGTCATCGGATGCACCGGTGAACACCCCGTTGAACGCCGCCCACATGGCGGCACCGATGAAGGCCATGATCAGCACGGCGATGGCCGTGGAGATCACCCCCTCACCGGCGTCCTGGTGGCGCAGACGGGCCGCGAAGCTGCTGAACGTGCACGTGTCCATGGGTTCCCCCGTTCCTCCGGTGGTCCGGTTCCTGGTTCCGATCGCGGCGCGCCGTCGCGGAGGGTGGCCGGTCAGCCACCGATGCTGACGGACGATAGCGCGGGGATGACCCTGGGCCGATCGGCGCGCGCACCACATCTGTGGATGTGCACCCTGGCAGCATGTCATGCACCTCCCTCTCACCCGATGAAACCGGACAGGGCGGCGTAGAAGGGGATCGCGATGAAGATGACCCCTGGTAGCAGGGTCGCGACGGTGACCGGGATCCACACCTGCTGTCCGCGGCGTTCAAGGGTCTCGATCAACTCGCGCTGCACGTCCTGGCGCATCACCCGTGCCTCGGCGCCGATGAGACGGCCGAGATCGCTGGCCTCGCGGTTGAGTGCCAGTACGGACACGAACCGCTCCACGGCATCGACCTCGGCCAGCTCCGCCCACTCGCGCAGCGCGGTGGTCTCGTCGACTCCCTGACGGATCCGCGCCAGGACCCCACGCAGGTCGGTGGCGACGGCACCCCGGCCCCGTCGCGCGACACGATCGAGCGCACCGTTGAGGGAGTAGCCAGCCGCCAGCAGCATGCCGATCTGCTCGGCCACGATGGGTAGCTCGAGGTGGACGGCACGTTTCCAGCGATCGGAGGCCGCCGTGACCTGTTGCTCGAGCAGCAGGAAGGCGAGCAGCATGCCCCCGAGGGTGAAGAGCACGGTGATCGCCACCGGCGGTCTGAGGCCGACGGCGGCGAGGGTGCCGGCCCCGAGCCCGGCCAGTGCCCAGCCGATCTGGCGGACCCGGAACGCCGTCACATCCAGATCGGCGTGCACCCGCCGTAGCCGTCGATCGAGGTCCTCGCTCACCCCGAACAGCCGCGAGAACTGTGAACCCAGCACGCGGGCCAGCGGACCGACCGCCTCGCGGAAGGACTCCACCGACAGCAGGCCCGCTCGCGGTCGACGGCCCATCCCCCCGGGGAGGTACGGGCCGATGCGTGCCGCCAGTGGGCGCCGCGAGAACCACCGCAGCTCCGCCAGCAGCAGCGTCACACCCACCCAGGACAGCACCCCGGCGAGGACCAACCAGGGCGTCACGGCGACGACCCCTGCTCGTGGGAGAAGACCCGCTGCTCCTCCGGCAGGCGCAACAACTGTCCGGCCCAGACCCAGCAGGCGGCCATCAGACCGAAGGCGAGCAGCACCAGCGCCTGCCCCAGTGCCGTCTGGAAGGCGGCGCGCCCGTCCCCGATGTTGAGCCCCACCATGGCCATGCCCACGGGCACGGCGATGACGAACAACCGCGCGAAACGCACACCCGCCTGTTTCGCACGCGCGTCCTTGCGACCCTGCAGGTCGGCGGTGCGGTCCTCGATCAGCGCGCGGAGGCGTGCGTCCACATCGGTCCCGCCGACCTCGTGGGCGATGAGCAGCGTCTCGCACACCGCGTCCGCGGTCGGGTCGGCGAGGTTGGCCTTGAGGACCTCGAGGGTCCGGTCGAGATCGGTGGAGATCAGCCACTCCCGGTGCGCGGCTGCGAAGGCCGGCCGCATGTCCTCGGGTCCGCGCGCCCCGACGGTCAGCAACGCCTGCGGGATGGACCGGCCGAGGGTGACCGCCTGCAGACGGATCTCCTCGATCATCCGCGGCCAGGCCTCGCGAGCCGCCGCCCGGCGCGCCCTGCGACGACCCCGGGCGCTGACGATCGGGATCGCGGCAGCGGCCAGACCCACCACCGTGGCCGCAGGCAGGCCGCCGTAGACGGCGTACCCGAAGGCCGCCGCGATGGAGAACAGGACCACCTCGACGGCCAGCAACTCGACCGGACGGACCTTCTCCAGCCCCGCCTGGACCAGGAACTCCCGCACCGAGGTACGCCGTCGACGCCGACCGATACCCGGTGAGATCCCGATGCCACGCCAGCCGAACACGACCGCGGTGTAGATCAGGAACACCCCGTACGCCGCCACCAGTGCCAGCAGGAACCCGAACAGCGCGGGGCTCACCACCGCCCCTCCGGCGTCGTGGCGACCGCGCCGCCCGCAGCAGGGTCGAGGAGGGATCGCAGGTCGGCGCCGCTGGCAGCCAGCGGCGCCGCGCAGCGCACCGGCAGGTTGCCGGTCCACCTCAGGGGCGCACCGGGGGACGGCCGCGTGAAGACCTCGGTCACGGTGAAGGCGGTCGAGCCCTCACCGGTCTGCTGATCCTCCACCGCCACCACCTCGGTGACCTGCGGCACGCCGTCGATCCGCTCGGCGTGCACGACCAGGTCGACGGCCTCTGTGACCAGCGAGTTGAGTGCCCCCATCGGCAGTTCGGAGCGCGTATCCGCGAGCTGGCAGATGAACCGCAGGCGCGCCAGTGCCTGGCGGCAGGAGCCGGCGTGGATCGTCGTGAACCCCTTGACGCCCGAGGACAGCGTCAGCAGCAGCGGCAACGCCTCGCGGTCACGGACCTCACCCACGATGGCCACGTCCGGTGCCATGCGCAGGAACCCGGAGACCAGTCGGCGCAGGTCGATCTCGGGACGGTCCGGCCGCGCAGCCCGCGTCTGCATGGACGCGACGTTGGGCAGGGGCACGTCGACCTCGAAGACCTCCTCCGCCGTGACCACCCGCAAGGAGGGGTCCAGCTCGGCGGTGCAGCAGGACAGCAGCGTGGTCTTGCCGGAGCCCGGAGGTCCGGCGAACACCGTGGACAGCCGCGCGCGGGAGGCAGCGCGCAGGAAGGCGGCCACCTGTGTGGTCATCATCCCCCGCTCGACAAGTTCGTCGAGCGACCGGAAGGCCACCCCGGTGAACTTGCGGATGTTGACCAGCAGGTGGGAGCCGCGGCCGACGTCGCGGTGCACGATGTGCAGACGCGCACCCGAGTCGAGCTGAGCGTCCTGCAGGCCCTCGGAGGCGTCCAGCTTGCGGTGCGAGCTCGAGGCGTCGTCGAGGATCTTGGTCAGGGTGCGGATCACGTGTTCGTCGTCGTGGAACGCCTCGTCGTGGTAGCCCGAGTCACCACGGTGCCGCTTGACGAACACCTGGTCCGGGGCGTTGATCATGATCTCCCACACGTCGTCGTCGGTGAGCAACGGCTCCAGTGGGCCGTAGCCGGTGAGGTTGCGCTCGGCCTTCTCCACCACGCGTGCAGGGTCGGGGAGGTCGTAGTCGCGCAACCCGTGCTTGTAGTCGAGGCTCCAGCGGGCGACCTCCTCCTCGAGCAGCTCCCGCAACCGTGTCGAGGTGGCGGCTTCGTCGAGGTCGAGCGCCTCCTCCTTGGCACGCTGCAGGACCCGCTGCTCGACCTCCACCAGAGGCGACCGGAAACCGGTCATGGCTCCTGCTCCCCGGCGCTGAACCCGCCGATCGCTCCCGGTACGACCCGCACCGGTTCCTGTGGGGACCCCGGCGTGCGGGCGCGTTGCTCCAGTCGGTCGGCCACCGCTGCGACAGCCCGGGTGAGCTGGCTGGCCAGTGACGCCGGGAGCGCCACGCCGTCCCGCAGCGCGCTGTCCACCCCGCGCTCCGGGAGGTGGAGCGGGTTGGCCAGGCGGCTCACCGCGATGCCGCCGAGGCTGCCCTCGGCGAGGGTGGCCACGGCGGTGGTCAACTCGGCCCGCCGCCGGGGCGAGCGGGGAGCACGGTTGACGACCGGCAGGAGGCGTTCGAGCGGAACCCCGAAGGCCGCGAGGTCCTCGATGGTGCGTACCAGGGCGTGGACGCCCTTCATGGAGGGCTCGCCGACGACCAGCACCAGCTCGGCCCGGGCGAGCGTGGCGCGTGCCAGCAGGTTGCGGTCCTCGACGTCACGAGAGCCGGTCTCCGCCTCACCCTCGACGTCCGGTTCGATGTCGGCCACCACCACCTCGACCGCCGCCTGCAGAGAGTCGAGCGCCGCCTCCACGGCCCGGGGCCTCAGCCCCACCCAGTGCCGCGGCCGCCGCAGCCCCAGCAGCAGGCGGTAGCCGCGGGCCGGCACCTCGAAGGTCTGGTCGAGGACCAGCTCGGCGGAGGGCACCGCCGCACGGTGCGCCTCGACCAACTCCTGGACGCTGGGCACCAGTTCGCGCGCGTCGTGCAGCAACGCCTGGTCCGCGACGCGGCACAGGTCGGCCAGCAACACCGCGGAGGTACCGGCGGCGGCTCGATCGCCGGGGTCACCGGCAGCTCGCCCGGCGCCCGCTGCCATGCCCTGGGCCAGGGCGATGGCGATGGAGGAGGCGCCTGTACCGCCCGGGCCGCAGACGGCGACGATCCGCCCCTGCCGCTCGGCGGCCACAGCCCCATCGGTGCCCTGCTCGTGGAGGGCCGTGCCGATCGGGTCGGCCGTCGCCTGGAGGACCTCGACGAGCTCGTCCCGGGAGAAGGGGTCCGCGAGCACGGCGGCTGCACCCAGTGCTCGCCAGTCACGCCGTGCCTGCCGGTCCACGACGAGCACGGCTACCGCGGCAGCCCGTGCCTCCTCGATCAGGTCCCGGTCCAGACCAGGGAGCTGGCCATCGATGAGCACCGCCGAGAAGGCCCGACCCGAGCCCAGCCGGGTCCGCAGTTCCTCCAGGGACACGCACCGTACGAACTCGGCCGGCAGCATCGCCGCCGTCGACCAGCGTCCCACGGTGCGGAACCACTCCGCACGTGCCGGGGCGAGCCCCAGGAGGACGAAGCGCTCGTCCATCAGTCCTCCTCCGCATCACGCTGCGGCCCGGAGGTGTCCGGTACCGCCGGCGCCGGGGTGTCACGCGGGGGCAGCGCCGCGTCCGGCAGGGGCCCGACATCGCGCGGGGGCAGCGCCGCGTCCGGCAGGGGCCCGACATCGCGCGGCTGCGCCCGGTACGCACCCGGAGCGCCGTCCGCCTCATCCGTCGCGGCCGTGGAGCGGGTCACGAAGACCTGCGCGGTGTTGACCGCGTGCCCGAGCGCCTGGACGTCGGCCAGTTCCGTCACCGCCACGGTGAGGATCAACTCCGAACCGGAACCGATCGAGCCGCCATCGGGGGCGGTGATCCGCAGCAGGGGGACACCGCGGACCACGAAGCTCGTGTACGCGCTCTCGCCCGAACCGAAGGTCGCCAGCACGTCGATGCGTTCGCCAGGCTGCAACGCGCCGCCCACGGCGGCCGTGCGGGGCAGGGCGAAGGACAGGGACTGGGCCCGGTCGACACCGCCGTCTTCGACCACCTGGGTGGTGCTGAGCAGGTCGCCCGGCCCCAGTGGCGCGACCACCACCCGACCCACCAGTTCCTCGACGGACTCGGCAGGCACGAGCCGCGCCGCCACCTCACCCTGCAGGTCCAGTGCGATCGTCCCGAAACGGGCGCTGACGTCCTCGATCGAACCCAGCCGTGTCCCAGGCTCGATCGGTGCGGTCGCCACGACGAAGGACCGGTTCGGTGTCGCGGTGGCGTCGAGATAGGCCGCGAAGGTCGCGACGGCCGCAGCCGCCACGAGCAACGCGCCGACCACCGCGCGACCACCCGGCAGGCTCCGGGGCCGCTCGATGCGCCGGGTTCCGGGTGCTGCCTGTCCGTCTGCTGCCTCGTCCGCCGCCCTCGGCGGCGCCACGTCGACCACCTCGCCCCCCGTTCTCTCGCGCCGTCAGCGCGCCCTGCGATCCCGATCGGAACGCTAGCCCGCGGCCCGGTGGTACCCGGTACCCCGTGGCTGCGAGCACCGGCCTGTCACAGCTGCGGAGGTTGCGCAGCCGGCGACTGCGCCGGCCTCCGACCACCTCGGTGACACCCGAGGATGTCCGGAGTATAGTGGCAACAGCCCGAAAGGCACGAGATGGACCGTGAACCAACGAAGTGGCTGAGCACGCGCGAAGCTGCGGGGGAGCTCGGCATCACCACACGCACCTTGTACCGGCTGATCGACAGCGACCAGATCCCTGCCTACAAGTTCGGCCGCGTCATCCGGCTCAAGGCGGAGGAGGTCGATGCGTTCATCGAGCGGTCCCGCATCGAGCCCGGTGACCTCGAACACCTCTACGCCGACGGCGGCGGGGGTGAGGAGGAGCTGTAGGGGGAGCCGGTGGGTGCTCGACCCGACGCCAGGGCAACGGCGCCAGCGGTCCGCCGCCGGGAGACGGGAGGCCGGGTGGGGGCCGCAGCGCGTCACAGGTCTGCGACCACCTCGACGACGGCGTGCAGTGGGAGGTAGGCGGTGCCCTGCTCGACCCCGTCGACCCGGAGGGTGAGCACGTCCTCCCCCAACCCGAGCAGGTCGCCGGCCAGCGGCTCATCCATCCCGTCGCAGCGCAGCACGATGCGGGCACGCTCCTCCACCAGCTCCGCCAGCACCTCCACGAGCCGCCTGCCTTCGACGCGGTCGCGATCGCCCGTGGCCACCGGCGCGGGCGAGCCGGGTTCGGGCCGGATCATCCGGACGTTGCCGAGCAGGACCAGCACCAACTGATCGGCACCGGTACGCACCGCGAGATGATCGGCACCGACCGCCGCCAGAGATCCGCGCCGGATCCCGCCGTCGGCCAACCGGAGGCTGACCCGACGACGACGTTCGGCGAGATCGCGGAGGGTCCCACGCCAGGTCGCCACCTCGCTGGCGCGTTCGAGCCGTGATCGACGTTCGCTGCGGGCGGCGACCTCGGCCGCCTGGCGTGCGTCGTCGCCCAGTGCCACGTAGGGGTCACGCCCCTCCTTCGCCCCGCTCATCGCGCGCGCACCACCTCCTCATCATCGCCCTGCCAACGGCGGGAGCTCCACGCGCTGCCCGGGCAGGATCAGATCAGGGTCGTCGGGATCGGGCAAGCTCGAGCGGTTGGCGTCGATCACCGCCTGCCAGTACGGCGTCAGCTCCGCATCGGTGGGCACCCGCCCGCGGGCCCGGGTGAACTCCTGCTCCGCGATCAGCCACAGCGAGTCACCGGTACGGACGGTGTGGGTGCGCACGGCCGCTCGCGGGGACTGCGTCCCGCGGCTGCCATCTGCCCGGCCCGGCCCGACGGTCTGCGGGTCCGCACTCCCGGCCACACCCGGGTCCGCACTCCCGGCCACACCCGGGTCCGCACTCCCGGCCACACCCGGGTCCGCACTCCCGGCCACACCCGGGTCCGCACTCCCGGCCACACCCGGGTCCGCACTCCCGGCTACGCCCGGCTGCACCAGGCGCAGCGGCAGGGGCAGC
>JAWLFQ010000126.1:0-1701 GCA_041685505.1 Nitriliruptoraceae bacterium
GCTGAAGAACACCCTGCGGTGGATGGCCGGCGAGGACCAGATCACCCACCTCGGCGTCGAGTACTACGCCGACGACTACCTCCCCAACGACTGACGGCGTCGCTGGCCTGGCCACACGTCCTCGCAGCGCACCGCCAGTCCGCACAGGGTCCGCAGCAGCCACGTGCGCGGCGTCGACCGCAGCGCGTGCGCGGGCGGGCGCGCCGGGGCAGACGCGGGCGGCCGCGCCGGGGCGGGGTAACCCACCGGCCACCCCTGACCGCCCCGCCACCCCACCACGGCCACCTGGCACCACCGGGGCAACCCACCGGCCACCCCTGACCGCCCCGCCACCCCACCACGGCGGCAGCAGTACGCCGAAACCTCCCAGCACGCCGCCATCCCGCCCCATCGCCGGCCACCCGGCACCGCTGGCGGGGTAACCCACCGGCCACCCCTGACCGCCCCACTACCCCACCACGGCCACCTGGCACCACCGGGGCAACCCACCGGCCACCCTTGACCGCCCCGCCACCCCACCACGGCCACCCGGCACCTCCCATCCGCCGGCGCCCCGCGACCTCGCTGTCCACAGGCGCCCGCGGGTCCGTGACCGCGAGTCGGTGGGAGCGTGCTCTGCTGCAGCGATGACCCACCACAGCCTCGCCAGGACAGCGACCGAGCCGCAGGGATCGACCCGGCCTCGGACGGTCACGCTGCGGGCGGAACCGCTCCTATCACGCGGCGCGCCAGCGACGACCGGGGTCGACGCTCGGGCGATCTCCGTCGGCAGGGAGCAGCACGGCGTCTGCACGAGGCGACAGCTGCGGGGTGTCGGGATCTCGGCGCGCTCGATCCACCGCCGCATCTCCGCGGGCGTGTGGCAGGAGCGCCCCGGCGGGGTGGTCGTGCTCGGCACGCACGAGCAGACCTGGGAGCGAGGCCTGGCCGCTGCCCTGCTCGCGGCAGGCGCTGACCAGGGCAAGGCCTGGGCCTCACACCTGACCGCGGGGTACCTCCACGGGCTGCTCGACGTCGGCGCACCGCGGCAACTCGACGTCACGGTCCCACGCGACCGCCGGCCTCACTGCCCGTCGGCAAGGGTGCATCGCGTTCGCTCGCTACCGAGCGAAGAGCAGGTCCTGCTCGCAGGCATGCCTGCCACATCGCTCGCGCGGACGTTGCTGGACCTCGGCGCGACCCTGCCACCGCGCCAGCTGGAGCCGATGCTGTGGGACGCCTGTCGGGGCCGGCCCACGCTCCCGGCGGAGCTCGCACGGTTGCTCGATCGGTCGCGACAGCTTCGGGGGCGGGCCACGCTGACCGCGCTGCTCGCCGGCCTTCACCCGCAGACGGCCGAGGCGGAGTCGCCGCTCGAGGTCTACGGGCTCCTGGCGCTCCGCGACCCGCAGTTGCCCGCGCCGGTGCTCCAACACCGGGTCCGCGACCGGCAGGGGCGCATCGTGCGCCGCGTTGACGCCGCGTGGCCTGCCGTGCGGGTCGCGCTCGAGTTCGATGGCGCCGCGTACCACCGCTCCCGAGGCCAGATCGCACGGGATGAGCGTCAGCGCGAACAACTGCGGGAGCTCGGCTGGATCGTCATCGAGATCCGCCACGAGGACCTGTCGGGTGCACGGCTCCGTGAACTGCGGACCGAACTACGACGGCTCATAACCCAGAGCTGACGGCGAGGTGGTGGGTCCCGGGCGCTCGCTGCGGCCG
>JAWLFQ010000126.1:1801-4850 GCA_041685505.1 Nitriliruptoraceae bacterium
GCAGCGCGCGTCAGCCTGCCGCCCGTGAGCGGTGTTCAGCGGCATCTGGGGTCACCCGGCGGCTGGGGTCACCGGGCGGCCACGGATGTCCTGATCGTTACCCCACCGGTGCCACGTCGCAGTAGTGGGGAGCCACTCCGGCCAGCTCTGACCGGCTGCGCGCCCCACCGCGGGGCGAGCGAGGGACAGACCACGAGCAGGCCGAGGCAGCAGACACGCACACGCATCCGAGCAACGCCGGGCAGCAGACGGGCCTGGCCGCGCCGGCGTTCCCGGTGACCACCTCGACTAGCGTCGTCGCCCAGCGAGCCTGCCGGCTCTGGCCCGATGCGAGCGGACCATGATCGTGAGCGACCAACTCGCCCGCAGACTCACCACCAGCGACGCGGTCATGGTCGGGCTCGGTGCCATGCTCGGCGCCGGCGTGTTCGCCGCCTTCGGCCCGGCCGCCGAGGTGGCGGGTGCGGGCCTGCTCATCGGCCTCGCCCTGGCCGCCGCGGTGGCCTTCGCCAACGCGACGTCCTCCGCGCAACTGGCGGCGCTGTACCCCCAGGCCGGTGGCACCTACGTCTACGGACGCAAGCGGCTCGGTGAGCAAGCCGGCGTCCTGGCGGGTATCGCCTTCGTGGTCGGCAAGACCGCCTCGTGTGCCGCGATGGCGCTGACCTTCGGCGCCTACCTCGCCCCGGATCTCGCCCGACCGTTGGCGATCGGGTGCGTCGTCGCGCTGACCGCCGTGAACCTCGCAGGGGTGCACCGCACGGCCGCGCTGACGCGCATCATCGTGGCGCTGGTGCTGGCCGTTCTCGCCACCGTCGTGGTCGCCACCTTCGGCGGCGGCGCGATCGAGCCGGCCAACCTGACCGACCTCACCGGCGTCGGGGGGTGGTACGGGATCCTGCAGTCCGCCGGACTGCTGTTCTTCGCCTTCGCCGGCTACGCGCGCATCGCCACGCTGGGCGAGGAGGTGGTCGAACCCGAGCGCACGATCCCGCGCGCGGTCCCGATCGCCCTCGGCATCGCCCTCATGGTCTACATCCTGGTCGGGATCGGTGCGCTGCTCTCGGCGGGGCCTGGCGAGCTCGCGGGCGCCGACGCCCCCCTGGCCACGGCCGTGGAGGCCGGCCGCTTCGCCGCCGTCTCACCCGTGGTGCGCGCCGGCGCTGCTCTGTCCAGCGCCGGGGTGCTGCTGAGCCTGCTGGTCGGTGTCAGCCGCACCTCCTTCGCCATGGCCCGCGATGGTCATCTGCCGGCAGCGCTGGCACGGGTGTCCACGCGCACCAGGGTCCCGCATGTCGCCGAGGTAGCCATCGCTGCCGCGGTGATCGTCCTGCTGGCGACCCCGATCGACCTGCGTGGCGCGATCGGCTTCAGCTCCTTCGGCGTGTTGCTCTACTACGGGATCGCCAACGCCTCGGCCGTGACCCTGACCCCATCGGAGCGACGCTGGCCGCGGTGGATCGCGATCAGCGGGGTCGCCGGCTGCGCCGTGCTCGTCGCCACGCTTCCCCTGGTGTCGGTGGTCAGCGGTGCCGCGGTGCTGCTCGCTGGATCGGCCGCGGTCGCGGTGCGCTGGCGCTGGCGTCGCACCGATCGTCCATGATGGAGCCGGAGGTCCTCGCCGCGCTCGCCTGCCCCCACGACGGCGGGCGGCTGCTAGAGAACGCTCGGGTGCTCGGATGCCCCCACGGCCACCGGTTCGACCTCGCCAGGCAGGGCTACGCCACCCTCACCGCCAGCCGTCCCCCTCACGGTGGAGACAGCCCAGCGATGCTGGATCGACGGATGCGGGTGCACGAGGCCGGTGTCCTGACGCGCGTCCACGCGGCGGTCGTGCGCGCGGCGGTCGCCGATGCGGCAGACGTCGATGCGGCAGACGTCGATGCGGCAGACGTCGATGCGGCGGTCGCCGAACTGGCAGACGCCGAACTGGCAGACGCCGAACTGGCAGACGCCGATCCGGCAGGCGTCGATGCGGCGGGAGTCGATGACGCGGGAATCGGTGCGGCTGGCGTGGATGCGGGAGGCGTCGGTGAGGCAGGTGGCCGCCACGACGCCGGCGTGGAACCGGCCGATGACGCACAGCAGATGGGCAGGGAGCGCCGACGTCGAACCCTGCCAGCCGGCATCGTCTGCGAGGTGGGCGCCGGCCCGGGCACCTACCTCGCCGCTGTCCTCGACGCGATGCCCGACCGCACCGGTCTGGCGGTCGACGTCGCCAAAGCTGCTGCCCGACGCGCTGCCCGCTGCCACACCCGGGCGAACGCCATCGTCGCCGACGTGTGGGACGGGTTGCCCCTGCGTGCCGGGTCGGTGGCCGTGCTCCTCGACGTGTTCGCCCCCCGCAACGCCGCGGAGTTCGCCCGCCTCGTGGTACCCGGCGGCACGCTGGTCGTGGCCACTGCCGAGCCGGACCACCTCGCCGAGCTCCGCGAGCGGTTCGGGATGTTGGGCGTCCCCGGTGGCAAGGGCGCCCGGATCGCTGCGGAGCTGGCGCCGGCCTTCGCGGCCCGTGGGGTCGAGACGGTCCGCACCAGCGTCCCGGTCACCCCCGCCCTGGCCGTCGATCTGGCGACCATGGGGCCGAGCGGCCACCACCTCGATCCGCAACGTCTCGAGGCGGTCGCACCCGGAGCGGATGCAGCCCCGATCGACGTGACGGTCGCGGCGACGGTGACCCGATTCGTGCGGCGCACCGGCGTCGACATCGGGGCCTGAGCGGCCCCCGGGCCCAGCTGCCACCCGGCGCCCGGGACCGCAACGACACCCGGCCCCAGCTCCCACCCGGCCCTCCGAGCCGCTGGCGACCGAGGGCTATCCTGCCGGCGACCGCATCCCACTGCCGCACCACATGCTCTCGCGGCCATCGGAGGATCCCCCGGTGAGCGCACCCCCCCACCCCGAGCCGGTGCCGGACAGCGATGCCTACGCCGGCGCGGTGGACCACTACACCTCACCGTCGCGTCGCGACTGGGTGAAGCGGAGCTGGGAGGAACCTGAGCTCGTCCGGCTCCTCGAGGCCGCGGTCGGGCACACCGACGCCACCGCG
>JAWLFQ010000044.1:0-19046 GCA_041685505.1 Nitriliruptoraceae bacterium
GGGGTCGCCGCCACGACGCCACACCACCGGCTGTGCAGGGATCGGAGGCAGGATGGCGTCCCCACGGGCCCGGATCGGGGTGCGGGTCACGGGCATCGTCCAGGGCGTGGGGTTCCGCCCCTTCGTCCACCGCCTCGCCCACGAACTGGGGCTGGTGGGCCACGTCGGCAACGACGCGGCCGGTGTCTTCATCGAGGCAGAGGGCACCGACCCTGATCTGACGCGCTTCGTGCAGCGGCTGCGCGCCGAGGCGCCACCGCTGTCGCGGGTCGGTGAGGTCGAGGTCACCACCCTGGAACCCTCGGGCTCCGACGCGGTGGCGGTGGACGAGGGATTCCGCATCGTTGCGAGCCCGTCCGGTGGCGCGATCGCGACCTTGGTCCCCCCCGACGTCGCGATCTGCGAGGCCTGTCGTACCGAGCTGTTCGATCCGGCCGACCGCCGCTACCGCCACCCCTTCATCACCTGTACCGACTGCGGACCCCGCTTCACCATCATCCGATCGCTGCCCTACGACCGTCCCGCCACGACCATGGCGGACTTCGCGATGTGCCGGCAGTGCGCGGGTGAGTACCACGATCCCACCGATCGCCGTTTCCACGCACAACCGATCGCCTGCCCGGACTGTGGCCCGGCCCTGCGCTACGAGCCGACCCCGGACCAGCCGGGTGGCGGTCCGGTCGCCGCACCTGCCGGGCCGCCGGGGATCACGGCCGCGGCTGCGCCGGCGACGGGCACCGAGGCGGCGCTGGTGGCCGCGCAACGCACCCTCGCCGCGGGGGGCACCGTCGCGCTCAAAGGCGTCGGCGGCTACCACCTGGCCTGCGACGCGACCTCCGCGGAGGCGGTCGCGCGACTGCGCGCGCGCAAACAGCGACCCGACAAGCCCTTCGCGGTGATGGTCACCGACGTCGAGGTGGCAGCCACCATCACGCGCCTCGCCCCGGCGGAGCTCGCGGCGCTGCGCTCGCCGCAGCGTCCCGTCGTGCTGGCCAGACGACGGTCGCCCTCGGCGGAGGTGACGCAGAGCCGGCCACCGGATCTGCCGGTCGTTGCCGAGGGGGTCGCGCCCGGCAACCCCTGGTTGGGTGTGATGCTGCCCTCCACGCCGCTGCACGAGCTGCTGCTCGCCGCCAGCCAGGATGCGCACGTCACCGTCCCACCGGTGCTGGTGATGACCAGCGGCAACGTCGCGGGCGAACCGATCTGCTTCGACGACGCCGATGCGCGTGCGCGTCTGACACCGCTGGTCGATGGCTTCCTCACCCACGACCGCCCGATCCACGTGCCCTGTGACGACGGTGTCGTCAGGCTGATCGGCGGCGAGGTGGTCCCGATCCGCCGTTCCCGCGGTGATGCACCCGTGCCCCTGGCGCTGCCCAGCGATGCACCCGCGATGCTCGCGGTCGGTGGGGAGCTGAAGAACACCCTCGGGGTCGGGTCGGGGCACCAGGCCTGGCTCAGCCAGCACATCGGTGACCTGGGTGCGTTGGAGACCCTGGAGGCCTTCGAAGACGCAGCGGAGCAGCTCACCACCTTCTTCCAGATCTCGCCGGTCCACGTGGCCGTCGATCCGCACCCCGGCTACACGACCCATGCATGGGCGCGGCGCCACCACCGCGACCGGCTCGAAGCGGTCCAGCACCATCACGCACACGCGGCGGCGTTGCTCGCCGAGCACGGCCTGCCTGCGGATCAGCTCACCCTCGTCGCGGCCTTCGACGGGACCGGGTACGGCGCGGACCACACGGTGTGGGGCGGGGAGTTCCTCCTGGCCGACCAGGCTGGCGCCACCCGGGCCGCCCACCTGGCGACGGTGCCGCTGCCCGGGGGTGATGCCGCGGTGTCCAACCCCGCGCGGATGGCCCTGGCCCAGCTGTGGGCAGCCGGGCTCGAGTGGGACGAGCGGCTGCCCTGTGTGGCGGCGATGACGGGCGCACAGCGGCACCTGCTGCGCCAGCAGCTCGAGCGTGACCTCGCCTGCGTGCCGACCTCCTCTGCCGGTCGGCTGTTCGACGCCGTCGCCGCGCTGCTGGGTGTCCGGCAGGCCATCAGCTACGAGGGTCAGGCCGCGATCGAGCTCGAGTGGCTCGCCGATGCGTTCACCGAGGCAGGCAACCCCGACCACGCGGCACGCCCGTACCGGTTCGCCATCAGCACGTCCGACGACGGCGACCGCCCGTTGCTGCTGGACCCGGCGTCGGTGCTCGTCGAGGTGGTCGCCGATGTCCTGGCAGGTGTGGACGCGGCCGCGATCGCGGCCGGGTTCCACCTCGCGGTCGCGGCGGCGATCGTCGCGGTGGCCGACCGGGTGGCAGCGGGCGGCGGACCGCGTACGGTGGGCCTGACCGGCGGGGTGTTCCAGAACGCCTGGCTCACGACCCGCACCCGCGCGCAGCTCGAGGAGGCCGGCTTCGACGTGCTGACCCACCGCCTGGTCCCGCCCAACGATGGCGGGCTCGCCTACGGGCAGCTCGCCGTGGTCGCGGCACGCCACCGCGGCCCGACGAGCTGATCGCCGCACTCCGACCGTACCGACCGCACCGACCACAGAAGGAACGACCATGTGCCTGGGAGTCCCTGGACGGATCGAGGAGATCCGCGACGAGCAGGGCACGCCGATGGCGGCGGTGGACTTCGGCGGTATCCGCAAGGACGTCTGCCTGGCCTACCTGCCCGAGGCCGAGGTGGGCGACTACACCCTGGTCCACGTCGGCTTCGCCATCACCCGTATCGACGAGGAGTCGGCCCTGGAGACCCTCGAGCTGATCCGTTCCATGGGCAGCCTCGCAGAGGAGCTGGGGGAGGAGCCTGCGGAGCTCTCCGCGGAGCCCAGCGGGGCGGGAGGTCCGACGTGAAGTACCTCGACGAGTTCAACGACCCCGATCTCGCGGCGCAGCAGTTCGAGGAGATCGAGCGCATCGTCACCCGCCCCTGGGCGCTGATGGAGGTGTGCGGCGGACAGACCCACTCGATCGTGCGCAACGGCATCGACCAGCTCCTGCCCGACAAGGTGCGCCTGATCCACGGGCCCGGCTGCCCGGTGTGTGTCACGCCGCTGGAGACCATCGACAAGGCCCTGGCCATCGCCGCCCGTGACGAGGTCATCTTCTGCTCCTTCGGTGACATGCTGCGGGTCCCCGGCAGCCACCACGACCTGTTCCAGATCCGCTCGAACGGCGGGGACATCCGCGTCGTCTACTCCCCCCTCGACGCCGTGCGGATCGCCGCGGACAACCCCGACAAGCAGGTCGTGTTCTTCGGTATCGGCTTCGAGACCACCGCGCCCGCCAACGCCATGACCGTCGTCGAAGCGAAGCGACGTGGCCTCACCAACTTCTCCATGCTGGTCAGCCACGTGCTGGTCCCCCCGGCGATCGCCGCCATCGCCTCCTCACCCGACACCCAGGTCGACGCCTACCTGGCCGCCGGCCACGTCAACACCGTGATGGGCACCGGCGAGTACGGCCCGCTGGTCGAACGGTTCGACGTGCCGATCGTGGTCACCGGCTTCGAGCCTCTCGACGTGCTCGAGGGCATCCGCCGCGCCCTGCTCCAGCTCGAGCAGGGCCGCGCCGAGGTGGAGAACGCCTACCCACGCGCGGTCAGGTCGGGCGGCAACCCCGCCGCCCAGGCGGTACTCGCTGACGTCTTCGAGGTGTGCGACCGGGCGTGGCGCGGCATCGGGGTCATCCCGGCCAGCGGGTGGCGGCTGTCCGAGGCCTACCGCGACTTCGACGCCGAGCACCGCTTCGAGGTCACCGATCTGCACGTGGAGGAGTCGCCCCTGTGCCGCTCCGGTGAGGTGCTCCAGGGGCTCATCAAGCCCAACGAGTGCGAGCAGTTCGGCCTCGCCTGCACCCCGCGTTCGCCACTGGGTGCCACGATGGTGTCCTCCGAGGGTGCCTGTGCGGCCTACTACCAGTACCGCCGCCTGGATGTGACCGAGAAGGTGGACGCGTGAGCACCGAGGATCAGGTCGTGACCGCCGTGGCTGCGGAGTCCTGGAGCTGCCCGCTGCCCCTGCGCGACCACGAGCGCATCGTCACCGGCCACGGGGGTGGTGGGCGGCTGTCGGCGGAGCTCATCGAGCACCTGTTCCGTCCCGCCTTCGGTGGTGGTGTGGAGGACCCCTCCCATGACGCGGTGGTGCTGCCCATGCCGACCGGCGGTGGCCGCCTCGCCTTCTCCACCGACAGCTACGTCGTCACACCGATCATCTTCCCCGGTGGCAGCATCGGGGACCTCGCCGTCAACGGCACCGTCAACGACATCGCCATGTCGGGTGCGATCCCGACCGCACTGTCGGCGGCCTTCGTGCTCGAGGAGGGCCTCGAGCTCGCCACCCTCGGCCGGATCGCCGAGGACATGGGCCGGGCCGCCGCCGCCGCCGAGGTCCGGGTGGTCACCGGCGACACCAAGGTCGTCGAGGCGCGCGACCGGGGCGGGCTGACCATCACCACCGCCGGGTTCGGCGTGGTCCCCGAGGGCGTGGAGCTGTCGCCGAAGCGGGTCCGCCCCGGCGACCAGGTGCTGCTCAGCGGTCCGATCGGCGAGCACGGGATGGCCATCATGAGCCTGCGCGAGGGGCTGGAGTTCGAGTCGCAGCTGCGCACCGACTCCGCGCCGCTGTCAGGGCTCGTGCAGACCATGCTGGCCGCCGGCCCCGGGGGTGGGGTCCGGGCCCTGCGCGACGCCACCCGTGGCGGGTTCGCCGCGGTGCTGTGCGAGCTCGCCGAGTCCGGCGGCAGCGGCATCGAGTACGTCGAACGCGACGTGCCCGTCCCGCCCGACGTGGCGGCGGCCTGTGGGTTCCTCGGACTGGACCCGACGCACGTCGCCAACGAGGGGAAACTGGTCGCGGTGGTCGCACCCGAGGTCGCCGAGGAGGTCCTCGCGGCGATGCACACCCACCCCCAGGGGCGTGACGCCGTCCGCGTGGGGGAGGTCGTGGACGCCCACCACGGGATCGTCGTGGCCCGCACCGGGCTCGGTGCGCGACGGGTCGTCGACCTGCCGCTCGGCGAGCAGCTGCCGAGGATCTGCTGATGTCACCGGGCCGGCAGCGGCCGACCGACGACGCTGCGGTGCCCGACGGTGCGCAGCCCCACGGCCGACGGCGCGGACGCCGTCGCTGGCGTCTGCGGACGATCGTGAAGGTGCTCGCCGCGTTGCTCGGGCTCCTGCTCATCGCCTTCGTGCTGTGGGCGAGCTTCGCACGGCCGGCCGAGCCGGGTCCGCTCCAGGCCGTGGTCGACGATCCCGAGGTGGAGGTCACCTTCGGTCCTGTGGTCGAGCTGCGACCGGCCGGCGTCGAGCCGCGCCGCGGCGTCGTGTTCTACCCCGGTGCCCGCGTGCACCGCGAGGCCTACGTGGCCAGCTGGGGACCCATCGTCGCCGCGACCGACACCCTGGTGCTGATCCCGCGCATGCCGCTGAACCTGGCCGTCTTCGGCCGCTCCCGTGCGGACGGCCTGATCGCGGACAGCCCCGGCATCGAGCGGTGGTGGGTGGGCGGACACTCGCTGGGCGGTGCCATGGCGGCGAGCTGGCTCGGTGAGCAGCAGCCGGGCACGATCGACGGGCTGACGCTGTGGGCCTCCTTCGCCACCGCGGGTGCGGGGCTCGCGGACCGCGATGAGCTGGCCGTGCTGTCGGTCTCCGGGAGCCGTGACGGACTGGCAACCCCGCAGGACATCGCCGAGCGGCGCGGGCTGCTGCCCGAGGACGCCCGGATGGTGGAGGTCGAGGGGATGAACCACGCACAGTTCGGCGCGTACGGTCCGCAGGCCGGCGACCTCGAACCGACGATCAGCGACGAGGAGGCGCGTTCAGCCCTCACCGAGGCGCACGTGGCGATGTTCGCCGGTGCCGACGGTGACCTGTAGGTCGCGCATCCGTACCGCGACCTCCAGCGCATCGACCTGGTCGCCGTGACCGGCGTCCGCGGCCAGCGCCGCAGCGACCATCGCGACGGCGTGGCGCACCGGCCGGCTGGGTGGCGTCCCCACCTCGACGCAGCCGCCCTCGATGCCGATCACCGTCAGGCCCGTCGGTACCCGGTCGAGCGCGGCGGCCAGCTGCAGGGTCGTGGCGACCCCCAGGTCGTGGGTGCCACCCCCCGTCGCCGGCAGATGCTCGGCCAGCCGCGCCCCGGCCCAGCGGTGCACCGTGCCCGGGCGCGCCCCGGTCCGGACGGTGTCCACCAGGTAGACCCGGTCCGCGCGTGTCCACAGCGGGTCGGTCAGGATCGCGCTGGGGTCCGCCGTCACCGCCCGCGCGGTGATGCCCTCCACCCCCTCGACGGCGGCCGCGACCAGGGGTCCGGCGGCATCGTCGCCGCGGTCGGGATGGCCCACACCGAGCACCAGGATCGTCATCGTCGCTCCATGTGGAGGTCCAGGAAGTGGGTGGAGCAGGAGATGCAGGGGTCGTAGTTGCGGATCGCCTGCTCGCACTGCCACTGCAGGTCGTCGTCGTCGAGGTGGAGGTGGTCCTGCACGAAGCCGACCAGGTCCGCCTCGATCGCGGGCTGGTTCTGGGAGGTCGGCGGCACGATCGTCGCGTCGGTGATCGTGCCGTCCGCCGCCAGCCCGTAGCGGTGGTACAGGATGCCGCGGGGGGCCTCGGTGGCGCCGTGGCCGACCCCGGCGACGGGGGTGACCTCGACCGCAGCCGGAGTGGGCCGCTGGTAGGCGTCGATCAACCGCAGCGCCTCGTCGAAGGCGTAGACGGTCTCCAGCGCCCGCACGATGATGCTGCGGAAGGGGTTGGTCACCGCTGTGGTGCACCCGACCTCCTCGGCGAGGGCGGCCAGCTCGTCCGGCAGCCGGTCGAGGTTGAGCGCCATCCGGGCCGCTGGCCCGACCAGGTAGGTCTCACCCGAGCGCATGCGGCCGTGCAGGGCCGTGGAGTGGGGGACCTGCTCCTCGTGGAGGTACTCGGGCCAGCTGTCGATCGGCGCGTCGATACCCGTGGTGCTGACCAGCCGTCCACCCTCGAGGGGGTAGCCCGTCGCTCCCGGCGGGAGGGTGTCCAGCTCGGGACGCAGCGCCACGAAGGCGTGGTCCTGGCGGAGCTCGGGGAAGGTGAAGCCGGCGACCAGCCGGGTGGTCTCGATGGCGGCCTCGCGCCCCCACTCGAGCTCACCGGTCAGCGCCTGGAGCTCCGCTGCGGTCGGTGCGCGGTGGAAGCCCCCGAGCCGGACGTTGATCGGGTGGATCGCCCGGCCCCCCACCACCTCGAGCAGGGTGTTGCCCGCCTTGCGGAGCCGGAGCGCCATCTCGACCAGCTCGCGATGATCCGCGGCCATCTCGATCGCACCCTGGTAGCCGAGGAAGTCGGGAGCGTGGAGCAGGAACACGTGCAGGACGTGGCTCTCGATCCACTCGCCGCAGTACAGCAGCCGTCGCAGCTGCCCGATCCCGTCGGGCAACGGGGTGCCCTGTGGGGTCCCGACACCGCACAGCGATTCGAGCGCGTTGATCGCCGAGAGCTGGTAGGCGACGGGGCAGATCCCACAGATCCGGGCGGTGATGTCCGGCGGCTCGGTGAAGTCCCGGCCACGCAGCATCGCCTCGAAGAAGCGCGGTGGTTCGTAGATGCGCAACTGCACCCGTTCGACGTGGTCGTCGGCCACCTCGACGTGCATGGCGCCCTCACCCTCGACACGGGCCAGCGCTTCCACCGAGATGGTGCGGTCGTGGCTGTGGCTCACGTCGCCACCTCCTCGGTCCGTGGCTCGTGCCGGCGCGACTCCCGGCGGAAGGCCGGGGCATCGGCGTTGAAGGTCCGGAACAGCCGGACCAACTCCGGGTGTTCCAGGGCCAACTCCTCGGTCAGCCAGGTGGCCAGCGAGGCGGTGTTGGGGGACTCCGCGGGTCCGAAGCAGCCGTAGCAGCCACGGTCGAAGGACGGGCACCGTGCGTTGCAGCCAGCCTGGGTGACCGGGCCGAGGCAGGGGGTGCCGTGGGCGACGGTGACGCACACGTTGCCACGCAGCTTGCACTCGACGCACACCGAGACGGTGGGCGCCACGGGTTTGCGTCCCGACAGGATCGCGTTGATGACCTCCACCAGCTGGCTGGTCTCGATGGGGCACCCCCGCAGCTCGAGATCCACCGGCACGTGCTCGGCGATCGCCGTGGAGTCGGCCAGGGCCTCGATGTGCTGCGGTTCGGCGTAGACCTGGGAGCGGAAGGCCTCCATGTCCCCGAAGTTGCGCAACGCCTGGATGCCCCCGGCGGTCGCGCACGCCCCGATCGTGATCAGCGTGGTCGAGACCTCACGGACCCTTCGGATGCGTTCGGCGTCGGCGGGGGTGGTGATCGAGCCCTCCACCAGCGAGATGTCGTAGGGGCCGTCGGCGACCTCCCGGGTGGCCTCGAGGAAGTAGGCGATGTGGATCTCGCCCGCGATGGTCAGCAGCTCGTCCTCGGCCGAGAGCAGGGACAGCTGGCACCCGTCACAGGAGGCGAACTTCCACACCGCCACGCTCGGACGGCCGATCTCGTCGGTCACGGCACCCACCCCCTCACAGCTCCCGGACGTCGAGCAGCTCCGAGACCTCGTTCCAGCTGAACACCGGTCCGTCGCGACACACGAACACCGGGCCGAGCTGGCAGTGTCCGCAGCTGCCGAGGCCACACTTCATGTTGCGCTCCAGCGTCACGTAGATGCGGTCGGCGGGGACCCCGCGCGCCAGCAGCGCCTCGGCGGAGAACCACATCATCACCTCGGGCCCGCACACCAGCACGACGCTGTTCTCCGGGTCGAAGGGCACCCGTGGGATCAGCTTGGTGACCACCCCGACCCGTCCGCTCCAGCCGCGCACGGCGCTGTCCACGGTGACGTGGACGTCGATGTCACGGTCCGTGTGCCAGCGATCGAGGTCATCGCGGAAGACCAGGTCCCGGGGGCTGCGGGCGCCCGTCAGCAGCACGATGCGCCCGAAGCGTTCCCGCTCGCGCAGGGCCTGGACGATCGCGGGGCGCACGGGCGCCATCCCGATCCCGCCGGCGATGACGACCAGGTCCTTGCCCTGGGCCTCCTGCAGCGGCCATGGTCGGCCGTAGGGACCCCGGATCCCGATCGTGGTCCCCGGCTGCAGGTCGTTGAGGGCTCTGGTGACCCAGCCCACCGCCCGGATCGTGTGCGACAGCAGTCCCGGCGAGGCGGGGTCGGAGGAGATGGAGATCGCCGCCTCGCCCACGCCGTAGACGTAGACCATGTCGAACTGGCCCGGTTCGAAGGCGATCGGGTGCTGCTGCGGCGCCACGTCGATCGTGACGATGTCATGGGTCTGGTGGCGCACCGAGGAGATGCGGTACGGGCGGCTGGTCAGGGCACCGCGCGTCGGCACCTCGAGGGGGGCGTCAAGGACGGTCATGGTGCTGGACCTCCACGAGCTGGGTGGTGGGTCAGCTCCTCGCCGGGGTCGCAGGGTCCTCACAGGTGCGTGCGATCGTCGCCACCTCGGCGGTCAGGTCGATGCCGACGGGGCACCAGGTGATGCACCGTCCGCAACCGACGCAGCCCGAGGTGTCGAACTGGTCGATCCAGGTGGCCAGCTTGTGGGTGAGCCACTGCCGGTACCGGGCGCGCGTGGTGTTGCGCACGCTCGCCGGTCCGGTGTGGGTGAAGTCCAGGGAGAAGCAGGAGTCCCACCGACGTTCGCGGTACGCGCTCGTGCCCGCGAGGTCGGTGGTGTCCTCGACGGTGGTGCAGAAGCAGGTCGGGCAGACCAGGGTGCAGTTGCCACAGGCCAGGCAGCGCTGCGCGATGTCGTCCCAGCGCGGATGCTCGAGGTTGCCGAGCAACAGGTCGTGCACCCCCTCGGTGTCGAGGTCGCGTTCGATCCGTTCGGTCGCGCGCTCGAGGACCGCAGCGCGTGCTCCGAGGTCCTCCTCGGTGGCAGGTCGGGTGTCCAGCGCCTCGACGAGCGCCTGACCGGCGGAGGTGGGTGCACGCAGCAGGAACCGGTGCTCGCCGTCGAGCAGCTCGGTCAGCAGCAGGTCCGCACCGTGGTCGGTCCCCGGTCCCGTCCCCATCGAGGCGCAGAAGCAGGTCGCGGCCGGGTCACCGCACTCCACGCCGATCAGCAGCAGGTCGGAACGGTTCGCGGTGTAGACCTCGTCGGGGACGGTGCCGTGCAGCAGCACGCGATCCTGGACCGCGATCGCCGCGAGTTCGCAGGGGCGCAGACCGAGCAGCGCGACGCGCGGTGCGCTGCGCTCGGCCTCGTCGATGCGGAAATCGGCGTCGCCCACCGAGACCGCGCTCCACAGCGGCTGACGTGGCGGGAACAGCGCCCGCTTCGCGCTGCCCGGGCCGACCGCGTAGCCGAACAACGCCTCGTCTGCGCGCTCCGTGGTGCGGTACCGACCGGGGCTCTGCTCGTCACCGACGCCGCGCGGGAGGTCATCCGCGCCGGCGAGCACATCGTGGACGATGACCCCGTCACGCAGGGTCGGGCCGCGGACCTCGTAGTCCTGTCGCACGAGTTCCGCGAACAGCGCGTCGAGTTCGACCCGGTCCAGGACCACAGCCGGGGTCTGGCTGCGTGACGTTGGCGCGTCCATCTCACGCACCTCCCGACGTCGTGCCGCACGCATCGACGTCCGCGTTCCCCCGACCCTACGTACCGCCGGTGCCCCGCTGCAGGGACGATGGTCCCGCGTCCTGGACCGATGGGGGTCCGCCGACCGGGTCGTCGCCGTTCCGTGGCCGCTATGTTCATGGGACGAGCCGAGGGAGGTCGTGGCGGGTTGGTGGCCACCGGCCCTCCGCGCTCCCGAGGAACACCGACGTCGTCAGCACCGAGGAGGAGCCCGTGGGCAAGACGCGGATGGCCAAGAAGGTCGACAAGCTGGAGAAGGAAGCCGAGCAGCTCCGCAAGAAGGCGGAGAAGAAGGGCAAGCAGCTGCAGTCGAAGGCTTCCGATCGCATCGAGGAGCTCAACGAAGAGATCGACGGCACGTCGAAGAAGGGCTCCAGGGCGGGGCTGTTCGCCGCCATCGCGGCTGCCGGCGCCGCCGTCGCGGCCGTGGTCATGAAGAAGAAGCGGGATCAGGAGCTCGACGAGGCCCTGTGGGAGGAGCCGCGTTCGATCTGACGCCCGCGCATCGCAGACGTGGCCGGCCTTGGGGCCGGCCACCTGCGTTGCGCGGGCGGTGGTGGGCGTGCGGTGCCCCGCGCACCCTCAGCTGCGCCCGTGCCTCTCCATCGCGGTGACGACCTCGTGGAGGAAGCGGCGCAGCACCTCACGCTCGGCGGGGTCGTAGGGTTCGAGGACCCGTTCGATCGTGGCGGCCAGGGAACCGAAGTACTCGCCGGCGGTGGTCTGGGCCGAGGTGGTGATGGCCACCACGCGGCGTCGACGGTCGTCGGGATCGGTGGAACGGGCCACGTGGCCGACGCGTTCGAGGCGATCGATCAGCCGGGTCGTCGCACCCGAGGACAGCTCGAGTGCCCGGGACAGCTCGCCCGCGCCGAGATGGCCGCCGGCCATCGCGAGGGCCGAGAGGGCCTGGACGTCGGTGGCATGGAGCGACTCACGGGCAGCGAACCGGCTGCCCACGGCGTGCATGTGCGCGCCGAGCTGCTGGAGCAGTTCGACGATGTCGCGCGTCGAGGTGTCGCCGGCCGTGGTGCTCATCGGGTGTCGATCCCCTGCTCGCCGTAGGTGGGCACGCCTGGGTGGGAGCGAGTTCCACACCTGTGGTTCCACCTGTGGAGTTCCCCCGATGCGATCATCCACACTCCCACAGGTCTATCCACAGGAACGCTACCCCGGTTCGGTCGCAGGCCGGGCACGGGCCGCGCAGGGACCGCTTCGTGCGTTGAACGCACGGCCCGAAGGGCGCACGTGACCGCGTCGGGGGCGATGACGCTGACCTGCACGAGGTCGTGTCCGCACGTCCTCCCGACGGCCCGGTGCGTCCCCCGTGCGCCGGGCCGTCGCGTGGCTGGACCCCGCATGGCAGGTGGCCCCTGCTGCCAGCGGTGTCAGCTGGCGTCGGCCTGGCCGCGTGCCTGGCGGTGGGCGCGCCGCAGCGCGTTCTGCTGGCGGATGGCGTCCTCCGCAGCCTGGGGTGTGGGTGCCGAGCCACCGAGGTGCGCCGGCTGCCACCAGTCGTGGGGCGGTGGCCCGGGTCGCTGCGGGTAGCTGGCCTGCGCCCGTGCGAGCTCCTGCTCGATGCGCTGCATCACCTCGGCGGTGCGCAGCATCGACGTGCGTGCCGTGGGACGGAAGGGCTCGCCGTAGCGCACCACCACGGCGGCCCCCCGGGTGGGTCGGACGGGGCGTCCCTTGGTCAGCAGGCGTTGGCTGCCCCACACCGCGACGGGCACGATCGGTGCACCTGCGCTGTCGGCGAGGCGGACCACGCCGGACTTCCCGCGACGCGGCACGAAGGAGGGGCTGATCGTGCCTTCGGGGTGGATGCCCAGGGCCTCACCGTCCTCGAGGGCGCGACGCGCCGCGTCGGCGGAGCGCATCGCGTCACCGTGGACGTCAACGGGGATCTGGCCGAGCCGGTGCAGGAGGAACCCGGTCACCGGGTTGCGGAAGAAGTCGTCCCGGGCCAGGAAGCGGACCTCCCGGCGGGGTGCGGGTGGCGCGAGCATGACGAAGGCGAAGTCGAGGTACCCGATGTGGTTGCTGGCCAGCACCACGGGGCCCTGTGCCGGGATCCGCTCCGCGCCCTGCACGCGCAGATCGACCCCGAGGGCGCGGAAGCCGGCCAGGAACAGCGCGGAGCCCACGCGGTAGAGAGCGGACACGATGACCTCGCCGTGACGGCGCGACGGCGGTCCGCCGCGACGTGGGGACCCTAGCCGCGCGATCGCTCAACCGGTCCGGGCCCGCTCGGTGGTCAACCAGCGGTGCAACTGTGCGGCGAGCTCGGGTACCACGGGCAGGAACGGTCCGATGGAGCGGTGATCCGCTCCGGGCACCAGGCGCAACCGGGCGCGACCGCCGGCGGCGTCCACCAGCCGGGCGGCATCCCCCGGTGGCACCGTGCGGTCCCGCGTCCCGTGCACCACCACGATGGGGGCGTCGATCCGCGCGATGGTGGCCACGGGCGCGAAGCTGTCGAAGCGCTGCCCGATGGTGTCCTCGATCGTGCGTTGGACCCGGTCCGCCACCCCACGTGGCGCCGGTCGCAGTCCGCGGGATGCGCGGATCAGCTCGGCAGGGTGCGCCATCGAGGCGATCGGTACCACGGCGGCGATCCGCGGGTCACGGGATGCACTCAACAGGGCCGCACCCGCGCCTACCGAGTGCCCGATCACACCGATGCCGTCGGGGTCGACGCGCGGATCCCGGCGCAGCCAGGCGACGGCTGCCTCCAGATCCTCGGCGAAGCGCGGCATCGACATGAAGTCCACGGCGTCGCTGCGACCGTGCCCGCGCGCGTCGATCAGCAAGGTCGAGATGCCGGCTGCCACCAGCCCCGGCGCGGCGGGAAGCAGATCGCTCGCGGAACTCCCCCAGCCGTGGAGCAGCACCACTGCCGGTCCCGGGACATCGCGCTCGGAGGCCGGCGCCGCGACGCTGTGTCGGCCGTCACCGGCAGGCAGGAACCACCCGCGCAACCGACGCCCGTCGGCGGCGGGCACCGTGACCTCCTCGGCGTGGCAGCCGAGGGCAGCCGGCGTCGGGTTCGTCGGCGTGGACGGGATGCGGTAGACCCGCAGGAGCAACCAGCGCAGCATCGTCGCGAGGCTACCGACCGAGAAGGACCGCACTATGCGTACCAACCCGAGGCGAGGACCGCGGGCGGTGTCGGGAGCCCTCCCGGCGCTGGTCACCCCCCTGGTGGATCCTGACACCATCGATCCCGTGGGGGTCGGGTCCGTGGTGCAGGCCGCTATCGACGACGGCGCCAGCGGCGTGCTCGTCGCCGGGACCACCGGTGAGGGCAGCCTCCTCGACCCCGAGCAGCGTGCCGAGGTGACCGCCACGGCACGTCGGGTGCTGGATGCGAGCGGATCGGGACCAGGGCCCGCACCGGTGCTGGTCGCGGGGGCCTCGGGCCCGACCCTGGCCGCGCTGCATCGGGACGTGGCACGGTTGGCTGCGGCCGGCGCCGACGTGGTGCTCGTCCTGCCCCCGCACCTGCAACCCCTGACCGCTGACGAGGTCGCCGAGTGCCACCTCGCGGTCGCAGAACGTGCGGAGGTCGATCTGCTCGCTTACCACATCCCGCAACTGGCCGGCTCGCCCCTGACCCCCGACGCCGTGCGGCGTATCGCCGCGCACGAGCGCATCGTGGGGATGAAGGACTCCTCACCCGATGCGGAGCGGCGCGCTGGCTTCGTCGCCGCCACCCGCGAGATCGCCGGCTTCGGCGTGGTGACGGGCCACGCACCGACCCTGGCACGGGCGCTGGCCGACGGCGTCGATGGGTCGATCCTGGCGGTGTCCAACCTGCGGTTGCGTCAGGCTGTGGCGATCGGTGCCGCAGCGAGCGCGGGGGACACCGACCGGGTGGTTGCCCTGCAGGAGGGGCTGACCCGTTTCACCGGTGCGATCGCGGAGGTCGGCTCGTCGGTGCCGGCGGTGCTCAAGGCGGCCCTGCAGCTCGACGGGCGCATCGCCGAGCGCTGGTGCAGGCCACCGCTCGCCTCGGTGCCCGGGCGCCGACTCGATGCCGTCAGGACCGCCATGCTGCGGTGAGCGGCCGTGCAGGCGGTGCACCCCCTGCGGTGATCAGCGCGGTCGCACCCGTGCCAGCAGTTCGCGCACCAGGGCCTGCACCTGCCGCAGCTCGATCAGGAAGCCATCGTGCCCGTAGGGCGAGCGGATGACGTGGGCGCGGTCACCCGGCACGCCCAGCTGATGGGCGAGCGCGTGCTGCTGCAGCAGCGGGTAGAGCCGGTCGGAGTCCACCCCGGCCACCAGTACCTCGGCATCGACCCGCTGCAGCGCTGCGGACACCCCGCCCCGCCCGCGGCCCACGTCGTGATGGTTCATCGACCGTGTCAGGACCACGTAGCTGGCGGCGTCGAAGCGGGAGGTGAGCTTGTGACCGTGGTGATCGAGGTAGGACTGGACGGCGTAGCGTCCCTCGCGCAGGGGATCCTCCCCGTCCTGCGGGTCGCGGCCGAAGCGCAGCCCCAGTTCCTCGCGGCTGCGGTAGGACCAGTGGGCCAGCCGACGTGCCAAGGCCAACCCGGTGTGCGGACCCGGCGTGGTCGCATCCTCGTGGGCTGCCAGCAGGTAGTCCCCGCCCTGGTAGTTGGGGTCATCCTCGATGGCACGGATCTGGATCGTCTGCAGCGCGATCTGGTCCGCCGTGGCGGCCGCGGACACCGCCAGCGGTGCGATCGCCCGCACCCGCTGTGGGTAGGCGACACCCCACTCCAGCACCCGCATCCCGCCCATCGACCCGCCGATCACCGCTGCCCAGGTGTCGATACCGAGGTGATCGGTCAGCGCCACCTCGGCGTCGACCTGATCGCGGATCGTGACCTGCGGGAAACGCGATGCCCACGGTCGCCCGTCCGGTGCCATCGACGCCGGCCCGGTGGAGCCCATGCAGCCACCGAGCACGTTCGGTGCGACCACGAACCACCGGTCGGTGTCCAGGGGGCAGCCGGGGCCGATCAAGCCCTGCCACCAGCCCGGCGTGGGGTGACCCGGCTCCACATCCCCGACGACGTGGCTGTCGCCGGTGAGGGCGTGGAGGACCAGCACGGCGTTGTCGCGGTCCGGATCCAGCGTCCCCCAGGTCTCGTAGGCGATGGTGACCTCCGGCAGCTCCCCCCCGAGCTCAGGGTGCAGCTGCCCGACCATGGCGAAGCGACGGCGCCCGATGGGGTCGCCGTCGCGCCAGGCTCCGGTGGCGGGGAGGTGGCTCACGTCACCCGGTACCGGCCGCTGCAGCGAAGCCTGCCTCGAGGTCGGCGATCAGGTCGTCCACGCCCTCGAGGCCGACCGACAGCCGCACCAGGCCGGGGGTGACGCCGGTGCTCAGCTGCTGCTCCGGGGTCAGCTGGGAGTGCGTGGTCGAAGCCGGGTGGATGATCAGGCTGCGCACGTCACCGATGTTGGCCAGGTGGCTGAACAGCGCCACACCGTCCACGAATCGCTTGCCCGCGTCGACCCCGCCGGCGAGCTCGAAGGAGACGATGGCGCCGGGTCCGCGCGGGGCGTAGCGCTGTGCGTTGGCGTGCCAGGGCGAGGAGGCGAGACCGGCGTACCAGACCCGTTCGACGTCCTCGTGGCGCTCGAGCCACTCGGCCAGGGCCTGTGCGTTGGCCACGTGGCGCTCCATGCGCAGGCTCAGGGTCTCGATGCCCTGTAGCACCAGGAAGGCGTTGTGGGGGCTGAGCGCCGGTCCGAGATCGCGCAGCAGCTGCACGCGCAGCTTGATGGCGTAGGCGGCACCCTCGTTGCCGAGCGCTTCCCAGTAGTTCAGCCCGTGGTAGGACGGGTCGGGGGTGGTCAGGCCCGGGAAACGCGCGGCATGGGCGCCGAAGTCGAACCGCCCGCCGTCGACGACCACCCCGGCGATCGCGGTGCCGTGCCCGCCCAGGAACTTGGTCGCCGAGTGCACGACGATGTCGGCGCCGTGGTCGAGGGGCCGGATCAGGTAGGGGGTGGCGACCGTGTTGTCGATGATCAGGGGCACCCCCACCTCGTGGGCCACCTCGGCGACGCCGCTGATGTCGAGCACATCGACCTTCGGGTTGCCGATCGACTCCCCGTAGAAGGCCTTGGTGTTGTCCCGTGCGGCAGCCCGCCAGGCGTCGAGGTCGTCCGGATCCTCGACGAAGGACACCTCGATACCGAGCTTGGGCAGGGTGTAGGCGAACAGGTTGTAGGTCCCGCCGTAGAGCGAGGCGGAGGAGACGATGTGGTCGCCGACCTCGGCCAGGTTGAGGACCGCGAGGGTCTCGGCGGCCTGGCCCGAGGCCACGGCCAGGGCTGCCACCCCGCCCTCGAGGGCGGCGATCCGCTGCTCCACCACGTCGGTGGTGGGGTTCATGATGCGGGTGTAGATGTTGCCGGGCTCCGCCAGGCCGAAGAGGTTGGCCGCGCGATCGGTGTCACCGAGGGCGAAGGAGGTGGTCTGGTAGATCGGTGTGGCGCGGGACCCGGTGGTCGGGTCGGGCGCGGCGCCGGCGTGGATCTGCCGGGTGTCGAAGGACCAGGTGGAGGGGTCTGCGGTCACGGGTGCGCTCCTGCGTGCGGGTGCGGTGCGTGGGGCGGGACGCTACGACCCGGCCCGTCACGCCCGCAGGAGGGTAGTGCCAACGGTGCGAACCCCGAGAGGGTGCTGCGGCGCGGGCCGGGTGGCTGCGCGGATGGGTCAGCGCACCTGCCAGGGTGCCGCAAGGGGGCTGACCATCACGTCCTCCTGCGAGGTGACGCGCTCGACGGGAGCGAGGAGCACCCCGCCGTCCCACCGGTCGCCGACCGTTGCGGCCAACCCCTGTAACCCGGCGACCGCCGCACCGTCGGTGGGTGCAGTAGCGACCGCGTCGACACCGATCACCCGACCCTCGGGACCCACCAGGCCCAGCACACGTCGGCCGGATGCGAGCGCGTGCAGGAGCAGGCGGGTACCGGGCGCGTCGTACTGGGTCTGGACCAGCAGGTCGTGGGCGAGCAGGGTCAGCAGCAGCCCGCGGGCCCGGGTCGGATCCGCGTGCACGACGGTCTCAGGGGTGAGACCGAGGGCGTGGGCGGCGATGCCGGGGTCGCACACCAGGGCATCGCTACGGGGGCGTGGTCCGACATCCTCCGCAACCGCCTCCGGCCACGACGGGAGGTCCAGCAGCAGATGGTGGTCGTACAGCAGTTGGCGGTAGCGCTGCACGGTCGGGGGACTGACGGCCAGCGCGCGTGCCACGGCGTTGTCGGATCCGGGCTCGGCGCCAGCGACGCGCGCGTGGTGGGCGAGCAGTTCGCGCAGCACCCCCGGGTGACGAAGGCGGCTCGCGGCGCGCACGGCGGCCAGCAGACCCTCGGTCAGCAACGACTCCAGCGCGGCGTTGGTCGCGGCGTGTCCCCGGGGCCGGGCCTCGTCCACCGGGTCGACGGGGTCGGCCAGCTCGGGGAACCCGCCGGCGGCGGCGCGCCGCAGGAGCGTCCCCACCTCCACCGGATCCGACGGTGTCCACCCGGTGAGGGCCGAGATCCCGCCCTCGAGGAGCCGACGCACGAAGCGCGGTGCGCTCGCGTGATCGCGCTCGTCGAGGGTCAGGCTGCCCACGAAGATCCGCGTGGTGCCGGGCGGGGTGTGCGAGCGACGCGAGCTGGTGGTGAGCCAGGCCGACCCGGTCGCGTCCGTGGCCGCCTGCACCGAGGCCAGTCGGTCGGCGAGGCCCTCGACGAGGTGGTGCTCGAGCACCGCGACGGGCGGCGTGCGCCGGGCCAGCTCGCCATCGATGTCGGCGGCGGCCCGCTCCCGGCATGCCGGGTCCGTGAGGTCCATCACGCTGCCGTGCCGCCGGTGGACGTAGGTGCGCGCAAGGGTGGCCTTGCCGCTGCGGGGTGGTCCCACCAGGGTGAGGCGTCGGGCGGTGCTCGCAGCTTCACCCAGCGGTGCGGCGATCCGTCGCCCGTACATCCGGTCCCCTGAGGTCGTGACGTCTGTTCCGTCCCCGCGGCGGGGACCCTAGGCGCCGCGGTCAGTGGGGTGCGCGGGGTGGTGTGGTGGACCCGATCGGATTCGAACCGACGACTTCTGCCATGCAAAGGCAGCGCTCTGCCGGGCTGAGCTACGGGCCCGCAGCATCCGCGGATGCGGACGTGCAGCGGGCAGGGTAGGCCACGGCTGTGGGCCGTGACCACGCCCGGGGCGAGCGCGCCTGGAGGTCGGTTCGCCACCCGGGTGTGGCTGTTCGCCGGCGGCAGGCACCGACACCGTAGGCTGAGGGCCTGACCCGGTGGGTCCCGGCGTGGCCCGGAGGCTGGGAAGGTGGAGTGGTGATCGTGGAGCGCCTCGAGGGTGCACGTGTGGTCGTGACCGGTGCGGCCGGCTTCCTGGGATCCCACGTCACCGACGCGCTGCTCGGCGCCGGTGCCGAGG
>JAWLFQ010000127.1:0-4631 GCA_041685505.1 Nitriliruptoraceae bacterium
GTGTGGACGGCGTGGCTGCCCGAGTGGGAGCCCCTGCGCGGTCGGGCGCAGCGCAACCCCTACCACCGCTACGCCCTGGACCGTCACGCCTGGCACACCGCCGCGGAGCTCGGTGAGCTGGTGCGCCGCGAACCCTGGGCGGCGGAGACCCTCCAGGAGGTCGAGGATCGCGAGGCGCTGTTCCTCGGTGCGCTGCTCCACGACGTCGGCAAGGTGCTCGGCGAGCCGCACACCGAGACCGGGGTGCCGCTGGCGTCGGCACTGGCGCGGCGGATGGGCGCGGCGCCGCACACCGTCGAGCGGATCGCACGGATGGTCCGTCTCCACCTGCTGCTGCCCGACGTCGCCCAGAAGCGGGATGTGACCGACCCCGCCCAGGTCGCCGAGGTCGCGCGCCGGGTGGGGGACCGGTCCACCCTGGCGATGCTGCACCTGCTGGCGGTGGCCGACGGGAGGGCCACCGGACCGACCGCCTGGAGCGCCTGGACCGCTTCCCTGGTGGAGAGCCTCGTGACGAAGGTGAGAGCCGTGTTCGATGCAACCGACCCGGACGTGGTCGCCGGTGGTGCCGTGGTGACCGCCCGCGCGGCCCAGGAGCTGGCGCCGGAACTGGGTGCCGATGCCGAGCTGGTCCGCGCCCATCTCGCACTGCTGCCGCGCCGCTACGCCGCGGCCGTGTCACCACGGGCGGTGGTTCGCCACGCGCTGATGACCTCCTCCGCGCTCGGACCCATCGACGTCCGCACGCGGGTGACCCCCGGCGACCACGATCCCGAGGGACATGCCGGGCTGGACGAGCTCGACGTGGTCGCCATGGACCAGCCGGGGTGGTTCGCGAAGGTCGCCGGTGTCGTCGCCCTCCACGGCGGGTCGATCGTCGGTGCCGATGCCTTCGTGCGCGAGGACGGTGTGGCCATCGACACCTTCAAGGTCGCACCGCCGCCGGGTGCGGGCGGCTCCTGGTGGGCCCGGGTCGAGGGCGATCTCGACGACGCAGCGGCGGGACGGCTGGCGGTGCGGGCCCGGGTGCTGCGCAAGGCCAAGGCCGAGCGGTCCCGGCTGGCCACGACACCGGCGGTCGACACCGAGGTGCGGGTCAGCGCGGACGAGGCGGGCCGCGCCACCATCGCCGAGGTGCGCACCCAGGACCGGCTCGGGGTGCTCTACGCCATCGCGACGGCGCTCGCGGAGCTGGAGCTGGACATCGTCATGGCGCGGGTGCAGACCATGGGACACGAGGTCACCGACGTGTTCTACCTGCGGGACGGGGAGCACGCGCCGCTGGGGCCCGACCACGTCGCGGAGCTCGAGCTCGCGGTGCTCGGTGCCCTCGAGGAGCTGTAGCACCCGGCACGCGGCGCGCCGGGTGCGACGGCCGGGGGTGTGCGCCGGCGGCTACATCACCCCGCCCTCGGTCATGCGCTTGTAGTCGAGCACGCGGTCGAGGGTGTCCTCGGCGATGCCCTCCTCGAGCGCCACCTCACGCAGCGTCTGCCCGGTCTTGTGCGCCTTCTTGGCGAACTCCGCCGAGCGCTCGTAGCCGATCTCGGGCACCAGCGCCGTGACCTGCATCAGGGACCGTTCGACGAAGGCGGTGCCCTGACCGGTCTCGGTGGTCCCGACGATGCACTTGTCGGCGAACACCCGGGCGACGTTGGCGAGCAGGTTCTCGGACTCGATGACGTTGCGGGCCATGAGCGGGATCATGACGTTGAGCTCGAGGTCGCCGTTCATCCCGCCGACGGTGACCGCGGCATCGTTGCCGATCACCTGGGCACAGACCTGACGGACCGACTCGGGGATCACCGGGTTGACCTTGCCCGGCATGATCGAACTGCCCGGCTGGATCTCGGGCAGCTGCAGCTCCGCGAGCCCGGTGCGGGGGCCGGACGACAGCCAGCGCACGTCGTTGGCGATCTTGTACAGGCTGGTCGCCACGGTCTTGAGCGCACCGGAGATCTCCACCAGGGCGTCGCGGGCACCCTGGGCCTCGAAGTGGTCCTCGGCCTCCCGGAAGGGCAGGCCGGTGCGCTCGGCCATCAGCTCGATCACGCGGTCGACGAATGCGGGCGGGCAGTTCAGCCCCGTGCCCACCGCCGTGCCCCCGAGCGCGAGCTCGTAGACCGCATCCAGGGCCTTCTCCACCCGGGCGATGCCGAGCTCGACCTGGCGCGCGTAGCCGCCGAACTCCTGTCCGAGGGTGACCGGGGTCGCGTCCATCAGGTGGGTGCGCCCGGACTTGACCACCTCGGCCCACTCGGCCTGCTTGTCGCGCAGCGCGCCCGCCAGGTGCGCCAACGCGGGGATCACCTCGCCCTTGGCGACCCGTGCGACGGCGACGTGCACGGAGGTCGGGAAGGTGTCGTTGGAGGACTGCGAGGCGTTGACGTGGTCGTTGGGGTGCACCCGGGTGGAGGACAGGTCCTCGCCGAGCAGCTGCTTGGCCCGGTTGGCCACCACCTCGTTGACGTTCATGTTGGTCGAGGTGCCCGAGCCCGTCTGGAAGGTGTCGACGGGGAAGTGGACGTCGAGGTCACCGTTGATGACCTCGTCCGCGGCCCGGGTGATGGCGTCGGCCACCTCGGCGTCGACCACCCCGGACTCCTGGTTCGCCATGGCCGCCGCCCACTTCAGCATGGCGTGGGCGTGCACGACGTCCATGGGCACGGGGATGCCCGAGACGGGGAAGTTCTCCACCGCACGCTGGGTGGAGGCCCCCCACAGCGCGTCGACGGGGATCTGCATCTCGCCCATCGTGTCCTTGGCGGTGCGGAACTGCTCGCTCATGGCTGGCTCGCTTGTGTCGAGGTGGCGCTTCGGTCGAGGTGGCACCGGTCCCCGCTCGGCGGCCCGGTGCCCGGGGACCGACGCTAGTAAGGACGCGCCCGGGTCGGGGTGTCCGGGCTGCCGGTGGTGCCGGTCGTGGTCGCTGGAGGGTCTACGCTGACCTGTCCGCTCCAGCGCCGGGGACGGGAGAGCCCGTGGTGGACCGCAACGGCCCGAGCACGCCGAGCACGACCGCCCACGCGCACCGACTGGTGGAGATCGATGCCGTCCGCGCGGCGGCGGCGCGGCTGGAGGGGGTGATCCACGCCACGCCGGTGCAGCGCTCCCGCGCCGTCAGCGAGCAGGTCGGCGCCGAGGTGTGGTTGAAGTGCGAGAACCTGCAGCGCACCGGCTCCTTCAAGCTGCGCGGCGCCTACAACCGGATCGCGCAACTGCGCGCGCAGGAGCGGGCACGCGGTGTGGTGTGCGCCTCCGCCGGCAACCACGCCCAGGGGGTCGCGCTGGCCGCGTCACTGCAGGGGGTCACCTCGACGGTGTTCATGCCCACCGAGGCGCCGCTGCCGAAGCTGGACGCCACGCTCGCCTACGGCGCCGAGGTGCGCACGGTCGGTGACGGCTTCGACGACGCCCTGGCGGCGGCGCAGGGCTTCGCCGCGGAGACCGACGGGGTGTTCGTGCACCCCTTCGACCACCCGGACGTCATCGCGGGGCAGGGGACCCTGGGACTGGAGCTCGTCGAGCAGGTCCCGAGCTTCGGCACCGTGGTCGTGTGCCTGGGGGGCGGCGGGTTGCTGTCGGGGGTCGCGGTGGCGCTGCGGGCGCTGCGCCCCGACGTGCGGATCGTCGGGGTGCAGGCCGCCGGCTGTGCCTCTTTCGCCCCCTCGCTGGCGGCCGGACACCCGCTCGCGCTGCCCGCCACCTCGACGATCGCCGACGGGATCGCGGTCAAGCGCCCGGGGGAGCTGACCCTGGCCCACGTCGAGGCGCTGGTCGATGAGGTGGTCACCGTCACCGATGACGAGCTCGCCCGGGCCGTGGTGCTGCTGCTCGAGCGGGCCAAGCTCGTGGTCGAGCCCGCCGGCGCCGCCGCGGTCGCCGCGCTGCTGGCCGGCCACGTCGAGGGCCCGGGACCGATCGTGGGCACCCTGTCGGGTGGCAACATCGACCCCTTGGTGCTCCAGCACCTGGTCACCGGCGGGTTGGCCTCCGTCGGACGCTACGCGACCCTGCGGACCCGGGTCAGCGACACCCCCGGAGCGCTCTCGCGGTTGTTGTCGCTGATCGCGGCGCAGCGCGCGAACGTCGTCGGGGTGGCCCACCACCGGTTGGAGCACCGTCTGGAGCTCGGCCAGGTCGAGGTCGTGCTGGAGCTCGAGACGCGTGGTCACGAGCACGTGACGGCGCTCGCGCACACCCTGGAGCAGGCGGGCTACCCCGTCAGCGGCGACGCCTGACCGGTGCCGTCGGGGCGGCCACCGGCGCCGCTACCGTGGCCGGGGTCGGGGAGACGGAGACGCCATGGACCCGCAACGACCACCGGAGGACGGTCCGCCACCGCCACCACCCGGGGCGGGCGGCGGGCCCGCAGCGGGCGGCGGGCCCGGGGCGGGCGGCGCCGGGGCCACCGCAGGCGCCGGGACCCGGACGAGGAACCGACGCTGGCCCCTGGTCCTGGCACTCGTGGTGGTGCTGGTGGGTGTCCCCGCCGGGCTCTTCCTGGTCAGCCTGCTCGAGGATGACGACACGACCGAGGACACGGTCGCTTCCCCCGACGACCAGCCCGACGGCCAGGACCAGCCCGATGACGGTGGTGGGGAACCCGACGACGGCGGCGACGACGGCCC
>JAWLFQ010000128.1:0-4620 GCA_041685505.1 Nitriliruptoraceae bacterium
CCCCTGCTCCAGGGCGACGGCGGCCGGGGTGAACCCGGCGAGCCCCGTGTAGCGGTTGGCGACGCCGGCGATCAGGTCGGCCACGGAGGCCGCCAGCAGACCGGAGCCGGGGATGTAGGCGAGCTCACCCGGCGCGGCGTTGTCGACCCCGGTCGCCAGCACCTCCCGGATCGTGTCGAGGGCGGCATCGATCGGTGTCGGTCCCGCGCCGGGCCGCTCGGCGACCAGGCGGGTGGCGAGCTCGGTGCCCCGGGGGTGGCCGAGGACGTCTCGACGCCTGCCCTCGCGGGAGAGCTCGCTGAGCAGGTCCCGCGCGGCCGTGAGCAGCGCATCCGTCTGCCCGGGCGTGGGATCGAGACCCTCCAACAGCCCGTGGGCGTCCACCGATCGCTCCTGCACCGTCCTGCCCTCCATCGACCGCGGATCCTTGCGTGCCGCCGGCTCCGCCACCGCCCCATCGCGTGCCCCGGCGGAGCGGGACCCGGTACGGGTGATCACCAACCGGTTGGAGAAGGTAGGGTTCAGCAGCGATATGTCGTGCCACACGACCTATCGACACGACACTCCGTTCGCTATGAACCCTTCTGCTGCACGATATGTCTTATCTCTACCGTCGGGAGCTCAGGATGTCCAGCGACCTCGACCGCACCGATCAGGAGCTGCTCGCAGCGCTGCGCGATGACGGTCGACGTTCCGTCACGGCCCTGGCCGCGCAGCTGCACCTGTCCCGCAGCGCGGTCCACGCCCGACTGGACCGATTGACGGCGGAGGGGGTGCTCAACGGCTTCGCCCCCGTGGTCGATCCGGCCAAGGTCGGCGGCAGCATCGCGGCCTTCGTGCTGCTCTCGGCCGGACCGGGCGCACGGCTGGAGCTGGAACCGCTGCGCGCCCAGCTCGAGGCCCTACCCCACGTGGAGTACGCGGCCCTGGTGACCGGGGAGGCCGACGTCCTGCTGCTGGTGCGCGCCGACGACCTCGACCAGCTCCGCGGGTTCCTGTTGGAGGAGCTACGGCGCGTGACCGGGCTCCGCGGGACCCTGACCCTGCTCGTCCTCGACGAGGTGATCCGGCGGCCCTTCCTCCTGCCCGGGGAGTGAAGCCGGCAGCAGTACCCCGGGGTTGAGGATGCCCGCGGGGTCGAGCGCGGCCTTGACCGCGTGCATCGCCCGCAGCTCGCCGGGGGGACGTACCTGCGCGAGCCACGCCCGCTTCTGGACGCCGACGCCGTGCTCGCCACACGGGGCGCCGCCGGCCGACACCACCGCGGCCAGCACGGCGTGCTCGACCGCTGCGACCGCCTCATCCTCGACGCCGAGCACGTTGCAGTGCAGATCACCCACACCGAGGTGGCCGAACACCACCACCTCGGCGTCGCGTCCACCGACGGCACGCACCAGCGCGTCGAGCCCCTCCACGAACCCGGCCAGGCGCGCCAGGGGCAGGACGACGTCGAGCTTGACGCGCACGCCCACTTCGGCGAGACGCTCGGTGTGACGCTCGCGCAGCTCCCACAACGCGGCGCGGTCGCCCGCCTCGACACCCATGACCGCGTCCTCGATCCCGTCCACCTCGGCCAGCACCACCGCAACCGCCTCGGCCAGCTCCTCGCCGATCGCCGGACCCCCGGCCACCTCGATCAGGACCGCAGCGGCGGGGGTCTCGCGGAAGGGCGGCCGCAGCCCCGGCGTCGCGGCGAGCAGTTCCAGGCCCGTGCGGGTCATCAGCTCGCTGGCCTCCAGCGGGCCGACCGCCCCTGCGAGGGCCTGCTGTACCTCCAGCGCCACGGCCACCGAGGTGGTCGCGACCACGACGACGGCGAGGTGGGCCGGCGGGCGGACCAGGCGCACACGTGCGGCCGTCACCACACCGAGGGTGCCCTCGCTGCCCACCACCAACCCGCGCAGGTCGTAGCCGAGCCCGTCAACCAGTGGCGGGTGCAGTCGGTCGACGATCGTCCCGTCAGCGAGCACCGCCTCCAGTCCGAGCACCTGGGCACGCGTCGTCCCGTGGCGCACCACGCCGAGGCCGCCGGCGTCGGTCGCGATCGTGCCGCCGATCGTGGCGGTGTCACGGGCGGCGAGATCCACGCCGTAGGTCAGTCCCGTCGCACGGGCGTGGCGCTGCACCTCGGCCAGGGTCGCCCCCGCCCCGACCACCACCGACGCGTCGGTGTGGCCGTCGGCCCGTTCCACGGCACCGAGGTGGTCCAGCCGCCGCAGCGAGAGCACGAGGTGTCCATCGCGGGGCACACCGCCGCCGACCAGGCCGGTGTTACCACCCTGGGGAACCACAGGGACCCGGTGCGTGGCACAGGCCCGTACCACGCCGGCGACCTCGCCGGTGGTGGCGGGGCGTACGACCGCGCGGGCCGTGCCGCGCCACCGTCCGGTCCAGTCCACCTCGTGGGCCGCCAGCAGATCCGGATCGGTGACCACGTGCGAGGCACCGACCACCCCCTCGAGCGCCTCGATAAACCCGTCGCGGGTCACACCGTCAGCCGATCGACGGCGTCGTCCAGCAGGAACCAGCCGCGTTCGGTGCACCTGAGCCGTCCGCAGGCGGTCTCCACCAGACCCGCGGTGAGGGCGTCCTCGAGGGCGAGCGGATCGATCGGTGGCAGGTCGGCCGGGTGGATGCCCTCCCGCACCCGCAGGCCGAGCAGCAACCGTTCCGCGGCCCGCTGGCCCGCATCGAGCACCTCCTCGCCGGCGAGGGGCGTGGCCCCGACCCCCCAGGGTGCGGTGCCGGCTGACTCGACGGCGTGGACGTAGCGCGGCGTGCTGCGCTGCGACCACCACCGCCGTCCGGCGAGGTGACCGTGCGCACCCGCGCCGACACCCAGGTAGTCCCCGTGGCGCCAGTACAGCAGGTTGTGTCGGCTGCGTGCGCGCGGGCCCCGGGCGAGGTTGGACACCTCGTAGTGCTCGAACCCACCCGCGGTGAGGATGCGGTGCAGCGTCTCGAACCGGGCGGCCTGGACGTCCTCGTCGACGTCGGCGAGCTGCCCCCGGCCCACCCGCTGGCCGAAGGGCGTCCCCGGGTGGATCGTCAGGGCGTAGGCGGAGACGTGTGCGACGTCGGCGAGCAGGACCCGGGCCAGCGCGTCCTCCCAGTCGGCGGCGCGCTCACCGGGGGTGCCGTACATCAGGTCCAGGCTCACCTCCTCGATGCCCGCGGAGCGGGCGAGCTCCACCGCCGCCAGCGGGGCCTCGGGGCCGTGCCTGCGCTCGAGGGTGGTCAGCACGTGGGGTGCGAAGGACTGGGCACCGATGGACAGCCGGTTCACCCCGGCCTCGGACAGCGCGGCGAACAGCGCGGGCGACGCGGTCTCGGGGTTGGCCTCGACGGTCACCTCGGCATCGGCTGCGACGTCCAGCTCGCGCCGGACCGCGGCCACCACCGCGGCGAGCTGCTCGGGTGCGAGCAGCGTCGGGGTACCACCGCCCACGTAGATGCTCGTCACCTCGGGCCACGGCTCGTCGACGGCGCCCGGCGGCGCGTGCGCCCGCGGTCCGGCGGCCACCTGACGCGTGAGGTCGGCGGTCAACGCCGCCACGTAGCGGGACACCAGATCGTCGCGACGCCGATGGTCCAGCGCTCCCACCGCCGCCACGGCGAAGTCACAGTAGCCGCAGCGGTGGTGGCAGAAGGGCACGTGGAGGTAGACCCCGAAGCCGGCACGAGGGCCGCTCTCCACGGGGGCGTCGAGCCAGCGGGTATCGGCGCCGGCGACCTCAGCAGCTGGCATCGATCAGAAGCTGTCCCACGGATCCACCGCCAGCCGGGACCGCACCTCGTCGGCCAGCTCCGGCTGCGCGGTGGTCGCCAGCAGCCGTCCGGGGAACCGGGTCACCTCGTGCAACGCCCGCATGCGGTGGCAGTCCTCCACCAGCAGGAACAGCGCGGCCTCGCCGTCCCCGAGCTCCTCACCCATGCGTTTCATCTGGTCGTCGTCGATCCCGAAGTCACGCAGCTTGGCGAACAACCCCCCGGCTGCGGCACCCAGGGCACCGCCCACCAGGGGACCGCCGGGACCGAGGAAGAGCCCCGCGAGGATGCCGATCCAGGCCCCACCGACCGCACCCTGCGAGGGCGAGACGTCCTTGGTCTGGGTGATCCGGACCTTGCCGCGCACCTTGGCCACGACCGCCGCGTCCTCGAGCTTGAGGTGCTCGCGCGCCACCAGGCGCATCGCGGCGAGGAGCGCCTCCTGGGCCCGCAGTGAGGAGTCGAAGGCGAAGGCCCACAGATCGGCGTCGGAGCCCTCGGGCACCGCCCGCGTGTGGGCGACCACCGCCTCCTCGTCGGCGGTGAGGACCTGCTCGGCGTCGACGGGTTGGAGCTCGTTGCTGTCACGGTCCTGCTCGCTCACGTGGGCTCCTGGCTGTGGGCTCCTGGGGTGCTCGACAGGCCCGGTGAGGCTACTGCGCCGCCTCCGCCACCGGTACCCCGGCCCGCGATCTCCCCACGGCGTTGCAGGAACCAGGCTCAGGAAACGCCGTGGAGCAACATGCGGGCGGAGGGTCGGGCGTCGCGTCGGGCGTCGCGTCGGGCGTTGGCTCGGTCGCCGGTTCAGTCGCCGGTGGCCGCCGTGGTCCGCAAGGCCGAGACGAAGGCCTC
>JAWLFQ010000129.1:0-4609 GCA_041685505.1 Nitriliruptoraceae bacterium
ACCTTGATGCGCACGACGTCGTCGAAGGAGTACAGGCGCTGGGTACCCGACCCCTCGGCGCGCCGGAAGGACGGCTCCACGAGGCCGGTGCGGGCCCAGTAGTCGAGCTGTCGGTAGGAGATGCCCGCGATCTTGCAGACGGTCGGCCCACGGAAGCCCTCGACCTCGTCGCCGACGTCGAGCCGGAGTTGTCCTGCGTCCTGCTGAGCCATCGTGCGCACTCCTCGGGTCCACCTGCGCTGCTGCGACCTTGCGGTGCCACCACGCCCGGCCGGTCCCCGCCGCGCACTCGGGACCGCGCTGACGGTGGAGCGGAGAGGTCCCGGTTCCTCCACCGCCGACGGGCCACTGCCTGTGTGGAGGGCCCGGGCGTCGTTCGCTCCACCGTGCTCCCTGGAGGAAGCACACCGGTGGAACTCCCGCGGTGACCCTACGCCTGGCGCCAGAGGACCGTCAACGGATGATCGAGGTCATCCAGCTCTCACCCTTCAGTTGAGGTGGAGAGATTTCCGTCGCAGAGCCCGATGGCGGCGTAACGCGATGGGCTGAAAGAGCACGAGATGCACCCATTGAGCCGCATGCAACCACGCTGCGTCACCGCGTCACGTGTATGTCGTTCGGTGGACCGAACGCGCGTGCCACGCACGGTGACATGCGGAAGCGCGCGCCGGCGGCCCGGACCAGGACGGCCTTCAGGCCGCGACAGCGACCACCGCGGGCGATGCCACAGCGCACAACCGCCCCCGCGACACCGGCGTGCGCCGCCAACCTGCGCCGTCACCCCCGCAAGATGGCGCCGGACGACGGGGCGGTCACTGCTCCTTGAAGTCCTCGGGGGTGACCTCGTCGAGGAACGCCCGGAACTGGCGGACCTCCTCCTCGTCCTCCCCCGGGCTGGTGGTGCCGCCCTCCTCGTCGTCCTCGATCTCGAGGCCGGCCTCCTCGAGGACGTCCTCGGCGGCGAGGATGGGGACCTCACCCAGCCGCGAGGCCAGGGCGATGGCGTCGGACGGGCGGGCGGAGACGGTGTGGGGCTCCCCCGCGCGCAGCAGCTTGAGCTCGGCGTAGAAGGTGCCGTCGCGCAGAGCGGTGACATGGACGGCCACCAGCTCGACGGACAACTCCTCGAGCACGTCCACGAACAGATCGTGGGTCAGCGGCCGGGGGGTCTCGACCCCCTGGAGGGCGAAGGCGATGGCGGTGGCCTCCACGGCGCCGATCCAGATCGGCAGGTAGCGGGTGCCCTCGCGTTCCTTGAGCAGCACGATCGGCTGGTTCGCCGGAAGCTCGACGCGCACGCCGACCAGCTCCATCTCGATCACGGGGGGCTCCTCGCTGTGGGGGACGCGGTGGGATGGGTGCGTGTCCGCCGGGCGGTTCGCCGTCGGGCCCACGCAGCCGTTCCGCTCGCGTGGTCCGAGGCTAGCTATCCGAGCTCCTGGCTCGCAGCACGCGCGCGCAGCGCCGCGTAGGTGCCATCCACGACCGCGCGCCCGAGCGCCACCGTGGTGTCCTGCGCAGGTTCGGGCGCCCGGCTGCGGTCGAGCTCCGCGGGCAGGCGTATCACCTCGCTCCCGTCGGAGCGCACCGGTACCCGGGCACCGGATTCCGGCGGCCGCGCGGAGATCGGCAGCTCCAGCCGGGCCTGCTGTGCGGACGGCAGGACCAGCTCGGTCTCCTCGACGCGCAGGCTGATCGCGCCGCCGGCGACGGCGAAGCGCAGCGATGCCGACAGCGCGCGTACCTCGTAGGCATCGAACCCGAGGTCGAGCAGCCGTCCGGCGGCCTCGAAACGTGCCGGGTCGTCGCCGGCGTCCAACACCACCGCCACGAGTTCGCGACCATCGCGTGCCGCGCTGCCCACCAGCGAGTTGCCCGCGGCGGTGGTGAAGCCGGTCTTGACCCCCGTGGCGTCCGGGTAGCGCTCGAGGAGGAGGTTGCGGCTGGTGACCGTGCCCTCGCCGGGCAGGGTCACCTCCCGCCGGGCGAGGATCGGACCGAGCTGCTCGTGCGCGAGTGCGGCCTGGGCGAGCAGTGCCAGGTCCATCGCCGAGAGCCGGTTGTCATCGTTCAGGCCCGACACGCTGACGAGCTCCAGCCCCCGCACCCCCACCGCCGCCGCATCGGCCTCCATCAACCGGAGGAACTCCTCCCGCGAGCCGGCGACGTGCACCGCCAGGGCCTCGGCGGCCTCGTTACCGGAGCGCGCGATGAGGGCGTCCACCAGCTCCGCCACCGTCCAGGTGTCGCCCGGCTCCAGGCCGACGCCAGAGCCGGGGACCTCCGAGACCTCCTCGCCGACGGTGACCTCCTCGTCGAGCTCGACGCGTTCCAGCACGCTCAACGCGGTCAGGATCTTGATCGTGGAGGCCACGGGCCGACGCTCGTCGGCGTCGCGCTCGGCCAGGACCTGCCCGTTGGTGGTATCGAGCAGGACGTAGGCGGCGGCCTCGAGCCCGATCGGTCGCGGCCAGCCCGACAGCGGCTCGTCGATAGGGGGTGAGGGGCCGGGCGACAGCGCCTGTGCCGGCGTCGGCCCGACGGGCGTGACCACGCCGAACAGGAGGGCGCAGGCGAGCAGGACGGCCAGCGGACCCGACCGCGCCGCTGGGTGGGCAGACCGGGCGACGCTCCGCCTCACGGGTGCAGCAGGGAGCGCAGCCGCTGGACCAGCAGCGCGCGGTGCAGTGCTGCGCCCGCGGTGGCGAGCAGGTCGGCCTGTGCGGCTGCGGCCTGCCGGCTGTCGGGGTTGCGCTGGCGCAACAGCGGTGACACCAGCTGCTCGCCGAGGGCGAGCTCGCGTTCCGCGAACTGTCGGTACATGCGCAGGTGTCGGGGCTCGAGCCCACCGCCGAGCAGCTGACCGGCCAACCGGGCGATGTCCACCGCCTCGGCGTCGTAGGGCGGAGCGGGCAGGAGCCCGTGTTCGACCAGACCCGCCACATCACCCACCTCGACACCGGCGGCCGCCGCGAGCTGCTCGGTGTCCAGGACCGGCCCGTCGGCAACGGGCCGGGACGGGAGCGGCTCCACCGCAGCTGTGGCACCCGTGTGCGCCGCGGCGTCCTCGCCACCGACCGCAGTCGGCCCGCCCGCTGGACCGGCGGGGCCGCGGGGTGCTGCGGGGTCGCTGCCGTCGGGGGCACCGATCAGCGGCGTGCCCGGCGCGCGGTCCCGCTGCTCGAGCTCCTCACGGATCACCTTCAGCGGCAGGTACCGGTCGCGCTGTGCCCGCAGGACGTAGCGCAGCCGGTCGACGTCGGCCGGGGTGAACTTGCGGTACCCCGACTCCGTGCGGTCAGGGCTGATCAGCCCCTCGGATTCCAGGAAGCGGATCTTGGAGATCGTGATGTCGTCGAACTCGTCACGGAGCTGGTTGAGCACCTCGCCGATGGTGTGGGTGGTCACGACAACTCCCCGAGCGTGAGGCCCGGATCACCGACGAAGAGCACCTTGAACCGACCGATCTGCAGCTCGTCACCGGTGACCAGCACGCGTTCATCGACCCGGTCCCCGTTGACGTAGGTGCCGTTCAAGCTGCCGTTGTCCTCGACCAGCATCCCCTCCTCGCTGCGGCTGACGATGGCGTGACGGCGCGAGACGGTGACGTCGTCGAGGAAGATGTCGGAGTCGGGGTGGCGGCCGATGTTCGTGCGCTCGCGATCGAGCAGGAACCGCGAGCCGGCGTTGGGGCCTCGCACCACCACCAGCATCCCGGTACCAGGCTCGAGGTCGGGCAGGTCGGAGACCTCGTGCTGCGGGTCCAGTGCGCCGAGCTCCAGCCCCGAGGTCGTGTCGTCGGTGCCGGACGAGGCTTCCGCAGGTTCGGCGGGCGTGGCCACGGGGGCCCCGCAGGCCGGGCAGAAGTTCGCGCCTTCGGGCACCTGCTGGCCGCACTGGCTGCAGAACATCCCGCCTCCTCACCTGCGTGGTCGCGTTCTCTACCTGTCCGTCGCCGGGCCTGAGGTCCGCACCCGCTCCCTCGACGTCGACCCGACCTCTAGCTGTTCGCCACCGTCCGGGGTGCAGGGCAACCTCAAGGTCTGGTTGACGTCACGACGTCGACGGGGCGCGCGGGTGAGGGGACCCGGGCCCGCGGCCCCGCGGCACGCCGCGTACCGTGCAGCGTAGACCACGCACGGGCCGTCCCGCGCGCCCGGTGCGGGACGTGCGGGTCCGGACTAGCCGGGCAGGTGCTGCCGGTAGGCCTCAGCGTCCAGCAGACCTTCGAGGTCGGCGGGGTCGCGCGGCTGCAGGGTGATCAGCCAGCCAGCGCCGTAGGGGTCCTCGGACACCAGCTCGGGGCGATCGTCGAGCTCCTCGTTGCGCGCGGTGATCGTGCCGGCTACCGGGGCGTAGAGATCGGAGACCGACTTGGTCGACTCGACCTCCCCGAAAGCCTGGCCCTGCTCCACCTCGGCGCCGGGGCCGGGCAGATCCACGTAGACGACGTCGCCGAGCTGGTCCTGGGCGTAGGCCGTGATGCCGACGGTGTAGCCCTCCCCGTCCTCACGCACCCACTCGTGCTGTTCGCTGTACCGCAGATCGCTGGGGATGTCCTCGGCCACGGCCGCTTCTCCTGGCTCGCTGTGCTCGCGGTGGCGTCACG
>JAWLFQ010000045.1:0-3155 GCA_041685505.1 Nitriliruptoraceae bacterium
GGACTCCTCACGCAGCAGCTGCTCCGTGGTCGCGTACATCTTGAGCAGCGCCGGTGCGTGGGCCATCTCGGCGAAGATGTTGATGACCTTGCCGACCTGTGCGCCGAGCGCGTCGAGCGTCTCCTGGCTCTCGGTCGGGGCATCGGCGACGGTGTGGACGGGAACTCGTGGCACGGTGACTCCTGCGTCATGGTGGTTGCGGTGACAACGAGGCAACCGGCACCGCCGCCGATCCCTTCCACCGGGGCCGACTGGGGGCCGCCACCGGCGCCCGGGCGCGAGTAGCGTGGGTCGGCGAACACATAGGAGCGCTCATGGACCTCGAGGCGGCGCGCGACTTCCTCGGCGAGCACCATCACGCGGTGCTGCACACCTATCGCCAGGACGGCGGACCGCAGCTGTCACCGGTGGTGGTGGCGGCCGACGGTGACGGGCGGGCGATCGTCTCGACCCGCGAGACCTCGGTCAAGGTCACCAACCTCGAGCGCGATCCACGGGCCTCGCTGTGCGTCTTCACCGACGCCTTCTTCGGACCGTGGATCCGTGTCGACGGGACGACCGAGGTGGTGCACCTGCCCGCAGCCCTCGAACCGCTCGTCGACTACTACCGCAGGGTCGCCGGAGAACACGAGGAGTGGGACACCTACCGCCAGGCCATGCGTGACGAGCGGCGGGTGCTCCTGCGCATCACGCTGACCGCCGCCGGCCCCGACGTCGCCGGCTGAGGCCGCGGTCGCGGCGCGACGGGTGAGCGCCCGCCCGCCGCGTCGATGGCCATGCCTGGTCAGATGATCGCGGCGTAGACGAGGGCGACCACCACGCCGAACAGGACGTGGCCCAGCACGAGCCCGACGGGGGTCATCGGGCCGTAGTTCTTGGCGAAGATGCCCGGCTCCACGAGGGTGGCCTGGCCAGCGGTGATCGTCAGCACGTCGCCCTCCGACCGGGTGGTGGCCGTCGGGGCGGTCATGCGTGGGTGGACCGAGCCCATCATCGCCATCGCCAGGCCGGCGACGATGCCGTGCCCGAGCCCGATGAGGGCGCCGGTCAGCACGCTGGCATCCCCGAGGAGGGTGAACAGGGCGGTGTAGCCGATGCCGAACACGATCGTGCCCATCATCACCACGTGCGTGAGGACACCGATCCGGTTGGCCGTGCCGACGTCGTCGGTGACCATCGTTCCCTGGATCAGGGTCATGGAGGGCATGTCGGTCACGCCCATGGCGGTTGTGGCCCGCATCATCGCGGACATCGCGATCGTGCCGGCGAGGCCGGCCAGGAGGGCGGCGAGGAGGTTGAAGGTCATGGTGTGTGCTCCGCTTCGGTGAGGTGATCGGGCGCACGGTGGCTGACGGTTCGGTGGGGTGCCGCAACTGCCGCACGGGTGCGTGTGCACCGACCGGCCCACCTACCGGGGCAACCGTCGATCTTCTGCCGGGCTTCCACCAGCACCGGCGCCGCGCGGGCGTTCGCCCACCGGATCAGCTCCGCCGCGCGTCCGTGCGGATCGCCAGCTCGGCGAGGTGGCCTCCGGCCGAAGAGTTGCGGTGAGCCCACCGCCCTCGCCCTCGGGCGGATGCCGGCGCGGCCGGTGGCCGGGTGCTCTCGAGCATCGGCAGGCGAGCCCCACGGCGTTGGTCGACAGGGTGTCGAGGAACGCCGTGGAGCGATGCTGTGACGCCGTGGAGCGATGCTGTGACGCCGCGGAGCGATGCTGTGACGCCGCGGTGCGGGGGCCGCCGGTGGCCGTTCGCCCGAGGCGGGGCGGGGAGCGTTCCAGGACCTCGACCTGATCGCGGCCTTCGCGGACGTCGCCCACCTCGAGTTCCCCGATGAGGTCCAGATCCTGCCTGCCGCCGACGAGGCGGTGGCCTCCGAGCCGACGGGTCGGGTCGCCGAGCGTGCCGTCGCGCCACCGGCCGATGTCCTGGCGCAGGCTGCCGCGCTGCTCCGGGAGGTCGAGCGTCCCCTGTTCGTCCTCGGTGCGGGGCCCGGGACGGCGTCGAAGGGAGCGTCTCCCTGGCGGAGGACCTCGGTACGCCGATGGTGACCACCTTCAAGGCCAAGGGGCTCATCGGCGACGCCCACGAGCTGGTGGGTGGCGTGCTCGGACGCTGCGGCACCCCGATCGCGTCGTGGTTCGTGAACGAGCCCGACCTGATCGTGGCCTGGGGCGCCTCCTTCTCCAACCACACCGGCATCGCGCCCGACACACCGATCGTGCAGGACGCGCTGGTGCCGACGCGCCGCAGCTGGCACCTGCTGGCCGCCCACGTGGTCGCCGAGGAGGAGCGCTTCCGGCGGGTCGGCCACCCCGGTCTGGAGCCGACCCCGCAGGGCTTCTGGACCCCGGCCGACGAGCCGGTCGGGGTGGAGGTCGTCCTCGATCACCTCCTCGTCCGGACCGGACCTCGTCCGACGATCCGCGGTGGAACGATCCCGTCCTGCGAGGAGCGCGCATCACCGCCGGGGCACTCGTCGCCGACGCCGACCCCGACGCCGCGCTGCTCACCTGGTTCCGCCAGCGCCGGGATGCGCTGCTCCACCCGCCGGCCTGAGGCTGCCGGCGACCGCGGTCAGCCCTCGAGGTGCTGGCGCAGACCCTCGAGCCCGGCGCCGAGTGCCGCGTCCATCTGGCCCACGGCCTCGGCCGGCTCCACATCGGTCGAGGAGATGACGAGCGAGCTGTCCCCGGGCGCCAGCACGTCGATCGTGGTGTGGTGGCGGATGCTGGCCACAGGTGTCTCCTGGTTGGGGGGTGTGTCGCGGGTGGGGCAACCCGCCGGGCTCGCCCCTGCTTCCGCACGCTTCCGGCTGCGGGCCGGGATCCTCCGCGGACGCTGCTACAGCTGACCGTCGCCGTGCTCCTGGCCATGAGCACCTGGCTGTCCGCTGCAGCGGTCGTCCCGCAGCTGCGCGAGGTCTGGGACCTGCGACCGAGCGCGGCTTCGCGCGTGGCACGATCACCGGCGCACATACGGGCGGCTCGGCGCTGCCGGAGCCGATCCGTGCCGGCGGCGCGGTGGACTGGCGCACGGTCGTCGCTGCGACCTCGGTGACCACCGTGCTCGGGGGCGGACTCGTGCTGCGGGTCCGCGATGGCACCTTCCCCTTCCCCGTGGCCCGGTGCGATCCCCGGGCGGCCCTGCGCGTCC
>JAWLFQ010000045.1:3255-10024 GCA_041685505.1 Nitriliruptoraceae bacterium
TGACCACCGTGCTCGGGGGCGGACTCGTGCTGCGGGTCCGCGATGGCACCTTCCCCTTCCCCGTGGCCCGGTGCGATCCCCGGGCGGCCCTGCGCGTCCTCGGCGGTCACATCGCAGCTCGCGTTCGGATCCGTGCTCGGCATCGCCGCGTTGCGGGCACTCGAGCACTGCGAAGCGCGTCCCGCCCCTGCACCCCGCATCAGCACCTGAGCCGATCGACGGCCGAGAGCAGCCGCGCCACGAGGTGGTTCAGCCGCCAGCCTCGGAACCGGACGGCACCGCGAGTTCGACGGTGGCCCCACCCCAACCGTGGGTCCGGTCGCGTCCCTCCACCGTGATCCGCGTCACGTCGGCGGGGATCTCCAGTTCGGTCAGCGACCGTGTGAAGGGCTGCTCGTTGGCATGGTCGTGCGCCAGCTCACGTACCCCCAGCACCGTCCCGTCCTCGGCCACGGCCCGGAACGCGTCCGCGTAGCGTTCGGGGGTGTCGTAGGGAGACGACAGCGTGGCGCTCAACCGCCAGGTCCCGTCGGTCGGCTCGAGCTCCGCGTCCACGACATCGGGGTAGCGCTGTTCCTCGGCCTCCTCGGCCTCCCCGGCCTCCTCGGCGTCCTCGGCCTGCCCCGACGCCCCGACTTCGGCGTCCGTGGCGTCCTCGGCATCCGCCTCGGTGTCGGCCCCGGGCTGTGCGTCCTCGCCGCTGTCGGGTGGGTCGCCGGGTGTGCAGGCGCCCAGCAGCAGTGCCGTGAGCGCGGCAACCGCCACAGGCGTCTGTCCGCCACCTCGGTGGCAGCGTCCTCGGGCCATCCCTGTGCCTTCTGCTCGGGCCTCGACCGTAGCGACGCACCCCGACGGGCGGGTGCGATGGAAGCTGGGGGGCGGCCCACAGGTTGCGCAGAGGTGGGACGGGCACCGTCCCCACCCGGGACCGTGCACACGCGGTGACCGCCGATGTGATCGCAAGGAGCACATCGATGGGAGCTCTCCAGGACCTCGGCGTCGCCGGTCAGAGCGTCTGGTACGACAACATCCGCCGGGCGCTGCTCGACAGCGGTGAGCTCGCGAGCTACCTCGACCGCTACGCCGTGACCGGGGTCACGTCGAACCCGACGATCTTCGAGCAGGCCATCGCCGGCCGTGGGGACTACGACCAGGCGATCGCCGCGGCGGTCAGCGACGGGTTGGACGACGCCGAGGCGGTGTTCTGGAGCCTGGCGATCCGCGACATCCGCGACGCCGCCGAGTTGCTGGCGCCGGTCCACGAACGGACGCAGGGCCGTGACGGCTTCGTCTCACTGGAGCTCCCGCCGCGCCTCGCCCACGACACCGACGGCTCGATCCAGATGGCGCTCGAGCTCGCCCGCCGCGTCGATCGGTCCAACCTGATGGTCAAGGTGCCGGGCACGCCGGCAGGGATGGGCGCGATCGAGGAGCTGATCGCCCGCGGTATCAACGTCAACGTGACGTTGCTGTTCTCGCTGGCGCAGTGGTCGGACACCGCCGAGGCCTACCTCCGTGGTCTCGAGCGCCGCCGGGATGCGGGTCAGGACCTCGCTGTGGCCTCGGTGGCCTCCTTCTTCGTCAGCCGGATCGACGCAGCGGCCAACCAGGAGCTCCCCGAGCAGCTGCACAACCGCCTGGCCGTCGCCAACGCCCAGCTCGCCTACGCCGCCTACCGCGACCTGCTCGACAGCGAGCGGTGGCAGCAGCTGGCGGCAGCGGGGGCACAGCCCCAGCGTCTGCTGTGGGCCAGCACCTCTGCCAAGGACCCCCGCCTCGACGACGGTTTCTCCGTCCGGGCGCTGGCTGCCGACGGCACGGTGAACACCATGGCGGAGCACACGATGCTGGCCTTCGACCGCGACGGGTCGGTGACCGGGACCCTCGGTCGCGACACCGCCGAGGCGCGCTTGGCACCGATCGCCACCGAGGTCGCCGACGCGACGGCTTACCTGCAGCGTCGCGAGGTGGTCGCACGGCTGTGGGAACGGGACCACACCGCCTGGCGGGACGACCCCACCGAGGTGGCGGACCGGCTCGGGTGGTTTACCCCGCCCGCGGAGCTGGCCGAGGAGGCCGGGGAGCTCGCACGCGTCACCGAGCAGGCGCGCGCCGACGGGCTGACCCACGTCGTGGTGCTCGGCATGGGTGGCTCGAGGCTGTTCCCGCTGGTGGTGGCGCGCACCCACGCGGACGTCGACCGGGGGCTCGAGCTGCACGTCCTCGACTCCATCGATCCACAGGCGATCGCACGGGAAGCCGCCCTGCTCCCACCGGAACGCACCCTGGTGGTCGCCTCCTCGAAGTCGGGGACGACCACAGAGACCCGCACACTGCTGGAGTGGTTCTGGCAGCGCCACCCCGATCCCGCCAACTTCGCGGTCATCAGCGACCCCGGCACCCCGCTGGCCGAGCTCGGCCGCGAGCGTGGGTTCCGGCAGGTCTTCGCCGACCGGGCCGACATCGGCGGTCGCTACTCCGCGTTGTCCCACTTCGGTCTGGTGCCCGCGGCCCTGGCCGGGGCGGACGTCGCGGGTCTGCTGCGGCGCGCCGGGTGGATGGTGTCGTCCTGCGCCGACCGCGTCCCCGCTGACGGCCACCCCGGGCTGGAGCTGGCCGGCATCCTGGCGGGAGCGGTCAGGGCGGGCCGTGACAAGCTGACCCTGCTCGTGGACCCGATGCTGGACGGGTTCGGGATGTGGCTCGAGCAGCTGGTGGCCCAGTCCACCGGCAAGCACGGCACCGGCCTCCTGCAGGTGGTCGGCGACGACCCCGACGAGCTGGCCATCCCCGGAGAGCGCTGCAGCTTCGGCGCGCGCAAGCGGGCGCAGGCGGCCGGTGATCTGGCGGCGCTGCGCGACCGGGGACGCCGGGCCGTACGGGTCTCCCTCGCTGAGCTGCGCGGCCTGGGAGGCTGACCGCCATGAGCCCACGTCCTGCGCCGGGATCACCGCATCCCCACCCCTGGTCCCCGGCGCATCCGAACGGATGCGACACCCCTCGACCACAAGGAGCACCGCATGAAGCTCGGCATCATCGGACTCGGCAAGATGGGTGGCAACATGGCCACGCGCCTGCGGCGCCATGGTCACGAGGTGGTCGGCTTCGACCGCGATCCGGACGCACGCGACGTCGACTCGCTCGAGGAACTGGTCGCCGCGCTCACCGGCGAGGTCCGGCGGATCGTGTGGGTCATGGTCCCCTCCGGCGCGCCGACCGCCGACACCATCACGCAGCTGTCGACGCTGCTGGAGGCCGGTGACCTGGTGATCGACGGGGGCAACTCGAACTTCCGCCACTCCCAGGCCCACAGCGCGGAGCTGGCGACCCATGGCATCGGCTTCGTCGACGCCGGTGTCAGCGGCGGGGTGTGGGGGCTCGACGAGGGCTACTGCATCATGGCCGGCGGCGGCGCCGAGGACATCAGCGACCTCAGCGCGGTCTTCGATGCGCTGGTCACCGAGGACGGCTTCGCCCACGTCGGCCCCGTCGGCGCGGGCCACTTCACCAAGATGGTCCACAACGGTGTCGAGTACGGGATGATGCAGAGCTTCGCCGAGGGCTACGAGCTGCTGGCGGCCAGCGACCTGGACATCGACCTGCCCGCAGCGTTGGAGGTGTGGCGGCACGGGTCGGTGGTGCGGTCCTGGCTGCTGGACCTGTTCGCCGCCGCCGTCCACGCCGATCCGCAGCTCGACAGCGTGCAGGGGTGGGCCGAGGACTCGGGCGAGGGCCGCTGGACGGTCGAACAGGCGGTCGAACTGGCCGTGCCGGCACCGGCGATCACCGCGGCACTGTTCGCACGCTTCTCCTCCCGGCAGGACGATGCGCCGGCGATGAAGGCGATCGCCATCATGCGCAACGCCTTCGGTGGCCACGAGGTGCGGTCGTGAGCCAGCGTTCCGACGCGCTGGTGCTCTTCGGCGGCACGGGCGACCTGGCGCAGCGCAAGCTCTACCCCTCGCTCTACGAGCTGGCCCGGGCCGGCCGTCTCCCACAACGGGTCGTGGCGGTCGCCTCGTCGGAGTGGACGCTCGAGGAGCTCAAGGAGCGGGTCGAGCACTCGATCGCGCGCTTCGGCGGTGGCGCCGACGACCGCGATGCCCTCCACCAGGTGCTCGGTGCGCTGGACTACGTCGCCGGAGACTACCGCGACCCCGCCACCTTCGAGCAGCTCGCGAGCACCCTGGCCGACAGCCAGCGCCCCCTGCTCTACCTCGCCATCCCACCCAGCCTGTTCGAGACCGTGATCGCCGGTCTGGCCCGTGCCGGGATCGCCGCGCGCGGTCGGGTGGTGCTGGAGAAGCCCTTCGGGCGCGACCTGGCCTCTGCCCGTGCGCTGAACGAGTGCGTGCTCGAGGCCTTCGACGAGGGGTCGGTGTTCCGCATCGATCACTTCCTCGGCAAGGACCAGGTGCTGGACCTGCTGGTGTTCCGGCTCGCCAACTCCCTGCTGGAGCCGGCCTGGAACCGTCACTACGTCGCCAGCGTGCAGATCACGATGGCCGAGTCCCTCGACGTGGAGGGCAGGGGCGCCTTCTACGACGAGGTGGGGACCCTCCGGGACGTGGTGCAGAACCATCTGCTGCAGGTGCTCACCCTGGTGGCGATGGAGCCGCCCGTGGACAGCAGCGCGGACGCGTTGCGCGACGAGAAGGTCAAGGTGCTGCGCGCGATCCCGGCGATCGATCCCGCGCAGCTGGTGCGGGGACAGTACGTCGGCTACCGCGACGAGGACGGGGTCGCCGCCGACTCCGAGATGGAGACCTACGCCGCCCTGACCACCACGATCGAGTCGTGGCGCTGGGCGGGGGTGCCCTTCTCGATCCGGGCGGGCAAGGCGCTGGCGGACACCGTCACCGAGGTGGTGGTCGAGTTCACACGGCCGCCGCTGCAGTTCTTCGCGCGTTGCGATGCGCCGCCGCCGGCGCCCAACCGGCTGCGGTTCCGGATCAAGCCGGGGGGTGAGGTCGGCCTCCAGGTCCAGATCAAGGCGCCCGGCGGGGAGATGGTCAGCCATCCGGTGGAGCTGTCCTACCGCTACGACGAGGGCGTGGAGGGCACCCGAGAGGAGGCCTACGCACGTCTGCTCGACGATGCCCTGGAGGGCGACCAGCGCCTGTTCGCCCGCGCCGACGGGGTCGAGGAGGCCTGGCGTGTCGTCGCGTCCGTCCTCGAGACCGGTGGCGCCATCCACCCCTACGAGCGGGGGAGCTGGGGTCCCGAGGCAGCCGATGACCTGCTGCCCGCCGGGGGCGGTTGGCACGTCCCGGAGGGCGCGGGCGATGCCTGACACCCCGGCCGTCGACCTCGGCGGTACCGACATGCGCGCCGCTGTGGGCGACGACGCCGGCCTGGCCGGTGCTGCCGGGTGGGCCCAGGTCACCGGGCGAGCGTCGGCGTCCTCGCCCGCGGATCGTGGGGCGGAGGTACACGAGGGCCTGCGCGAGTGGGACTACGGGGCCTACGAGGGCCGCACCACACCACAGATCCGCAACCGGGTCGATGCGCTGATCGCCGAGTTGATCGGACCGTGCCGCACGGGTGGTCACGCGCCGGTGTTCGGCCACGGCCATCGGCTGCGCGCCCTGGCGGCCCGCTGGGTCGGGCAGCCGATCGCGTTCGGTCGCCATCTCGGCCCGGGCACCGCCAGCGTGTCGACCCTGGGCTGGAAGCGGGAGCTGGCCGTGATCGAGGTCTGCAACGACCGCGCGCATCCGGGGGAGGTATGAACCTGGAGGTGTTCGAGACGCCCACGGCGCTGGCCGATCGCGCTGCCGACCTGGTTGCCGGCGCGCTGCGCGAGGCGATCGCCGTGCGCGGCCGTGCGACCCTGGCTGTCTCGGGCGGGCGCACACCCGGGGCGATGCTGGCGGCACTGGCGCGACGTGCGGTGGCCTGGGAGCAGGTGCGCGTGCTGCAGGTCGACGAGCGCATCGCACCGGAGGACCACCCCGACCGCAACCTGCTGCTGCTGCGTCGCTCCCTCCTCGGCCACCTCGACGGGCCGGCGCCCACGCTCCACCCCATGCCGGTGAACGCGGCGGACGCCGAGGAGGCGGCCGCACGCTACGCGGAGCTCCTCGGCGCGTTGGCGGGACGTCCACCGGTCGTCGACGTCGTGCAGCTCGGGCTGGGCACCGACGGGCACACCGCATCCCTGGTCCCCGGCGACCCCGTCCTGGGGGTCACCGATCGGGAGGTCGCCGTGACCGCGCCCTACCAGGGCCGGCGCCGTCTGACCTGCACCTTCCCGCTGCTGTCCCGCGCCCGCCAGCGGGTGTGGCTGGTGACCGGCGCCGACAAGGCGACGGCGCTGGCAGGTGTGCAGGCGGGGGACCGGGGCCTGCCCGCTGCCCGGCTCCCGCAGCATGCGGCGCGGTGGCTCGTCGATCGCGCCGCCGCCAGCGAACTCGACCCATCCGCAGCACCGACCCTCGGCGAGGAACGACCATGAGCGTGTCCACCGACCCTGCACTGCGCGAGGACGTCGTGGACGTCGGCCACGGCCAACCCGGCGGCAGACCACCCGGGCCGGAGCGCGACGCGATCGACGCGGTGCGCTTCCTCGCCGCAGATGCCGTCGAGCGGGCCGGTTCAGGCCACCCCGGGCCACCCTGAGCGCGGCCACACCGAGGGCATCGAGGTGGGCACGGGCCCACTCGGCCACGGCATCAGCATGGGCGTCGGGCTCGCGCTCGCCGAGCGGATGCTCGCCGCACGGTTCAACCGGCCGGGACACGACATCGTGGACCACCGCTGCTGGGTG
>JAWLFQ010000045.1:10124-18300 GCA_041685505.1 Nitriliruptoraceae bacterium
GGCATCAGCATGGGCGTCGGGCTCGCGCTCGCCGAGCGGATGCTCGCCGCACGGTTCAACCGGCCGGGACACGACATCGTGGACCACCGCTGCTGGGTGATCGCCGGCGACGGCGACATGATGGAGGGTCTCACCAGCGAGGCCACCTCCCTGGCGGGGACCCTCGGGCTCGACCGTTTGACCGTGCTCTACGACGACAACCACATCTCCATCGAGGGCGACACCGGCATGGCGTTCTGCGAGGACGTCGCCCGCCGCTTCGACGCCCACGGTGCACCGCTGGGGGCCGATGCGCTGGCCGCGACCCGTGCGCAGCTCGGATGGACGCACGCGCCCTTCGAGATCCCCGGGCACGTCTACGACCACTGGCAGACGCAGGTCGCCGAGCGCGCCCGGGACCACCACAGCTGGCAGGAGGCGCTCGCGCGCTACCGCGACGAGCACCCGGGACCGGCCGCGGAGTTCGAGCGGCGGATGACCGGGCAACTGCCCGACGGCTGGGCCGAGGAGCTGCTGTCGGCGGCCGCCAGCGAGACCCCAGTCGCCACCCGTGCGACCCTCGGCGAGGTCCTGAACGCGGCGGCTGCACGGGTGCCCGAGCTGGTCGGTGGCAGCGCCGACCTGTCATCCTCCACCATCACGACGCTGCACGGCGAAGGTGATGTCACCCGTGAGGACCGCTCCGGTCGCAACCTGCACTTCGGCGTGCGTGAGCACGCCATGGGTGCGGTGCTCGACGGCCTGGCCGGCCACGGGGGGCTCAGGCCCTTCGGTGCGACGTTCCTGGTCTTCAGCGACGACCTCAGACCGGCGATCCGGCTGTCGGCGCTGATGCAGCTCCCCGTCCTCTCCGTCTTCACCCACGACTCGATCGGCGTGGGTGAGGACGGTCCCACCCACCAGCCGATCGAACAGCTCGCCGGCCTGCGCGCCACGCCGGGGCTGACGGTGCTGCGTCCCGCCGATGCCAACGAGACGGCCACGGCGCTGGAGCTCGACGGTCCCGTGGCGCCGATCCTGGCCCGTCAGAAGCTGCCGGTGCTGCCCAGCGACGATCCGGACATGGCCGGCCGCATCGTGGCGGCGGGCTCCGACGTCGTCCTCGTGGCCACCGGCTCCGAGGTCACGATCGCGCTCGAGGTCCGCGACCTGCTCGCCGCTGAGGGCGTGGCGGCGCGCGTGGTGTCCCTGCCCTCCTGGGAGCTCTTCCGGGCCCGTCCCGCAGCCGAGCGCCACCAGCTCCTGCCGCCAGGGGTGCCGACGGTCGCTGTGGAGGCCGCCTCGCCCCAGGGCTGGTGCGAGTTCGCCGACGAGGTGGTGGCCATCGACCGCTTCGGTGCCTCGGGTGCCGCCGACGCGTTGTACGCGCACCTCGGCATCACGGCAGCCGCGGTGACGGCACGCGTCCGTGCGCTGCGGGCCACGCGATGAGCGAGGTCCCCATCGAGGAGCACGCCTTCCTCTCCGACTGCCACTCGGCCGCACTGGTGACCCGGGATGGATCGGTCGACTGGCTGTGTTTCCCGCGCTTCGACGCACCGAGCGTGTTCGCCCGTCTGCTCGACGACGACGCCGGGTACCTCAGCGTCCGTCCGGTCGGCGACGTCGAGGTCACCCGGCGCTACCTCGAGGACAGCCTCGTGCTCGAGACCACCTTCACCACCGCCGAGGGCACTCTGGTGGTGACCGACGCGCTGGCGCTGCGTGTCGACGACAGCGGCCACCAGCTCGGCCGCGATGCACCCCATGCGCTCCTGCGCCGGGTGCGGTGCACCACCGGGCAGGTCGAGGTGGCGTTGTGCTTCGTGCCGCGGCCGGAGTACGGGCTCGCCCGCCCGCTGCTGCTGCCGGTCGATGGCGGGGTGCGCACCCGCGGTGCGCCCGACGCGCTCGCGTTGTGGACCGATCTGCCGCTGGCGGTGGGGCACAGCCACGCGGAGGCCACCGCGTCGCTGACCGCCGGCCAGGAGGTCACCGTCGCACTGCAGTGGGCGCGGGCGTGGGAGGGCGAGCCGGCCGCGTGGCAGCCACAGGAGGTCGTCGAGCGGCTGGAGGACACCACCGCGGCGTGGCAGCGGTGGGCTGCCGAGCACCAGCGCTACGACGGGCCGTGGCGCGACCTGGTGCGGTGCAGCGGCCGGGTGCTGCAGGGACTGACCTTCCAGCCCACCGGTGCGGTGATCGCGGCCGCGACCACCTCCCTACCGGAGGAGATCGGCGGATCGCGCAACTGGGACTACCGCTACGCCTGGTTGCGTGACGCCTCTCTGACCCTCGATGCGTTGTGGATCGCCGCCTGTCCCGACGAGTCCCGCGCCTTCGTCGAGTGGCTGACGGGCGCGGCGTCGGGTGATCTCCACGCCGGTGCCAGGCCACAGATCATGTACGGCGTGGCCGGTGAACACGACCTGTCGGAGCGCACCCTCGACCACCTCACCGGCTGGCGGGGCAGCAGCCCGGTGCGGGTCGGCAACGGTGCCTACGACCAGGTCCAGCTCGATGTCTACGGTGAGGTGCTGTCGGCCGTGGCCCAGCTCCGCGATCAGCTCGGCGCCTTCGACGACAGCACAAGATGGTTCCTGCGTGCGCTCGCCCAGGCGGCCATCGATGGCTGGCAGCAGCCCGACCAGGGCCTGTGGGAGGTGCGTAGCGCTCCCCAGCACATGCTCAACTCCAAGCTGATGTGCTGGGTCGCGCTGGACCGGGCCATCGCGCTCGCTGACCTGCTCGCACCGTCCGACGCCGAGCTCGCCCGATGGCGCAGCGAGCGCGACCGGATCCGGACGGCGATCCTCGACCGGGGCGTCGACCCGGACACGGGCGCGTTCACCCAGGCCTTCGGTTCGCGGGTGCTGGATGCGAGCGCGCTGCGCATCGGACTCGTAGGGTTCCTCCCCGGCGACGACCCCAGGGTGGTGGCCACGATCGCCGCGGTCCGCGAGCGCCTCACCGACGAGCAGGGCTTCGTCTTCCGCTACGAGGGTGACGACGGGCTCGACGGCGAGGAGGGCAGCTTCCTGCTGTGCACCTTCTGGCTCGCCCACGCGCAGGCTCTGGCCGGCGACGCCGCGGGCGCGCGGGCCACCTTCGAGCTCGCGGCCGGCGTACGCAACGATCTCGACCTGCTCGCGGAGGAGTACGGGGCCGGGGTCCTGCTCGGCAACATGCCGCAGGCCTTCAGCCACATCGGCCTGGTCACCGCCGCCGCAGCGATCGCGGACTGTGAGGCGCAGGTGGTCTGACCGCTGTCCTGTGCGCCGCCCGTCACCGTAGTCCCGGGGCCGGGGCCGGCCGCGCGCACCGCCGTCGAGCGCATCGGTGCCCGCAGCGCCGGTTTCGTGGTCGGTCGCGTCAGGGTCAGCGCCACGTGCGCTCGATCCGGGGATGCCGCCATGACGACGCCGGGATGGGGCACCGTCGGCGGGTTCCTGGGCTACCTGATCCTGATCGCGGACGGGGTGCACGACGTCGTCGGTGGCTGGGTCGCCTCCGCGCTGTCCGGTCGCTTCGAGGTCGACCGGTTGCTGCCCTTCGCGGCCGGCAACTTCATCTACATCGCGGCTGCGGACCTGATGCCGGAACTGACCGAGTACCCGGGGTCGGGACGCGAGCTGCTCCTGACGGGGACGTTCGTCCCCGCGCTCGCGGTGCTGCTGGTGGTCGCGGTTGTGCGCTGATGGGCGCCACGAGCGCGCGGGCCGTCGGGGATGGTGTGCGCTGTCGCTCACGTCCACCACCGGTCGTTGCCGCGACCCGTGTCAGCGGCGCGTGTAGGGCACGAGGAAGAAGACGCACGCCACGAGGAACAGCACGCTGCCGACGGTGATCAGCGCGTCGCGATCGCGCAGGCCTGCCGCGGTGAACAGCACCGCACACAGCAGGAACAGGATCCAGCCCCACAGGTCAAGTCGCTGCAACGCCCGCTCCGAGCTCCGGGTCCGTCGGTTGCCGGGACGGGGAGCCTAGGACGTGGCCGGTGATCCGGGTCCTGCACCTCCGCCGGGGCGGCGGCTGTCACCTGCCCGGCGCGGTGGCACACTCCTCCCTCGGTCGTCGGTGACGCCCACGCGCTGCTGCGTGCCGACGACCGGAGAAGGATCGGCATGCGCCAGAGCGAGACCGCACGGGTCGGGGCCGCGGGCCTGCTGGCACTGGTCGCGACCTACGGCATCGGCCGCTTGGCCTACGGGCTCTTCGTGCCGACCTTCCGCACGGAGTTCGGCCTGTCGGTGGACATGCTGGGTTTCTACTCCAGCGCCGCACAGGCCGGTTATCTGGTGGCCACGGTGATCGCGGGCGCGCTCACCGCCCGCTTCGGTCCCCGCGTCCCCGTCGTGTCGGGGTGCGTGCTGCTGGCGGTGGGCGCGGCAGTGACGGCCTCCGCCTCCGGCCCGATCCTGCTGGCGGTGGGAGTGACACTGGCCGGTACCAGTGCGGGTGGATCGTGGGCACCGTTCTCGGACGCGGTCGCCGCACAGGTCCCGGCGTCGGGGAAACGGCGTGCCCTGGCGCTGGTCAACGCGGGATCTCCCGTCGGGCTGATGGTCGCCAGTGGGCTGGTGCTGGGCAACGGTGACCGGTGGCGGGCAGTGTGGTGGACCTTCGCAGCGATGGGGCTCTTGGCGGCCGTCGCGTCCTGGCGCGTCCTCTCACCCCATGCGGTCGTCACCCCGCCCGATCGCCGGCGACCCGGCCCGAGGTGGTTCCTCACGGGGCGTTCGATGCGGCTGTTCGCCGTCGCGATGGGGATCTCGATCACCTCGGGTGCCTACTTCGCCTACGCACCGGACACCGCGCAGGATGCGGGTCTGGGCACCTGGATCGGCCCGGCGATGTGGACGGCGCTGGGGGCCGCCGGCGCGACGGTCGGTGCCTTCGGCGGCGGCATCGCCAACCGGTTCGGCCTGCGCCGACCCCTGGCGGGGCTGCTCATGCTCGTCGGTGGGTCGAGTCTGCTGCTCCTGGCGGCGCCGGGCTCGGTGTCCGCAGCGCTGCTGTCGGCTGCCCTGTTCGGGATCGGGTTCTCGACCGGGTTCGCCCTGATCGTGATCTGGAGTCAGCAGGTCTTCGCAGATCGCCCCACCATCGGCTTCACCGTGACCATCGTCTTCGTCGCGACCGGTTTCATCGTCGGGCCGAGCGTGTTCGGTGTCCTGGCCACCAGCATCAGCCGGCCGGCGGCCCTGCTCGCCGCAGCCTGTCCGGCGCTGCTGGCGACGCTGGTGCCCCCGGCCTACGAGGACCGCCTCGGTCAGCGTGACCCCTGGTAGAGCCCGGGACGCCGCGACGACGCGACACCGTGGCCGGGTGCCCCGCTGCGCGCGGTCGCGGTCCAGCGGGCCGGCGGATGCGCCTCCCCGGATGTGCGAGCCTGTGACCATAGACTCCCGCCGCCCCACGACGCGCACCCGCGTCGTGGTCCCCTCCGGTGGTTGCACGTGCTGTTCCCGACCGTCACCTTCGCCGTGTTCATGGCGGTGGTGCTCCCACTCGCCTGGCGGCTCGCGCCCCGACCGGGCCGGCCCGCCTCGCAGGCGGTGGGCTGGAAGCTGTTCCTCGTCGCGGCCAGTTACGTCTTCTACGGTGCCTGGGACTGGCGCTTCGTCCCCCTGCTGATGCTGTCGACGGTGGGCAACGAGGTCGCGGCCATGGGCATCCACCTCGCCCGCGATCGCGCCGCTCGGGACCGCTGGCTGCTCGGGGCGCTGGTCGGCAACCTGGGGATCCTCGCGTGGTTCAAGTACGCGGCGTTCCTGGCCGGCAGCGCCGATGGCCTGCTGCGCCTCGTGGGCGTGGAGTTCGACCTGCCCTATCCCGAGGTGGTCCTGCCGGTCGGCATCTCCTTCTTCACCTTCCAGGCGATCAGCTACGTGGTGGATGTGCACCGCGGCCACCTGCGTCCGACCAACCTGCTGGATGTCGCGGTGTACCTGGCGTTCTTCCCGCAGTTGGTCGCCGGCCCGATCGTGCGCGCCAACGAGTTCCTGCCGCAGCTCGCGGTGGGGCCGGATCCGCGCGGGGTCCCGGTCGGTCGCGCGTTGCGCCTGATCGGCGTCGGGCTCGTGCTGAAGGTCGTGGTGGCCAACCACCTGGCCGTCGAGCTGGTCGATCCGCTGTTCGCCACCCCGGGACGCTACGGGGGCGGACAGACGCTCATGGGCATCTACGCCTACGCGGTGCAGATCTACGCCGACTTCGCGGGCTACACCTCCATCGCGATAGGTGTCGCCCTACTGCTCGGGTTCGAGTTCCCGGCCAACTTCGATCGACCCTACGCCGCCCGTTCGCTGCAGGAGTTCTGGCGCCGGTGGCACCTCACGCTGTCCAGGTGGCTGCGCGACTACCTCTACATCCCCCTGGGAGGCAGCGCCGGTAGCGCGCGACGGACCCAGCGCAACCTGTTGCTGACGATGCTGCTCGGTGGGCTGTGGCACGGCGCGGCCTGGACCTTCGTGGTGTGGGGCGGCCTGCACGGGCTGGGGCTGGTGATCGAGCGTCGCCGCCAGGCCCGCATCGACGCCGCGGCGGGCGATCTCGCAGGTGACCCGGACCCGGCCTACGGGGGCCGTGCCCACCTGATCCCACCTGGCTCGGCACCGCGGCCCTTGCGGCCCGTGACCGCATGGCTGCTCACCTTCCACCTCGTCTGCCTCGGCTGGGTGTTCTTCCGCGCCCCCAGCTTCGGGGTGGCGACAGCGGTGCTGGGTGGGCTGCTCGGCGGCCGCTCCGAGGTGCCGTTGTCGCCCACGGTGGTGGTGTTGGTCGTCCTGGTGCTCGCCGCCCACCAGGTCGGTGACCGGCCCCGCGCGTGGCTGAGCCACCGGTGGGACCGACTGCCCCTGCCTGTCCACGTCGGCACCTTCGCACTGGTGCTGGTGGTGCTGCAGGTCTTCGGCCCCGAGGGTGTCGCGCCGTTCATCTACTTCCAGTTCTGACCTGACCGCCCACCGATCGCCAGCCGCCCCGGGCCCCGCCCCCGCCCACGCACCGGACCCCCACCCGAGGATCTCTCCCCGTGTCGACACGCACCCGCCCGCCGGCTCCCGCGACACCCGCCACCAGCGGGCGTGCGCGCGCGTCGCAGGTGCCGCGCGCAGGCACCGAGGCGACGCCGCGACGCAGCACGCCACGGGCGACGGTGGCGGCCGTGCTCGCCGCACTGGCCCTCGGCGCGCTACTCAACGGACCGGGACTGATCTCCGCGGCGACCGGCATGGAGGTGGGTGCGACCCGCACGGTGGCGCTGCGCGTGGCCACCGCGATCGCCGACGCCGGCGCGCTGCTGCGCCTGGACCGCCCACAGCAGTGGGCCGGCATGCTGCGCGACCGGGTCGGTTTCGGTGCCACGTCCTCGGGTCCCGGTGCCGCTGCGGGCGGGGGCGGCTCCACCCCACAGGACCTCGGCGCGGCCGGTGCGGCGTCGCTGTTGGACGTGCCGGACGCGGCGCACATCCCCTTCGCGCCGGGGCGGGAGCACGACCGCAGCCGCCGTCCGGTCACCGCCGAGCAGCCACTGCAGGTGCTGCTGGTGGGTGACTCCCTCATCGGCACGATCGCCGACGGTTTCGGCCGTCGCACCGACGGTCGTGAGCGCATCCGCTGGCACAAGGACGTGCGGATCAGCACGGGACTGGCACGCCCCGACGTCCTGGACTGGCACGATCACCTGCAACGGCAACTCGCCACGCACGACCCGGATGTGGTGGTGCTCATGCTCGGCGGCAACGACGACCAGAGCCTGACCGGTGCCCCGGGCGGCGTGATCCACCTCGGCGACGAGGCATGGGCGGCGGAGTACGAGCGGCGGGTCACCGACCTGCTCACGATCGCGGATGGCCAGGACCGCCTGGTCGTCTGGCTCGGGCTGCCGGCGGTGCGCCCGGCCAAGCTCGAGCGCGCGCGTGTGACGATGCGCGCCGCGGCTGAGCGCGCCATCGCCGGCACCCAGGTGGTGCTGCTCGACACCGCGCCGATCGTCTCGCCCGGGGGCTACACGGCGCGGCTGGACGGCGCACAGGTCCGGGCCGACGACGGGGTGCACCTCAGCCACGCCGGCGGCGACCGGGTCGCGGCCCGCCTCGATCAGCTCCTGGTCGAGCACTACGACCTGCCCGGGGGCTGATCGCAGCCACGCACCGCCGCGCCGGTGTGGCGGGCGGTCCACACCCCGCCCCAC
>JAWLFQ010000130.1:0-4419 GCA_041685505.1 Nitriliruptoraceae bacterium
TCAGACGAGCCCCATGGCCACCATCGCCTCCGCGACCCGTTGGAACCCGGCGATGTTGGCGCCGAGCACGTAGTCGCCGGGTTGGCCGTACTCCGCTGCGGTCTCGTAGGTGGTGTGGTGGATGTCGCGCATGATGGCGTCGAGGCGCTGTTCGGTGTGGGCGAAGCTCCACCGGTCGCGGCTGGCGTTCTGCTGCATCTCCAGCGCCGAGGTGGCGACCCCGCCGGCGTTGGCGGCCTTGCCCGGCCCGAAGGCGATCCCGGCGTCCTGGAAGACCCGGACCGCCTCCGGGGTGCAGGGCATGTTGGCGCCCTCGGCGACGACGACGCACCCGCCGGCGACCAGCTCCTTGGCGTCGTGGCCGTTGAGTTCGTTCTGGGTCGCGCAGGGCAGGGCGATCTCGCAGGGGATGGTCCAGATCGAGCCGCTGCTGCGGTGGGTCGCGGACGGGCGCCGTTCGGCGTAGGCGGTCAGGCGGCCGCGCTCGATCTCCTTGACCTGCGTGAGCAGCTCGAGGTCGATGCCGTCCTCGTCCAGCACGACCCCGTCGGAGTCCGAGCAGGCCACGACCTTGACCCCGAACTGCTGGAGCTTCTCGATCGCGTAGATCGCCACGTTGCCCGAGCCCGACACCACCGCGGTGCGGCCCTCGAGGTCCTCACCACGCACCGCCAGCATCTCGCGGGCGAACAGCGCGGTGCCGTAGCCGGTGGCCTCGGTGCGCACCAGCGCACCACCCCACTGCAGTCCCTTGCCGGTCAGCACACCGGACTCGTAGCGGTTGGTGATCCGCTTGTACTGGCCGAACAGGAACCCGATCTCCCGGCTGCCCACCCCGGTGTCACCCGCGGGGACGTCGGTGTACTCCCCGAGGTGGCGGTACAGCTCGGTCATGTAGCTCTGGCAGAACCGCATGATCTCGTCGTTGGAGCGGCCCTTGGGATCGAAGTCGGATCCCCCCTTCCCGCCGCCGATCGGCATGCCGGTGAGGGCGTTCTTGAACACCTGCTCGAAGCCGAGGAACTTCACGATCCCGAGGTTGACCGACGGGTGGAAGCGCAAGCCCCCCTTGTACGGCCCGAGCGCGCTGTTGACCTCGACGCGGAACCCGCGGTTGATGTGGACCTCGCCCCGGTCGTCCTGCCACGGGACCCGGAAGATGATCTGCCGCTCCGGTTCGCAGATCCGCTCGATCACCTTGCGTTCGACGAAGCGCGGTTCCTTGGCCAGCAGCGGTCCCAGCGAGGAGACGACCTCGAGCACGGCCTGGTGGAACTCGATCTCCCCCGGGTTGCGGCGGACCACCTCGTCGTAGATCGGTTCGAGCTTCTCGTCGAGCATGCGCGGATGTCCTCAGGCGCGGGGAGCGGTCCGGTGCCGCTCGTCGGCCGCGCATACTGCTTCATGATGTCGATAGAGACCAAACTGCAGCTTCATCAACGGGGGCGAGGTGCCGGGATCCCGGACCTGAGGTGGGGGCGTTCGCGCCCATGCCGCCCGCTACCGTGGCCATCAGATGACCAACCCCACGGATGACCAGCGCTTCCGGGAGCAGGTGCTCCCCGAGCTCGACGTGCTGTACCGCGTCGCCCTGCGGCTGACGCGCGCTCCGCAGCCGGCCGAGGACCTCGTCCAGGACACGCTCGAGCGGGCGCTGGGCGCCTTCGATCGCTTCGATGGTCGTTACCCGCGGGCCTGGCTGTTGACGATCCTGCGCAACGCTCACCGCAACGACCAGCGCCGGTCGCGTCCCGACCTGCTCGCGCAGGAGGTGGCCGATCGGCTCCCGGCACGCGGCCAGGACGGCACCTCGGATGCGACCGTGACCCAGGCGATGGCCGGGCAGCTGGCACCCGCGGTCCGCGCTGCCATCCTGCGACTCTCATCCAAGCACCGCGCCGTGCTGGTGCTGGTCGACCTCGATGGTCTCACCTACCGGGAAGCCGCAGAGGTGCTCGAGGTCCCGGTGGGTACCGTCATGAGCCGTCTGCACCGGTCGCGTCGGCGCGTGCGGGCGGAGCTGGACGGGACAGGAGCCCTGGAGGTGGAGCGATGAAGCGGTGGCGTCGGCGGGCGAGCCCTCTGCCCCCCGAGCCCTCGTGTGAGCAGGTCGCAGCGGTGCTGCAGGCCTACCTCGACGGCGAGCTCGGGCCGCAGGACACCGAGCGGGTCGCCGAGCACCTCGAGCACTGCCGGCGGTGCCAGATCGAGGCCGAGACCTTCGAGCGGGTGATCTCGGCCATCCGCCGGCAACGGCCTGCGGTGGGTCCCGAGGTCAGCGAGCGGCTCACCGCGCTCGTCGACGAACTCGCACCGCCCGCCGACGCGCCGCCGAAGGGCGGGTCATCCGCCGAGGGGCCGCCCGCGTAGCGCGAGCGCTGTCCCGGCTGCGGGCACGGTGACCCGCTGCCGACGCACGGTGGAAGGTGGCACCGGGCAGGTGTGTTGTCTGTGGTGACCCCACGGGCGGGCGGCTCCGCGCGCACCGTGGTCAGGACCGACAGTGCCGACGAGCCCGGGAGCATCGAGATGCCAGACAGCTACGACGTGATCGTCATCGGCGCCGGCCCAGCCGGCGAGAACGCCGCCGACTACGCCCAGCAGCGCGGCCTGTCCGTCGCCGTCGTCGAGGCCGACCTCGTCGGTGGCGAGTGCAGCTACTGGGGGTGCATGCCCTCCAAGGCGCTGCTGCGTCCCACCGAAGCCCTGGCAGCGGTCGAGCGCCTGCCGGCCGCGGCCGCGGCCGTCACCGGCGACATCGACGTCGACGCCGTGCTGCGCAGCCGTGATGCCTTCACCTCCTCCTGGGAGGATGACGGGCAGGCGCAGTGGCTCGGCGACATCGACGTGGAGCTGTTGCGCGGTCGGGGCCGCCTCGCCGGCGAGCGCATCGTCGAGGTCGCCGGGCCGGACGGGAGCCGCACACGCTACGAGGCAACCCGTGGTGTGGTGGTCGCGGTGGGCTCCCGCGCCGCCGTGCCGCCCATCCCCGGCCTGGCCGAGGCGACGACCTGGGACAACCGTGACGTCACCGAGATGAAGGAGATCCCCGATCGGCTGCTGGTGCTCGGCGGCGGGGTGATCGGCGTCGAGATGGCCCAGGCCGTGCGCCGACTGGGTGCCTCGCAGGTCACCATCATCGAGGCGCTGGAGGGTCTGCTCGCCAACGAGGAGCCCTTCGTCAGCGACGAGCTCGTCGCCGCGCTGGAAGCCGACGGCATCGCCATCGAGTTGGGCGCCCGCGCGGAGCAGGTCGCACGTGAGGGCACCGACGGACCCGTCACGGTGACCCTGGCGGGTGGTACGGAGCTGGTGGGCGACGAGCTGCTCGTCGCGGTCGGACGTCGGGCTCCCACCGACGATCTCGGTCTGGGCACCGTGGGTGTCGAGGCGGGGCGCGGCGGCTTCATCGAGGTGGATGACCACCTGCGGGTCCCGGGTCACGACTGGCTCTACGTCGTGGGTGACGCCAACGCCCGCGCCCTGTTGACCCACCAGGGCAAGTACCAGGCCCGGCTGGTCGGTGATGCGCTCGCCGGTGTCGAGGTCGACCCGGCGTGGGCCGACCACGATGCCGTCCCCCGCGTGATCTTCACCGACCCGCAGATCGCGGCGGTCGGCCTGACCGAACGCGGTGCCAGGGATGCCGGGCACGACGTCATGACCGCCAGCTTCGACGTGGGGCACACCGCCGGTGGCGCGCTGCACGGCAAGGGCACGAGCGGCACGGCGCAGCTGGTGATCGACCGCGGGCGGCGCACGATCATCGGCGCCACCTTCGTCGGTCCCGCGGCCGGTGAGATGCTCCACGCGGCGACGATCGCCATCGTCAGCGAGGTGACAGTCGACCGTCTGTGGCACGCCGTCCCGGCCTTCCCGACGATGTCCGAGGTGTGGTTGCGCCTGCTCGAGCAGGTGCGTGCCCAGGAGCTGTGAGGAGGCGACCGATCAGTCCAGCGGCGGTGCGGCCGGGAGGTCGAGCTCGGTCCCGACGAGGTGGTTGAAGTAGTTGGTCATGATCGTGCGGATGACCTCGGCGTAGCCCTCCAGCAGCTGCTTCTCGGACCATCCGGCTTCCAGCGCCGTCTTCCAGGTCGTGTCGTCGACGTAGCCGGTGTTGGCGGCGATCTCACGGGCGACGTCGAGCAGCGCGGTGAGCGCCTCGTCCTCGGGGATGTCGCCGCGACGGATGTCCTTGGTGGTCTGTTCCGACACCCCGGCTGCCCTGGCAGCACCGGTGTAGGCCGCCTGGCAGTACTCGCAGGCGTTGGTGTGCGCGACCGCGAGGTGGATCGCCTGACGGGTCGCTTCATCGAGCGAGGACTCCTCACGCAGCAGCTGCTCCGTGGTCGCGTACATCTTGAGCAGCGCCGGTGCGTGGGCCATCTCGGCGAAGATGTTGATGACCTTGCCGACCTG
>JAWLFQ010000046.1:0-14180 GCA_041685505.1 Nitriliruptoraceae bacterium
GCGATCCGCGCCGAGGCGGAGCTGCGCCGCGGCTCCCGCACACTGTTCCTGGTCGACCTGCACCTGGAGCAGCTGGCCGGCCCCTCCCCCTGGGAGGCCAAGGGCTACGCGAAGTTCCGGATCGCCCTGGTCAGCTTCGAGGTCGGCTTCGAGGCCACCTTCGGCACGGCCGAGGACAGCGCGCTGGAGCCTCCCGACGTGTGGGGCGATCTGCGGGCGGCGCTGTCGGCGCCCGGTGCCTGGTCGGCACCGGTCCCCGCCGACGGCAGCGGCGTGGTCGAGCTGGCCGACACCGGTGGCGACACCCCGCTGCTCCACCCTCTCGCCCCGGCGGTGCTCCAGCAGGGGGTGGTGCCCCTCGGTGAGACGATCGAGCGGCACGACGGTCGTTCGCTGGCCGACCCGCGCAGCTTCGACATCGTCGAGGTGTCGGTCCCCGTCCCGGCGGGGACCGTCTCCGCCGACACCCGCGCGGTCGAGGACCGCTTCGCCCCCGCCGCCTTCCTGGAGCTGAGCGACGCGGAGAAGCTGGACGCCCCCGCCTTCGAACGCTACGAGGCCGGCGTCGCGGTCACCGTGGACGCACCCGTCATCGGCGAGGTGCACGAGGTGCCGCACAGCTACGACGTGGTGCTGCTGCGCTCCGACGACGAGGTGGATGACGAGGACGACGGCGACGACGACGACCTGTTGGCCGCCGAGGCCTTCGCCGCCTCCCTGACCGCGGTACCCACCGGTCCGGCCCACCGCCGCTTCGGGCGCGCCGGACCCCGGGTCGGGGTACGCGACCTGCCCTACGCCCTGGTGGACCCCGACACCCTCGGGCTCGCCGACCAACAGCCCGCCACCACCTCCTACGCCCGGACCCGCCACTTGGTCAAGGCCCAACCAGGCACCACCCAGCTCGCCGCCCACCTCGCCCACGATGGAGGCTGACGTGCCGACCCACCGTTACGTCAGCGCCCTGCGCAGCGGGCTGGGTGCCCTCGCCGACCGTGCCACCGACGACCGGCCGCGGCTGACCGTCGACGTCACCGTCGACGCCCAACCCGACGACCCGATCAGCGCCGAGCTGGCCATCGCCGGGCCCGGTGACGTGCGCGGCCTGGCAACGGACCAGATCATCGGCCGCACCCCGACGCCCGGGTCGGAGGACGCCGAACCGAACGTCTTCGCCGCCGTGCAGTTCGCCACCCCCGACCTGCCGTGGCTGTTCTCCCTGGCCCCCAACGAGGACCGTGGGACCACGCCGTGGCTGGCACTCGTGGTAGTCCCCGAGCACGCCGCGGAGCTCCGCACCCCGGGGTCATCGCCCTCGGCGGTGCTGGCCATCCCCCGTGACGCGGGACGCCACCTGCCCGACCCCGCTCAGCTGTGGGCCTGGGCCCATGTGCGCGAGGTCGTGCCGGGCGGCGACCCGCAGGCCGGCGGGGTCGGCGGCGCGCTGGCGGCCAGCCCCCGCACCCGCGTCGCCCAGCTGCTCTGCCCCCGGCTGCTCGCGCCCGAGACCGACCACCTCGCCGCGGTGGTGCCGGTGTACGAGGCCGGCCGCCGCCAGGGGCTCGGCCAGGACCTCGACGAGGCCGGCGCAGCCTTCGCCTGGTCGGTGCCCGATGCGGACGGTGTGGGGGGTACCGACGCCCTCGAGCTCCCCGCCTACGACCACTGGAGGTTCCGCACCAGTGCCCGCGGGGACTTCGCCTCCCTCGCCCGGCTGCTGGCGCCTGCGAAGCTGCCGGACAACGCGGGCAGCCGGTCCATCACCGTGCGCGAGCCGGCGCCCGACGCGCTCATCGGGCGCACCTTCGAGCTGCGCGCACCGCTGGGGTCGCCGGCGCTCGGGGCCCCCGACGACCTCGACGCTGCCACGCCCCTGCGCCAGGCCGTCGAGGCAGCCGAGGACGTGCTCACGCCGCCGGCGCGTGGCAACGAGCACGCCGGTGCCACCACCCTGCCCGACCAGGGGTGGCGCGCCCAGGCCAACCTGCACCCCACCTACCGTGCCGCCGCCGGCATCGCCGCGGAGGTGGTCCGCGGGCTCGAGGAGGAGCTGGTCGCCGCCGCCCGCGAGCAGGCTGGTGACCTCGAGGGGGTCAACGCCCTGCTCGGCCGCAGCCAGCTGTCCCGCGCCCTCGGGCACCGGTTCCACGAGCGGCTGCGCACCATCGCCGCAGCCGACCCGGCCACCCTGCTGGACGTGGCTGCACCCGTGCACCACCGCGTCCGCCTCGACGGGGCCACCGCCGCGACCACCCTGGCCGGGAGCCACCTCGTCGGGGTGGGCGACGTCGGCTGGACCCGCGGGTCGCGTCGGATGGGACGGCGCTCCCGCACAACCGGCGCGCTCCAGCGTCTGGCCGCGGCCGGACCGCGGGTGCTCGATCCGGAGCCACCGCCGGGCTGCGAGACCGCCCCCCGGAGGCCGCTGCCGAGGAAGTTCGGACCCATCCCCGCCCCCGACGGCCACGAGCGGCAGTACCCCCTGGACCGCAACGTCCCCAAGGTGCCCGATCTCGTCGGGCGCAAGGACGCGGACCCCACCGCCTACCGCGGGTCCGCAGCGGCACAGGCGGCCCGCGCGGCTGAGGACCTCTCCCGTCCCGGTGCCCGGGCAGCACGCGCGGACATCGACGTGGCCGCCCGGGCTGAGGAGCTCCTGGCGCGCCTCGACCCGGAGGTCACGGTCACCGCCCGCACCGACGCCCGGCTCGAGGTACCCGAGGCCCTGCGCGACCCGAGCGACCGGTTGGGCGAGGTGCGGGTCGCGCCGGAGATCGTGCGGCCACTGGCCCTGGAGGTCGGTGCGGTCAGCGACGATCTGCTGCTCTCCGGGCTGAGCGATCTGGCACCCGACCGCATCACCGCCGCGGTTCCCGACGACGCCGTGGCCGCCGCCTCCATGCTGGGCGCCAACGAGCAGCTGCTGCGCATGCTGCGCTGGCGGCGGTTCCCCGTGCCCCACGCCTGGACCCCGTTGCGCCGCTTCTGGCCGCGACCGGGCGGCGACGGTGGCGACCCCGCACCGGACACCGCACCGATCGACAGCTGGTCGGCGGCGAGCCCGTTGGCAGCCAACCTGGCCGGCGACGTCGAGCTGGTGGTGCTGCTGCGCGGCGAGCTGCTCCGCCGCTACCCCGACACCGTCGTGGCCATGGTGGCCGGACGCTTCGAGGACGGCGAGGCGGTGCCGAGCAACAGCTCGGGGCGCACCACCCCACTGTTCCGCGCGAACCTGCCCCCGGACGTGACGGTCATGGGCTTCGGTGTGGACCCTGCGGCGGCGATGGGCTCGCCCGACCCGCAGGACGGCGCACCGGGTTGGTTCCTGCTGCTGCAGGAGCCGAGCCAGAGCCCGGTGCACGGCCTCGCCGAGCCCCGCGTTGCGGACACGGCCCGTGACCCCGGCAGCGACGACCCGCTGGTGGGGCTCAGCTGGCGGGACGTCGGCGTGGAGCGCGGCGAGGACCACCCCTTCGCCCCGGTCCAGGGGCGGCTGTCCGGTGCCACCGACACCGAGGGGCGCAGCTGGGGCGCCACCAGCGCGCAGCAGGCCGGCATCACCCTGCAACGCACCACCCGGGTCTACGTCCACCTCGCCGAACTGCTGGGAGCCTGACGCGTGCCCACCGATCCCACCGACGACCTCTCCCCCGAGGCGATCGCCCACGCGCGCGAACTGCTCGACCGGTTGCACGCGCTGCGCGACGGCGCGCGGGAGCCGGGCTGGCGTGACCACGAGCGCGGCCTGCTCCAGGAGTTGGACGCCCGGCCGGCGGCGTCGGTGGCGACCCTGAGCCCACACCACCCGGCGCTGCTGCTGCCGGTTCGGCTCGAGACCCGCTTCGACGGTGCGTTCCTCCTGGTGCGCATCCACCCCGACACCATCCACGTCGACACCCATGAGCGGGGCCTGACCGCCGGTGAGCAGCGCGCAGCCCAGCGGTACTGGCAGGCCCGGTGGGCAGCCGGGGACGATGCGCAGCGGCTGGCCGATGCCGTCGAGGTGCTCGCCGCGGCGGTCGGCAGCCACCGGTCGGGTTGGGTCGCCCGGGCCACCTCGCCCGTGAACCCCGGGCAGCGCCCCGACCGGCCCCTCCCACCCGGCACCGCTCCCGACCCCGCGCCGCAGCTGCCCCCGGTGGACGGCCGGGACGGGGTGTGGACCCGCGCGCCGCACACCACGGCGCTCCCGGACCGATGGCTGGTACGTGGGCGGATCGGCAGCACCGTCCAGGAGGTGTGGAGCCAGGGGGTGCCCTCTCCCCTGCCGGTCGGGCCCGAGCCCTGGGAGGACGCCACACCGGGGACCGACGTCGCCGACACCGACAGCTGGCTCACCGACCTGTCCCACGCCCTGGAGATGGGTATGGCGGTGCGGCTGCCCCTGGCGCCCGAGGCCGTCGAGCACGGCCTGGACGAGCTGCTGGTCGTCGGGGTCCGGGCCGCGGACGACCCCGACCGTGGGGCGGCGCGGGTGGGATCGTTGGTCGCCGCCCACCGCTACACCGACGGCGCCGGGCTGCTGTCCGGTGGCCGGCCCCTGGAGCGACCCGTGCCGGCGCGGGGCCCGACGGTCGAGGTGGGCGTGGCCGAGCCGGCCCCCGACAGCGCCGCCGGCCGGTTGGCAACGGCGCTGGGGGTGGACCCGCTGGAGGTGGCCGGGCTGCCCGGTGCGGATGCCCGGGAGGAATCCACGGCCCGCGCGGCGCTGCGCGCCCTGTGGCGGGTCAGCTGGCACAGCTACCTCGACAACCACCTCACCGACCGCTTCCACGACGACGATCCGGAGGGCCGCCAGCACGCTATCGCCACGGTCCGCGACCACGTGCTGGACCACCTGCGACCCGAGGGTCCGCTCCCCCTGCTCCGGGTGGGTGCGCTGCCGTACGCGATCTGGCCCGTCACCCCGCTGGAACGCCTCGACCTCGACGGCGCGATCGGCGGGGTCCGCGACACGGTGCTGCGCACGCTGCGGGGCGCGTCGGGTGCGCCGGCCCGAGCGGCCGTGCGGCGGCTCGACACCCAGGAACCGGACACCCTGCTCGACGTGCTGGCCCACCTGCCCGCCCCCAACCGGTTCTGGGCGCGCCCGATGCGCTCGCGCACCGAGGAGTTGGCGGTCCTCGCCACCCTCGACCCCCAGGCGGCCGGCTCGGCGTGGTGGGAACTGGTCACCGCCGAGCGGCGCGTCGCTGACGCCCTGAAGCAGCTCGGCGCCCTCCACGGTACGGACCGGCCCCGGATCGCCCGGTCCCGCTTCGATACGCGCGGCTACCGGATCTGCGTCCCCTTCGTGCAGGAGGAGGAGCTGTCGGAGGTCCAGCCGGTCACCGGACGGTGGCTCGGACGGCTGCTCGAGGTGGACCCCGCGACCCTGTTGGCCGAGCCGGGGCTCGACGGGCAGGGCCCCGGTGACCTCCCCCTGCTGGCCACGCTGCTGCGCGCCGCGACGTTGCTGGAGCTAGCCGATCTGGCGTGGTGGTGGCTGCCACCCGGGCGGCGCGCGGCCACACCGCGCCGCGAACCTGAGCTGCTCACGGAGCCGGCGGATCCGACCACAGGGCTGGCCGACGGCGGTCGGATGCGCGCGCTGGTCAGCTCGTGGCTCGAGGAGCACCCCGAGGCACGCCTCGACCGGCCCCCGGTGCCCTCCGACGCCGGCCAGGCGCAGGCGGCCGCAGCAGCAGGCGGGTTCGTGGACGCCCTGAAGTCGTTGGCCACCGCCCCGAGCGCGGACCTGGAGCGCTTCGCCGCCAGTGCCCTGGACAGCACCGCGGGACGGATCGACGCCTGGGCCACCTCCTTCGCCTCGGCCCGGCTCGCCACACTGCGCACCGACGCGCCCCGTGGGCTCCACCTCGGCGGGTGGGGGTACCTGCGGGACATCCGGCCGGGGGCGGCCCGGGGCGGCTTCGTCCACGCGCCATCACCCGGTCTGGCCACCACCGCGGCGGTGCTCGCACAGGGCAGGGACGCGCACGCCGACAACGCGCCGAACCCCCTCGACCTCGACCTCACCTCCCCCGCCGTGGCCCCCGCGCTCGAGCTGCTGCGTGCCGTGCGCGGTGAGGTCTCCCTGGGAGAGGCGACCGGGCACCTGATCGAGCGCACGCTGCGCGCCGAGGACCGCCACGACGACATCGCGGTGCTCCGCCACCTCGCACCCGGTGATGGCCACGACACACCGGCTGACCGGGCCGCGCGTGAGCACTGCGACGGCCTCGCCGTCCTGCGCCGTTACCGCGGCGACGCGCAGCCGGTGCTGCCTTTCGGCCAGGACGTCGAGCTGCCCACGGGCGGCGTGCCCCTGCCCGACCCGCAGACCCCCGAAGGCCAGCCGCTGCGCCGGGCCCTGGAGGGGGTACAGCGGGTCGTGGACACCGTCGCCGACCTGCTGCTGGCCGAGGGCGTCCACCAGACCACCCACGCCAACTCCGACCGTGCCGCCGCGGTGCTGGCCGCCAGCGGCCGCGGAGGCGCACCGCCCGATCACCTCGATATCGCCCGGCCCGACCGCTCGGCGGCCGACCGCACCCTGCGGGTCGCAGTGGTGGGTGCGGGAACGCTGCCGCAGGAGGTCACGACCCTGGCCGACGCCGCACCCGGGCCCGCCGCCATCGCCGCGGCGCTGCTCGGCGACATCGCCGAGGTGGGGGTGCGCTGCCGCTTCGCGGCGCAGGTGGATGGTGGGGCGGGGGCGGACGACGGGGCGGGGGCGGACGACGGGGACGGTGTGGACGTCGCGGGTGGGTACGGGACCTGGGAGCACCACACCCTCGGTGCCCTGGGGATCAGCGCCGTCGACCTCGTGCTCGCTGCCGACCAGCCACCGCCATCCGCGCCGACCACCGTCGGGGCGGGGGCAGCCGACGGCGGCAGCCTCGCACGGGTGCTGACCGCGCACCTGCTGTCCCACACCGACCGTGCCCCCTGCCCGGTGCAGATCGACCAGAACAGGGCCGGGTCGGACGCGCCGTCGCTGGCCCGGGTGTGGACCGTGGCCGCGGTGGCCCGTGACACCCTGTCCAGCGCCGCCCCGCTCACCGCGGGGCACCTGCGGTTGCCCGAGGCCACCGGGCCGGCTGACCAGGAGCCGGACGTGGCCCCGGGTGTGCTCGCCTGGCGGGACCGGATCGCCGCCGCCCGCGACTCCCTGCACGCGGCCGCCGAGGGCGACGGCGACGTGCCGGCCGACCCGACGGCGGTGCGCGGTGCGATCGCCGACCTCGTGCGTGCCGGGCTGGTGGCCGCGGCGCCGCGCGTGCGCCACCTCGACGACGGGGACCTGGAGGGCTGGGCCGCCACGGCCGCAGCCGCCGCGGCGCGCGCTCTGGTGGAGGACGCCTGGCCGGCGACGCTGCACGCCTGGTTGTCGCTGGCACCGGTGACCCCGGTCGAGGACGGTGCCCTGACCCCGATGCCGGCCGAGGACGTGGCGGACGCCGACGGGGACCGCGTCCGCCAGTGGCTCCAGCGGTGCCGGCCGGCACGCGCGGGGGTCCGTGATCTGCTCGGCGTCACCCTGGCCAGCGAGGCCGGCCTCGGGACCGACCCCGTGGCGTGGTGGATCGCCCAGGGCGGCGACGGACCCTGGCTCGCCGGCCCGTCAGCCGGGTCCGCCGGCGGGACCGCCGTGATGGTCGGGGTCGCACGTCCCGACGGCGCTGGCGCCGAGGTGACGGCCGGCGAGCCGGTGGCCGGCTTCCTCCTCGACGAGTGGCACGAGGCGGTGCCCGCCCGCGAGGTGGCCACCACCCTGGTGATGGACGCGCCCGGCCCGCGGTCCGCCCCACCGCAGGCGGCGCTGCTGGCGGTCCCACCCGACGACCAGGGGTGGTCCGTGGACGACCTCGTCGGCACCGTCGAGCGGGCCGTGGCCATGGCCCACACCCGGATGCTGCCGCCGACCGAGGCACCGGCCGGTGCGATCACCCCGGACCTCGGCCACCTGCTGCCGGCGACCCTGCTGCTGGACGCCGACACCGACCTGCGCCGGCTCGCCTGTCCACCCGAGCGCCCCACTTCCCCGAAGGACCCGAAGGACCCGAAGGGCGCACGACGGGGAACCGACCGACGAGGAGCAGCACGATGACCGCACTCAACCCCTGGACCCGTGTGGAGCCGCGTAGCTACGACGTCCATCTCGAACGGGGTCTCCGCCACGAGCTCCGGGACCCCGCGTGGCTGGTCGGCCGGCAGTTCCAGGTGGGTGAACTGGACGGCTTCGACGGCGGCACGCCGGTCGCAGCCGACCCGCGCGGTCGCGTGGCACGCTTCGACCGGATCCGCGCGCCCGGTGACGAGGAATGGCAGGACTACGACCCCGACACCACCCCGCTGGAACCGGTGCTCGAGTCCCACCGCTCCGCCGGCCCCACGGGGGCACTGGCGGCGGCGGAGGCCGGGCGCGAGTTCGAGCGGGCACTGGCAGCGTCAGGGGCGTCCGTCGAGCTGATCGAGCGCTGCCGGGCGCGCCTGGCCCTGGGGGGCACCACCTGGCCGGCCACGCCGCCGACGCTCGACGAGCTCCCGTGGCGGCTGCACGAGCTCCTGGCGCGGGAAGGGGGCCGGGAGCGGCTGCACCGTGCCGTCGCCGGGGCTGGCGGCGACCTCGAACTCCTGGAGCGGATCATCGAGGCCGTGGAGCAGGGTGACCATCTGCGCGCCCGGGACCTGCTGGAGCGGGGTACCGACGGACGCACCACGGCCACCCTGCTGCGGGTCACCTCGAGGCACGGCGGCCGTCGTGACGACCACCTCGCCGACCCCTCGCTGCCCGGGGGACTCCGCGACCTCCTCGACGGCAGCGTCGTCGACGGTGCGGCCCTGGCCGGGCTCGTCCGCGGCGACGACGATCCGGTGGCGGTCCTCGACACCGAGCCCAGCGACCGGGAGCGGGCGGTGCTCGCCCGCGCGGTCACCGCCTTCGGCACCTGGCTGGAGGAGGTCCACCCGGCACCGCCCCTGACGGGGACCTGGGATCCGGATGCGCTCGCCTACGGAGCCGACCTGGCGACCGCGGACGGCGACCGGGCCACCGTCCGCGGGCACCGTGGCGGTTCGCTCCACTGGCCGTCGGTCGAGCTGCAGGGTTCCGGTGGGGCCGGGACGGAGCCGGTGGTCCCCGATGGCGCCCTCCAGCCGTCCCCGATGGGTTTCTCCGGGCTGCGCCCGGACCGGTGGTGGGAGCTCGCCGGGGACCGCATGGACCTCGACGCGCTCCAGAGCGACCCCGAGGACCTCGCCACCCTGCTGGTCCGCGAGTGCGTGCTGCGTGCCGCTGACCGGTGGACGGCCGCGGTCCTCGCCGTCCCGCTCGGCTCGGTGTGCCTGCTCACCGAGGTGCGGGTGACCGACAACTTCGGGCACGTGACGGTGTTGCGGGCCCTACCCGGTTGGTCGCTGTTCCGTCCCGTTCCGGGCATCGACGACGGGCTGTCCATCCTCGTGGTACCACCGACCACCGTCGACCCGCTGGGCGCTGCGGCCGACGAGCGCGTCCACCTGGTACTCGACCACGCCTCCCACCTCGGTTGGGCCGCCGAGGAGGTGGTGCCCGACCACGCCGGCGCACCCCATCACCGTGCCGGGCTCCGGTCCGACGAGGAGGAGCCGGGCGATCCGAGCCAGCCCACCTACCAGCTGCGCACCACGGTGCCCGACGCATGGTTCCCCCTGGTCCCGGGAGGCGGCGACCCCTCGGCGGACCAGCACCGCCTGGAGCTCCAGCAGCTCGGCGGTGGCGGTGGTGGGCATGCACCACGTGGCGGTCTGCTCGACGACGGGTTCGCCCTGCCCCGGGATCGGGTGCCGGACGCGGGCCGGCGGCTCGAGTCACGCTGGCGTCTGGCGCGCTGGAGCGATGGCAGCCTGCACGTGTGGCCCGCCCGCCGGGTCCGCGACGGCTCCCGGCTCACCCCACCGAGCCTGGCCTTCGACCACGTGGATCCCCTCTGAGCGCACCGTCCGTGCAGCGCGTGCGCTTGGATGGCCGCCACGCCCGCCACCAGATCATCCACGGAAGGACCCCGACATGTCGACCGGTGCTCTGCCCGACCACGCACCGACCGACCGGTTGGTCGGTGGCGAGTAGATCGGTGGTGACGACCGCTTCGAGGTCGTCGACCCTGCGGACCTCAGCGTCCTCGCGACCGTGCCCGACGCGGATGCGGAGGAGGCGGTGCGCATGGCCAACGACACCGCCTACGGGCTCATCTCCTCCCTCTACGCACCCGACCCCGGCACCGGGATCAGCGTCGGTCGGCGGCTGGAGGCGGGGATGGTGGGGGTCAACCGCGGGTTGATCTCCGACGCGGCCGCACCTTTCGGGGGGATGAAGGAGTCGGGCATCGGCCGCGAGGGCGGCTTCCACGGCATCCACGAGTTCCTGGAGACGCGCTACCTCGGTGTCGGCTGGTGAGGGATCGGCGGTGCCCGGGAGTCGCGCTCGTAGTCGATGTCGCGTTCGCGTGGGGTGCGCCAGGTCCGCAGCCACCCGGTGGCCACGAACGCGATCAGCAGGTGCCCCCGCGCTAGCCGGTGGCGAGCCGATCGCGGGACTGGACGCGCACCACCGCCATCAACGCGACCGCCACGATCATCGCCGCGGCGACCACCGTCCACGTCCAGCCGAACCCGGCGGACTCCGCGAGCCAACCCGCGCCCAGCGGGAACAGCGCTCCCCCTCCCCCGAGCCCCGACAGCACCGCCCCCGATGCCTGCGCGGGCCGGCCGGGCACCAGGCGCGTCGCGGTCAGGAACACCAGTCCGGTCCAGCCCCACCCCGGCCCGAGGGTCAGCACCGCCCCCACCACCAGCAGCGTGATCGCGGCCGGACCCGCGTTGGCAGCCGCGGTGGCGACGTCCACCTGACCGGCGGCCACGTCGACGTCCACGGGCCCCGGACCGGCATGGCCGGCCAGCGCCAGTGCGACCATGCCGAGCGCCCCTGCCGCGAACAACCCCACGAGCAGGTCGAAGACCACCTGCGGGCGCCGGTCGACCAGCCAGCCGCTGCCCAGCCGCACACCGATGTTGACGAGCGAGGCGCCGGACAGCAGCGCCCCCGCGGCGGTGGCGCCGAGCCCCAGCAGCAGACCGGTCGGCACCACGAAGGTCGCGACCGCCGCGCCGACCCCGCCGGCCAGACCCGCCGCGACCGCCAGCAGCGTGAGGCTGCGCAGATCGCCCTCGCCGGCGGCCGGCGGATCGTCGTCGGAACCGTGGCGGCGTGCACGAGCGGCGGTGCGGGCCGGCTGTGGTGCCCGGCGGTCCTCCGTGGCTGGCGGGGCGATCGACTCGATGTCGCGCGGCACCACGATCGCGAGGCCTGCGGCCAACGCCGCGACCACCAGGAAGGGCACCTGCCAGCCGATCGCAGGCCCGAGCAGCGGCAGGGTGAAGCCCGCGGTCATCGAGGCGGCCGGGACGGCGGTCTCCTTGATGCCGAACCCGATCCCCTGGCGCCGCCACCCGACGGAACCGGCGATGGTGCGCCCGATCGAGGGGTCGGTGAAGGCGATGCTCGCTCCACCGAGGGCGAACCCGACGGCCAGGTGCCAGCCCTCGGAGGCCAGCAGGCCGATGCCCGCCGCAGCGGTGGCGATCCCCAGCATCCCGATGCGGTAGCCGCGGCGCGCGCCGATGCGGTCCACACCCTTGCCGGCGACCAGGGCGAGCAGGGCGGCGGTGAGGAAGAAGGTGGACACCGCCGCGCCGATGGCCCCGGTGCCGGTCCCGAGATCCTCACCGATCGGCACCGACAGCGCACCCACCAGGAACGTGGGCAGCAGCGCGAACACCAGCGCGGCGACCACCACCCGCATCGCCCGCGGGGGCAGGGCGTCGGCGGGTGGGCGCCGCCGGCCGGCGGTGGTCTCGCTCATGGCGGCCCGTTCACGTGATGCGTCGGTAGCGGCGGACCGACAGCGGGATCACCACGGCCAGCAGCCCGGCCGACCACGCCACGGTGCGCAGGACGGGTCCCGCCACCTCGCCGCCGATCGACAGCCCCCGGGCCGCATCGGCAGCGTGGGTCAGGGGGCTCATGGACGCGAAGGCCGCCATCCATTCGGGCATGGTCTCGGGCGGTACGAACACCGAGGAGGCGAACACCAGGGGGAAGATCAGCACGAACCCGGCGGTCTGGGCCGCCTCGGCACCGGGGACCAGCAGCGCGAGGTAGGTGAACAGCCAGCTCATCAGGTAGCCGAACAGCCCCACGATCGCCACGGCACCCAGCGCCGACAGCACGCCCTCGGTGAACCGGAACCCGATCACGTAGCCCACGATGATCATCAGCGCGAGCACCGACAGCGAGCGCACGAGATCCGCCAGGGTGCGTCCGGCCAGCACCGCCGAGCGCGACATCGGCAACGACCGGAAGCGGTCCACCACCCCACGCTCGAGGTCTTCGGCCAGCCCGACCGCGGTCTGCACCGAGCGGAAGGCCGCCGAGTGGATGAACAACCCCGGCAGCAGGAAGGCGATGTAGGTCGTGCCCTCCGGCAGGGCCTGCCCGGCGATGCCCCCGAAGACGAAGGAGAACAGGATCACGAACATCACGGGCTGGATGGTGGAGAACACCAGCAGGCGGGGCTGGCGCAGGTAGTGGCGCAGGTTGCGCTTGGTGACGGTCCAGGTGTCGCGGGCACCCCAGTACGCGGCGCGCAGCGGCCCGTCGGGCAACGGCGGGGAGATCGAGGTCGCCTCGTCGGTGCCGGTGCCACCCGCGGCACGCCCACCGGCGCTCGGGTCGGTCATCAGGGTGCTCATGCGACCTCCTGGCGGTGCATGGTGGCCGCGGCCACCGCGTCATCCGGTGCGTCGTCGGCGCCGTCGTCCACCTGTTGGTCCACCTCGTCGTCCACCCCGTCCTCCACCTCGTCGTCCACCTCGTCCGACACCGACGGGGCGGCGGAGACGGCGGTGCCGGTCAGCTGCAGGAACACCTCGTCGAGGGTGGGACGGCGCAGCCCGACGTCGCGGACGTAGATGCCGGCCTCGTGCAGCCGGCTGGAGACCCGCGCCAGGGTCGGCAGCGCGTCGTCGGCATCGACGGGTACCCGTATCCGACGGGGATCGCCGCTGGCCTCGGCGCCGGGGACCAGCTCGCAGGCGCGGGCCGCATCCGCGGCGGCGGCGAGCGCGATGTCGATCACCTGTCCCCCGACACGGTCCTTGAGGTCATCCCCGGTGCCCTCGGCGATGATCGTGCCCTGGTCGATCACGGCGATGCGGTCGGCGAGCTGGTCGGCTTCCTCCAGGTACTGGGTGGTCAGCAGCAGGGTCGTGCCCTCGGCGACCAGCTCGCGGGTGACCTCCCAGATGGCGTTGCGCGAACGCGGGTCAAGCCCCGTCGTGGGCTCGTCGAGGAACAGCAGCCGTGGGCGCACCAGCAGGCTCGATGCCAGGTCGAGGCGGCGGCGCATCCCCCCGGAGTAGGTGCGGGCCGGACGGTCGGCGGCGTCCTCCAGGTCGAACCGCGCGAGCAGCTCGCCGGCGCGCCGGCGGGCCTTGCGGCCGCTGAGGTGGAACAGCTCCCCGAACATCTGCAGGTTCTCCCGCCCGGTGAGCAGCTCGTCGACGGCGGCGTACTGCCCGGTGAGCCCGATCGTGCGCCGGACCTCCTGGGCCTGGCGCACGACGTCGAGTCCGAAGATGCGCGCGGTGCCGCTGTCGGGCGGCAGCAACGTGGCCAGCACGCGCACCAGGGTGGTCTTGCCGGCGCCGTTGGGGCCGAGGAGTCCGACGACCTCGCCCTCGGCCACGTCGATGTCGACGCCGGAGAGCGCATCGGTGGTGCCGAAGCGTTTCCGGACGTCCGTGACCTGCACGGCGGGTTCGAGGGACATGGGGGCTCCGGGAGCTGACGGGGTGCACGGGAAGAGGGGGGCGCGCGGACCAACTGACAGGCTACGTCCTGCCCAGCCGGCGTGGTTGGCGACCATCACGGCGAGCGGCCGGGGTCGCACGGGGTGCCGGGCGGAGCCGGGCCTGATCCGGCCGGTCGCCGCGGGCGGGGGTGCAGGGCCTGTCGCTGTCGTTCGGTACCGATGGGCGTTGCGGTGTGGCTCGATGACCGATCACGGGTACTCGATCAGCAGGACCAGGCGGGTCCCCGCGCGCAGCGCCTCGTAGCGGTGGGCGCGGTCGCCGGCGAACACCGCGAGATCGCCGGG
>JAWLFQ010000046.1:14280-18090 GCA_041685505.1 Nitriliruptoraceae bacterium
CGATCACGGGTACTCGATCAGCAGGACCAGGCGGGTCCCCGCGCGCAGCGCCTCGTAGCGGTGGGCGCGGTCGCCGGCGAACACCGCGAGATCGCCGGGCTGCAGGGTGACCTCGGCGCCGCTCGGGCCGACGCGCAGCTGCCCGGCGGTGACCAGCACGTGTTCGGTGGTGCCGGTGGCGTGGGGGTGGCCGTCGTGGACCTGCCCCGGTTCCAGGGTGAGGTCGTAGAGCTCCACCCGGGCACGGGGTCCGGTGGCGGCCAGCAGGTGGGCCCGCATCGCCGCGGACTCGCTGGCGACCTGCGGGGCCTGGCCGCTGCGCACCACCCGCACCGCGGGGCGTGGCTCCTCGAGGAGTTCACCGAAGGGCACGCCCAGCGCTCCGGCCAGGGCCCACAGCGTCTCGATGCCCGGGTTGGCCTCGCCCGCCTCGATCGCGTGCAGGGTGGACTTGCCGATGCCGGCGGCCCCCGCCACGTCACCGAGGGAGCGTCCGGCCCGCGTGCGCAGCGCCCGCACGGTGGTCGCCACGCGGCTGCGCAGCTCCTCCCCCGCCACGGGCTGGGGCGGTGCGTCCTCGAGCATCCTGTCCTCACCGGGTCGGTGTCGTCGCCGGGTTGGACGTGCCGTCCACCCCTGTGGTACAGCTTACCGCACGATGCGTCCGCTCAACCGAACGGCTTCCGACGTGCCAGCTGCCCGCGGCCTGGTGCTGTCCGCCCTGCCGGTCGCCCTGGCGGTGGGCGCCTACGGCCTGTCCTACGGGGTGCTGGCCGTGGCAGCGGGCCTCTCCCCCGCCGTGGCGACCCTCTCCAGCGTCCTGGTGCTGGCCGGCGGGTCGCAGTTCGCCTTCGTCGGCGTCCTGGCGCTGGGCGGGAACCCCTTCGCCGGCGCGCTCAGCGGGCTGCTGCTCAACGTGCGCTACGTCGCTTTCGGCGTGGCCATCGCACGAGCCCTGCCGGGCGGACCCGGGTGGCGCCGTGCGGTGGACAGCTACCTCGTCGTCGACGAGTCCGTCGCCCTGGCGCTGGGCCAGGCGGGACCGCGTCCGACCGACCCGTCCCGGGTGCAGACCTGGTCCGTGGAGGTGGTGCGCCGCTTCCGGGTGGTGGGGTGGTCGGTGGTCGCGGCGTGGATCCTGGCCACGGCGCTGGGTGCCTTCGGCGGCCGCTTCATCGCCGATCCCCAGGTGTACGGGTTGGACGCGGCCTTCCCGGCGGGGTTCCTCGCCCTGCTCGCCCCCTGGCTGCGGACGCCGCGGGGGCGGTTGGCGGCCGGGATCGGGGTGGTGCTGGCACTCGGTCTCACCCCCATCGCTCCCCCGGGTGTGCCGATCGTCGCGGCGGCGCTGGGGGGGCTCATCGCGATGTGGCTGCCCGCCCACGACGGCGCTGCGGCCCCGCAGGAGCCGCCCACCGACGGGAGGGAGGGCCCACCATGACCATCATCCTCGCGCTGGTGGTGCTGGCGGTCGGCACCTACCTGATGAAGGCCATCGGGCCCTTCGCCGCGGCGGGCCGGGAGCTGCCACCGTGGCTGGACGAGCTGTCGAACCTGCTGCCGGCGGGCCTGCTGGCGGCGCTGGTGGCGACCCAGACCGTGGTCGACGGCGCGACGCTGACGCTGGACGCGCGCATCGTCGGTGTGGGCGCCGCGGCCGTGGCGGTCGCCCTGCGTGCCCACTTCGGGATCGTGGTGCTGGTCGGCGCCGGCGTGACCGCCGCGGTGCGGGCGCTCGGGTGGGGCTGAGCGGGCGTCGGCCCGCCCGCGGCGCTCACAGCTGGTCGCGGGCCCAGGCGGTGGCCAGCGCGTCGGCGTACTCGTTCCAGCGGTTGCCGGCGTGGGCCTTGATCCACACCAGCTCGAGCTCGGGCCGCTCCTGCAGCCGCTCGTAGAGCGGGCGCACCAGGTCGAGGTTCTCCACCGGCCCGGTCCGGCGCTTCCAGCCGCGGCGTTGCCAGCCGGCGGCCCACTCGGTCAGGGTCCGCACCGCCAGGTTCGAGTCGGTGTAGATGCGTGCGGGCGTGCCCACGGGCACCAGGTCGATGGCCGCGTCCAGGGCACGCAGCTCCATGCGGTTGTTGGTGGTCTGCGGGTCGTAGCCGTGGTCCTGCGCGACCACCTCGCCGTCACGGACGTAGACCGCACCCCACCCGCCGGGCCCCGGGTTCGGGATGGCGGAGCCATCGGTGAACACCCCGTCCTGGGGGCCGTCGTGGTAGCGCTCGAGGACCTTGGCGACGGTGAGATGCTCCTCGCCACCACCCCGTGGGCGCGCGCGGCCGCCGGCACCGGCGCGCGGCGTCGAGGTCGAGCGCCCGCCGCGGGTGGCCGCACGGTGGCAGGACGCGCAGCGCGATGGTGTCCATCCCGGGAAGCGTTCCTGGAGCGCAGCGCTGGGGGTGAAGGTCCGGCCACAGTCGGTGCAGGTGAGCTCAGCCATGGCCGCGGACGCTACCCGTCACGCGCGATGTCGGCGTGCGTGCCCCGACGGTGGTCAGGGCAACCGCTGCTCGCCGGGGGTGAGCCGGCTGCCGAACAGCTCCTTCGAGTACCGGCCGGGTGCGCCGCGGTCGATCAGGAACTCCGGTGGGCGCGACTCGAGGTCGAAGCCCACCACCATCCCGCAGTGATCGCAGACGTACTTGCCGAACCCCTCCGAGCCGGCGGTGAGGTGCTGCTGCCCGTCGCACCGGGTGCACGAGCGGGTCTCCGGCACCTCGGCGAGTGCGGTGCCGTGGGAGGTGGGTGCGTGACCGTGATCATCCATGATCACAGCGTACCGTCTATGGCCCGGCTGGCGGCCCTGCACACCACGGCCACGGTGTCACGGTCACGCCGGACGAAGGCCAGCCGGATGCCGTGCGGACCCCGTGGCGGGCGGCCGAGGTCCTGCCACAACCCTTTCGGGTCGGCGTCGACGCCGTGCAGCACGATCTCGACCCCGCCGTCGAGGTGGTGGGCGCTGCCGGGCGCGGCGAGCCACCGGCGCACCGCCTTCGCGCGCCCCGGCAGCACCGCCAGCACCGGCAGCGCGCGGTACCACGGCGACGCGGGCGGCCGCGCGTCGCAGGTCAGCAGCGCCCGCGTGCGTGCGATGCGGCGTGCACCGATCCGCTCGCCCAGCGCATCGTGCTGCCGCGCCCGGATCGCCGCCGGGGCCACCTCGATGAGCCAGCTCCCGAGGTCACCGACCGCCAGCTGCCCGTCCTCGGTCGACACCTGCGCCGAGGACCGCGGCAGGTGGTCCACCTCGGCGCCCGCCGGATCCAGCAGGGTGGCGCGGCGCCGTCCCGGTCGGCTCCACACCGTCGCCTCCACCAGCGCCGCACCGAGCTGGACGTACTCCACCTCGCGCCCGGGAGGCAGGTCGGGGTCCTCCGGTTCGACGCCCGGGGACAGCGCGACGGCCATCTCCAGGGCGTCGGCGTGGGCTGCCAGCAGCGCCGGCACGCTCGGCAGGTGCGCACGCAGCCGGCGCACTCGGCGCTCCCCCACACGCCGCCCCGGGTCGGCGTGGCACACCACGCCGGGGCCACTGGGGACCTCCAGCGCGTCGCCATGACGGGTGGCGACCTCGACGCCGGCGACCTCGGCGTTGTGCGCCAGCAGCCGCAGACGGGCAGCGTCGGTGTCCACCGCGACGACCGCGCCGCCCACGGGCCCCGCCGCGCGCGCCAGGGCGATGGCATCGCCGCCGACGCCCGCCGCCAGGTCGAGCACCGTGCCCTCCCAGCGACTCCCCTGGGCGACCGCCCGCGCCAGCAGGCTGCGGGCGCGGTGGGCGGCCACGGCCGGGTCGCTGGCCTG
>JAWLFQ010000047.1:0-18037 GCA_041685505.1 Nitriliruptoraceae bacterium
CGACGGATCTCGGCCTGGTTGCGGCCCCCCACCTCCAGCCCCTCCCCCACCTCGCCGCGCCACAGCTCCAGCGCGGCCCGCAACCGCTCCAGCGCCGGTGCGCTCGGGCTCGGTGACGCGGATCGGCGGGTGTGGGAGGGCTCCGAGGTCTCGGGCGGCCCCGGCCCGAGCGCGGCGGCCAACCCGGCACGCGCGGCGGTCACCTCCGCCTCGAACAGCTGCGCATCCACCACCGTCGCCGGCGCGAGACGGTAGCCACCGGCGTCGCGCAGGAGCACGGAGCTGGGTGCGTGGGCCGCGAGCTGCGGCTCCAACGCCCGCCGCAGACGCGAGAGGTGGCTCTGCAGCGACCCCACGGCCGTCGGCGGTGCCTGTGCTCCCCACAGCTCACGCACCAACCGCTCCGGGGAGACCACCGTTCCGGCCGCCAGGGACAGGGTCAGCAGGATCGTGGCGGGCCGTCGCCCCCCGACACGACGGGTCTGGCCGTGGACATCGACGACCTCCACCGGCCCGAGGATGCGTACCTCGACCACCGTCGCCTCTCCGCCGCCGCCGTCACCCTGCGGTGTCCCGCAGGACACCTGCAAGTTCCCTGCAACCTCCATCGTGGAGTCTGCCGTGTCCGGGGGTGGAACGCACGGCCGGTGCGAGCGTGGAGAGGCGCTCGACACCGGCCCGCCACAGCTGACGAGTGGGAGGCAGCACCATGGTGGAGGTGGATAGCGCGGTCGTGGTGACGATGGCGCTGTACCTGGTCGGGATGATCGGCGTCGGTGTCTGGATGTACCAGCGCACCGACAGCCTGGACGGTTTCGTGCTGGGAGGACGGTCGCTCGGACCGTTGCCGGCGGCACTCAGTGCGCAGGCCTCGGACATGAGCGGCTGGCTGTTGCTCGGGCTCCCGGGCGCGATCTACGTGTCGGGGCTCGGGGAGGCGTGGATCGGCATCGGCCTGCTGGTGGGCACCTACCTCAACTGGCGGTTCGTCGCCGAACGGCTGCGCAACTACACGGAGCGGGCGAACAACTCGATCACCCTGTCGGACTACTTCGAGCACCGTTTCGAGGACCGCACCCGGCTGCTGCGGATCGTCAGCGCCGTCGTGATCATCGTCTTCTTCGCGATCTACGTGTCCTCCGGGCTGGTCGCGGGAGGCCTGCTGTTCGAGCAGGTCTTCGGCATCGACCCCACCACTGCCATCACCATCAGCGTCGGCGTGATCATGGTCTACACCCTGTTGGGCGGCTTCCTCGCGGTCAGCTACACCGACGCCTTCCAGGGTCTGCTCATGGTCGCAGCGCTGATCCTGGTCCCCGTGCTGGCGGTGCTCGCCGACGGCGGGTTCGCAGCGATGACCGAGACCGTGCGGGGCGAGTCCCCCTCGCTGCTGCAGCTGTTCGGCTCGACCGGTCTCGAGGACGGCGTGTGGACCGACACCGGCACCCTGGGGACGCTCGGCATCATCTCCGCTGCCGCCTGGGGTCTGGGCTACTTCGGCCAGCCCCACATCCTGGCCCGCTTCATGGGCATCCGCGACGCCTCGATGGTGCCACTGGCCCGTCGGATCGGCGTGACCTGGGTCGCCATCTCCCTCGCCGGAGCGGTGCTGGTGGGTATCGCGGGCATCGCCTACTTCGCCGAGCCCCTCGACAACCCGGAGACGGTGTTCATCAGCCTGATCACCGAGACCGTCAACCCCTGGATCGGTGGCGTCCTGCTGATGGCAGTGCTCGCTGCGGTGATGAGCACCGCGGACTCGCAGCTGCTGGTGACCTCCTCCGCCCTGACCGAGGACATCTACCGGGCCTTCATCGATCAGGGCGCTACACAGCAGCGGCTGTTGTGGATCGGACGTGTTGCCACGGTGGGCGTGGCGCTGTTCGCCTACGTCCTGGCGCTCGGAGGTGGCACGGTGCTGGAACTGGTGGCCTACGCCTGGGCCGGCTTCGGCGCCGCCTTCGGCCCGGTGATCGTGCTGTCGCTGTACTGGTCGCGCATGACGGCTGCAGGGGCCCTCGCCGGCATGGTGGTCGGCGCGGGCAGCGTGGTAATTTTCGCCAACGTCATCGACCTCGGCGTGTACGAGATCGTGCCCGGGGTGGTGCTCTCGACCATCGCCGTGGTGGCCGTGAGCCGTGTCACGACCCCGCCCGCGCGCAGCTGGCAGCACGTCGACACCCTCGAGGCCGACCTGGCCTGACCCGCACCGACCGCCTCCCGGCGTCGGACGTGCCGACCGACACCGGGCCCACGACCAAGGAGATCGACATGCTCCGCTGGTTGCTGCTCCGCGCGGCAGGCAACGACACGCTCGCAGCCGGTGTGCGCCGGAGTCCGGCGGTGGGCCGCGTGGTCGGCCGCTACGTCGCGGGCGAGAGCGTCGCACAGGGACTGGACGCCGCGACCCGGCTGGCTGCGGGCGGTGCACAGCTCACCCTGGACCATGTCGGGGAGTTCGTCGGCTCGATGGCACAGGCCAACGCGGCCACCGAGGTCTACCTCGGGCTGCTCGAGGAGGTCGGCGCGCGCGGGCTGCCCGCAGGCATCTCGATCAAGCCGAGCCAGCTGGGCCTGCAACTCGACGCCCGGGGCGCCGCCGAACTCGTGGAACGCCTCGCCGCTGCCGCTGCTGCGGCGGGCGTCCACATGACCATCGACATGGAGGACCACACCACGGTGGAGGCCACCGTGCGGCTGGTGGAGGGGGCCCAGGCGGCCGGCTACGGCAACGTCGGCTGCGCCGTGCAGTCGTACCTGCACCGCACGGCTGCCGACGTACGCCGCCTCACGGCTGCCGGCGCCAGCCTCCGGCTGTGCAAGGGCGCCTACGCGGAGCCTGCCTACATCGCCTACCAGCGGTCGGTGGAGGTGGACCGCGCCTACCTCGAGGACGCGCGGTACCTGCTCGCCCACGGCCATGAGCCACGCTTCGCCACCCACGATCACCGGCTGGTCGCGGCGATCAAGCGCTCCGCGGCGCTGTTGGGGCGGGACCGGTCCACCTTCGAGTTCCAGATGCTCTACGGGGTCCGCCCGGACATGCAGCGGGCACTGATCGACGAGGGCTACCGGCTGCGGATCTACCTGCCCTTCGGCACGGAGTGGTACCCCTACTTCACGCGTCGCCTGGCGGAGCGGCCGGCCAACCTGGTGTTCTTCGGCCGTGCGCTGGTCAGCCGCGCCGGTGCGCAGGGGCCCGAGCACGGCTGAACGAGCGACCCGACCACCGTCCCGGCCAGCGACACCCAGCGCACCAGCGAGGGAGCCATCATGAGCGACGGCAGCATCCCCATCCCCACCCCCGTCAACGAGCCGGTCCACGGCTACGCGCCCGGCAGCCCTGCACGTGCGTCCCTGGAGGCTGCGGTCGCCGCGATGGCCGCCACCACCGTCGAGGCGCCCTGCGTCATCGCAGGGGTACCGACCGCGACGGGCAGCACCTTCATCCAGCACGCGCCCCACGACCACGGGCTGGCCCTCGCCGAGGTGCACGGTGCCGGCCGCGCGGAGCTCGAAGGGGCGATCGAGGCCGCCGAGCACGCCCGCCACGACTGGGCGGCGATGCCCTTCGAGCACCGTGCCGCCGTCTTCCTGCGCGCCGCCGATCTGCTCGCGGGACCCTGGCGGGACACGATCAACGCAGCCACCATCCTCGGGCAGTCCAAGTCCGTCCAGCAGGCGGAGATCGACGCGGCCTGCGAGCTGATCGACTTCCTGCGGTTCAACGTCGCCTACGCCCGGCGGCTGCATGACGAGCAGCCGCTGTCGGTGCCCGGCGAGTGGAACCGTGTCGACCTGCGGCCCCTCGACGGCTTCGTGCTGGCCATCACGCCCTTCAACTTCACCGCCATCGCGGGCAACCTGCCCACCGCCCCGGCGATCATGGGCAACACGGTGGTGTGGAAGCCCTCGGAGAAGCAGGCGCTGGCCGCGCACCACACCATGCGCCTGCTGGAAGCCGCCGGGTTGCCCGCAGGGGTGATCAACCTGGTCCACGGCGACGGTGCGCTGGCTGCCGAGGTGGCGTTGGCCGATCCGCGTTTCGGTGGCCTGCACTTCACCGGTTCCGAGCCGGTGCTCAGCTCGCTGTGGCAGCAGGTCGGTGCGCACATCGGCCGCTACTCGAGCTTCCCGCGCATCGTCGGCGAGTCGGGCGGCAAGGACTTCGTGCTGGCGCACGGCAGCGCCGACGTCGAGCGCCTGGTGGTCGGGCTCGGTCGCGGCGCCTTCGAGTACCAGGGCCAGAAGTGCTCCGCGGCCTCGCGCGCCTACCTGCCCCGCAGCCTGTGGCCGAGCGTGCGCGACCAGTTGGCCGACCTCGCCCGGGAGCTGACGATGGGCGACGTGGGCCGTGACCTCTCGCTCTACCTCGGCGCGGTGATCGATGGCAAGGCCTTCCGCAAGCACGCCGACGCCATCGAGCGCGCACGCAACGAGGGGGCTGAGGTGCTGGTCGGTGGCGACCCCGACGACCGTGACGGCTGGTTCGTGCCACCGACGGTGCTGGTCACCGACGACCCGCGCTCCTCGACCATGACCGAGGAGCTGTTCGGGCCGATCCTGACGGTGCACGTCTACGACGACGACCGCTTCGACGAGATGCTGCCAGAGGTCGACCAGGCCACGCGCTACGCGCTCACCGGCGCGGTCTTCGCCGATGACCGGCGGGCGGTGGCGCGTGCCACCGAGGCGCTGCGCCACACCGCCGGCAACCTCTACATCAACGACAAGCCGACCGGCTCGGTGGTGGGCCGTCAGCCCTTCGGTGGTGCGCGCCGGTCGGGGACCAACGACAAGGCGGGCTCGGTGTTCAACCTGCTGCGCTGGTGCTCGCCCCGGGCGATCAAGGAGACCTTCGCCGCGCCCACCGACTGGCACTACCCCCACCAGGGGTGACGAGGCCCTGCGGCCACCTCAGGCCGAGCGCTCGGTCAGCACGGTGGCCGTCACCCGTCGCTGCGCGCGCCGCGTGCGGCTGCTGCCGTCATCGGCGCTGACCCGCACATCCCTGACAGCGGCGTCGCCCGCGGCGGGTCGGCCCGCCACCTCGGCGTAGACGTCGAGCAGGCGGGTCACCGTGCGGTCCCAGGAAGCGGCGCTGGCGGCCACGATCCCCGCGCGGCTGGCGGCGGCAGCGCGCTCGCGGTCGGTCAGCAACCGCAGTGCGGCAGCCGCGTGGTCCGCAGGTGCATGACCGGGGACCAGGATCCCACCGTCGCGCACCACCGCCTCCAGACCGGGGACGTCCGCAGCGACCACGGGGGTCCCGCAGGCCTGTGCCTCGAGCGCCACCAGACCGAAGGTCTCGCTGCGCGAGGGTGCCAGCAGCACGTCCGCGGCCCGGTAGCGCTCCACGAGGTGCTGCTGCTCGACGGCGTCCTCGAAGGTCACGGCGTCAGCGACGCCGAGATCCTCGGCCAGGGCACGCAGCTCGGCGGGCCCCACCGTGCCGTGGCCGTTGCCTGACGCGCCCCCGACGATCCGCAGCTGCGCATCGGGCAGCGAGCGGCGCACCTCGGCGAGGGTGCGGATGGCCACGTCCGGTCCCTTGAGCGGCTGCAGCCGGCCGACGAAGAGCAGCCGCGGCCCCCGCGACGGCAGCGGCTCGGCCGGCGGGGTGAACCGGTCCAGGTCGACCCCGGCGGGGACCACCGTCAGCCGCTGACCCGACAGGCCGTAGGTGCGGTGCAGCAGCCGCGCTTCACCGCAGGTCAGCACGAGCACCCGCTCGGCGGCCTGGGCCACCCGCTCCTCGGCCAGTAGCCGCAGCGGTGGTTCGGGGGTGTCACCCGGCGCCAGGGTGGCGTTCTTGAGCACCCCGAGGGTGTGGAAGGTCTGCACCAGGGGCACACCCCACCGCGGCGCGATCCGCCGACCGACCCAGCCGGACAACCAGTAGTGGGCGTGGATGACGTCGTGGCTGCCCGCCGTGCGGTGCCCCTGGAGTGCGAGCAGGAAGGCGCACAGGTGGTTGACGACCGCCTGCTTGTCCACCGGGGCGGCCGGGCCCGCATCGAGGTGGTGCACGTCCACCCCCGGCGCCAGCCGCACCGTGTCAGGGGTCACGGGATCGGCCCGTCGGGTGAAGATGTCGACGTGGACGCCCCGGGCGGCCATCCGGGTCGCCACCGCACGCACGTAGACGTTCAGCCCCCCGCCGTCCCCGGTGCCGGGACGGTCCAGCGGTGAGGTGTGCACGCTCAGCAGCGCCACACGCCGCACGGGCTGCTGCGCCGCCGCGCCGGGGCCGGCTGTCACCACGTCGTCGTCGATCGGGCTCACCGCTCGCCCCGCCGGACGACGAGACGTTCCAGCCGGCGGTCGGTCGCCCCGAACCGGTACTTGTAGGGCTCATCGCCACGCAGCAGGTCGAAGACCTCGAGCCCCTCCTCGGCGGCCTCCCCGATCAGCAGGTTGATCATCACCATGCCGGGCGCCAGGGAGCCGAGCGAGGGGTCGAAGGCGGAGTTGTACAGCCCCCAGGTCCCGCGATCGACCAGCGACAGCGTCGAGGCCGCCACCAACCCACCGACATGCAGCTCGTGCAGCCGGAAGACGCCGTCGGGCACGAAGGTCTCGGCCAGTGCGGCGAAGAATGCGTGCATGTCCTCGCGCTGGAAGAAACCGGCCTTCTCCGGGAAGCTCTGCGCAGCCTGTGCCAGGAACCCGTCGAGCCGCCCCACGACCTCGTCGTCGGGGACACGCACGAGCTCGAGCGCACCCGCGTCGCGTGCCAGCTTGCGGGTCTTGCGGTTCAGCTCCTGGCGGAGACGACCCGGCAGGGCGGCCAGGAAGGCGTCGTGGCTGCCGGCCAGCTCGACGCGAGGACACACGTCCTCGACCTGGTCGTCGACGAGGTCGAGATCGTGGGCTGCCACCGCCCGGCGCAGGATGTCCGGCCATCCGGAGTCGACGGCCAGACCGCCGGCGACGAACTCGTCCCAGTCCACGTCACGTGCGAGGTTGGCCACGTAGGCCTCCGCGACGTCGGTGCGGTCCTCCAACCGGCTGACGGGCCCGAGGTAGTCGGTGACCTCGGTGCCGCCCTGGAACCGTCGGATCTCCTCGGGACCACCGGCACCCCCCTGCCGGTCGTTGGCATCGGGGATGACCCCGATCAGGCGTCCGTCGCGGTGCACGGTGTGGACCCGTACGGACGTCGCGGCGCCGAACACCTGGTACCAGACATCGAGGTAGCGGGGCCCGTGGAACACCGTGGCGTGCGGGTCCTCGTCCAGCAGCAGCTCCCAACTCGACCGCTCGCCGCCGGTGGGGAGTCGGTCGTGTGTACGGAGCTCGATCACGGCGGGTCCTCGGAAGGCGAGCCGGCGGGAACAGGCGGGACCGGCACGGGGGTGGGGTGCAGCTGACGCGGGAGCGTGCGGGGACACGGGGTGGGAGCGATCTGCCGGCGCGCCGGCCCGGCTCAGCCCGTGTGTGGTTCGTCGGCGCCGACCGGCCCGGACGACGTCGCGGTGGTCGATCGCGCTCGGCGCTCGCGGCGGCACGCTGCGCGCGGATGATAGTCCCCGTCGGCAAGAGGCAACGACGGCGGCCGCACGAGCCTTCCCCCGGGTGGACGGCGAGCGCACGCCAGGTCGTCCGGGCCCTGCACGCGACGCCGTGATCGCCGCTCGATCGCCCCTCAGCCGTCCTCGGGCTCGTGGACGCTGCCCGCTGCACGGATCGACGCGTCGTCGACGTCCCCGGGTGTCAGCGCATCCAACAGCTGCCGGCGACGGCTCGGCTTGGGTTCGTGCAGCTCCGACAGCCGCCGGAAGGAGCGGTACATCTCGAGCAGCGCCTGGCGCTGCGGCGCGGTCAGGTGGGGATCGGCCGCGACCGCCTCCTCGACATCGAGGACCAGCTCCCGCTCGTCGAGGATGCCGGCCTTGACGTAGAGCGTCTCCGAGGAGATCTCCAGCGCCTTGGCGATGGCCTGCAGGATCTCCGCCGAGGGCTTGCGCAGCCCGCGCTCGATCTGCGACAGGTAGGGGTTGCTGACCCCGGCGATCTTGGCCAGCTTGCGCAGCGACAGCGCCGCTGCCTCCCGCTGGTGTCGGATGTAGCCGCCGAGGTCGTCCAGCGCGGAGGCGTGGTCGGGGTCGGGCACCGCGTCGTCCGCGGGCGTGGCCCGCGGCCCGACACCGTCCCCGGCGTCCGCGGCAGCGTTGTCCTCGAGGTCCTCGCTCACGATCCGCTCCTGGCTGGCCGGACCCGGTGGCTCCCGTCACCGAGCGGCGGCGTGGACACTACCCCGTCACGCGGGCCCACCCCGCCTCCGGAGCCGTGCCCGCGACCGCGGCGCGCACCTCGGCGACCACCTCGGTCGGGCGGACCACGCCGGCCGGGCGGCCGCCACCGAGCGGTGGTGGTGGTGTCCAGGTCCCCGCTGCGATGACCCCCAGGCCGGTGAGCAGTGCAGCGACCACGGCAGCGACCCCCCGGACCGCACCGTCCTCCGCCTTGGCCGCCAGCGACCAGGGGTGGCCGTGGGCGTCCTGCCAGGCAGCGGCGTACACGCCCTCCGCACCCACCTTGGCGAGGACCCCTGCGGCGTTGCACGCGGACTCCAGCCGACCGTGACCGCCGATCAGCAGCGGATGGGCGGCACCGGCGCGCCGCACACGTGCCGCGCGCGGGTCGATGAGCAGCCGCTGGAAGCCGACCGCGAGCGCACGCAGGGGTACGGCCACGGCCGGGGCACCGCATCCGTCGGTCCCCACGGCCGCGGGTGGACCCAGCGCCTCGGCGAGGAAGGCGAGCACCCGATGCTGCAGGGCTCCGTCGGGATCGATCAGCTCCGCACCGTCCACGCCCAGCGACGCCCCCGCCAGCGCGAACAGCGCGTGCTTGCCGGAGCAGTTGTGCTGCAGCCGCGTCGGCACCGCCCCGGGGTCGGCTTCGGGGCTGGCAGGGGGACAGGTCAGTTCCGTGGCACGGGTCCCCGAACGGGACAGCAGCGTCATCACCGCCGCGAGGTGTGCCGGTTCGCCGCGGTGCGAGGACCACGCCACCGCGACCTCACGCAGGCTCGGCCCCGCCTCGGCGGCACCACGGTCGGCGAGCACCTGCAGGCACGCTGCCGCCTGGAAGGGCTTGACGGCGGAACGCGCGTAGGTGATCCGCTCCGCATCGCCCACCGCGGCGACGACCCGCCCGCCGGGGCCGCACACCACCACATGGCCGGCGTGGCTCGACTCGACCACCTCGACGCCGGTCCGCGCATCACGGCGGGTGACCTCGGCCAGGATCACGACGCCGGACCGAACCGGGGCGTGCAGACCGCGATCCGCGTCGCGCACATCACCACACGCCGGCGGCACCGGCCAGGAGGGATCGCAGGTGGTGGGAGCGCGCTTGGCGGACCGTCGCGCTCACCCCAGCAGCTCGCGCACGTCGGCGCGACCGTCCTTGTACCGCGCCACCAGTTCCGCCCGGAGCGCATCGATCCGTGCGAACAACTCCCGACGCCGTTGGGACAGCTCCTGCTCGAGACCCGCGAGCCGCTCGATGACCGGATCGAGGTCAGCGATCGCCACCTCGTCGATGGCGTCGAGATCCTCCTCCGCGAGGACGGCGTCGAGCACCACGGTGTAGCGCTCCGCGTCCGGGGGCACGCGGACACGGGTGGCGCGGGCCTGGGCCGGATCGGCCTGGTGACCGCGGTCGGCCAGGATGGCGGGGAGCGCGCTGAGCAGGGCCTCCGCGGCGTCTTCGTCGCGTTCACCGAGCCGCGCTCGCAGGATGTCCAGACGGCCCTGCAGCACCCGCCGGGCGTAGGAGATCCCCTCCTCGGCGGCTTCGAAGCGCGAACGCAGCGCACGCAACTCGCTGGTGTCCAGCGCGGACAGATCCGCCAGGCGTGCCTGCGGGAGCAGCTCCTCCGGTCCCGGCAGACCAGCGAAGGACCCCTCGGCACCACGCCGAGCTGGGTCTGCACCCTGATCGTGCTGCTCGTTCACCGCGGACCTCCCGGGCGCACCACGGTGCGGACCCCACGCCGGTCCGCTCGGTCCGGCACTCTACCGCAACCGCCGTCCGCAGCCGCACGGTCGCCACGACCGCGATCGGTACCGCGCCTACTGCGGATAGGGGACCGTCTCCTCGGGCCCCGGGTACCGCTCCCGCGCCTCCTCGATGATGCGCAGGGCCGTCTCGCGGTTCTCCCAGCCACGGACGTCCACCAGCTTCTGCTCGAGGTCCTTGTAGATGCCGAAGAAGTGGGCGATCTCGTCGAGCAGATGGGTCGGCACGTCGCCGAGGAACCGCAGGCTGCGCCATCGCGGGTCGTGATCGGCGACGGTGAGGATCTTCTCGTCCGGCCCCTTGTCGTCGCTCATGTCGAGCATGCCGAGCACCCGCGCCGTGACCACGCAGCCCGGGAAGGAGGGCTCACCGAGGATGACGATCGCGTCGAGATGGTCGCCGTCGAGCGCGAGGGTCTCGGGGATGAAGCCGTAGTCCCCCGGGTACCGCACGGCCGTGAACAGCATCCGGTCCAGCACGAAGCACTGCCGCTGGAAGTCCCACTCGTACTTGTTCCGCGACCCCATCGGGACCTCGACGAAGACCTCGATGTTCTCGTCCATCACGCCCTACCTTCTCTGCCACGCACGTCCGGGGCGCACCGCCGGCGCCTCGGCCCGGACCCTACTGGCTCAACGTCCTCCCAGGACGGGAGCCGAGGCCCTGAGGGAGGTCACCAGCATGCTCGAGGTCGGCACCGAGGCCCCGGACTTCACCCTGCCGGACCAGGACGGCACCGACGTGCAGCTGTCGACGCTGCGCGGAGCGCCGGTCCTGGTCTACTTCTACCCGCGGGATGACACCTCCGGCTGCACCACCCAGGCCTGCGGCATCCGCGACCAGTGGGGCGAGTTCGAGGAGGCCGGCGTCGCGGTCCTGGGTATCTCGCCGGACCCGGTCGACAGCCATGCGCGGTTCGCCGCCTCCTACGACCTGCCGCACCGGCTGCTCGCCGACCCCGAGCGGGAGGTGATCCGCACCTACGGCGCCTGGGGCACCAAGAGCATGTACGGGAAGGCCTACGAGGGGGTCATCCGGTCCTCGGTGCTGATCGACAGCGACGGCCACGTCGCCGCGGCCTGGCCGAAGATCCAGCCGAAGCAGCACGCCGACGCCGTGCTCACGGCGATCGCCGCACTGTGAGCTGCGGCCGTCGGTCCGCCCACGGGCGCGACCGGGTGCACCGCGCGCGTCGGGTCAGGTCCGCGGCCGATCGCGACGACGCACCACAGCGGGATCGTGACCCGGCGGTCGGGGATCGTCACCGATGAGCCGCTCGACCTCGACCGCGGTGCCGTCCTCGTCCTCGAAGACCGCACCGGCCGCGGCGTCACGCGGGACGAAGGCCAGCGCGCGGCGGCCATCGGAGGTCACGCTGGTCACCTCGACCTGGTGGCGACCGCTGCCCGTACGCCAACCCGGGGCCACCGCACCGGTGACCGCCACCCGCGCGAGCCGTCGCCGCGGCTGCCCGAGCATCCACATGCGGGCCACGGCTTCCTGGCCCGGGTAGCAGCCCTTGGCGAGATGGACGTGGCTCGGCAGCAGCCCCACCTCCTCGGGCAGGTGCGGGGCAGCGACCTCACGGCCCCAGGCCGGCTCACCGCGGGCGATCCGCAGGTCCTCGAGGTCGGCCACGTCACCGTCGACGGCGCCGGCGGCCCGCAGCGCGGCGGCGGCCTGGGCACGTGCCGGTGCAGGACCGAGCACGTCGATCCCGTCGGGGCGGCTGACCAGCAACAGGTCACCGGCGAGCCGGCAACGTCCCGGCACCACGCTCAGTCCCGCAGCGGCCACGACCTCGGCCGCATCCTCGCCGCGCACCGCGAGGCTCTCCCGTTCGCGCAGCTCGAAGGTGGCGTCGAGCAGGAAGGTCCTCCCGCCGAGCACGTCGACCAGGGTGGCTGCCACCTCGCCGTCGGGCGCCAGCAGCACGAGCCGATCGCCGAGCACGACCACGTCGAACATCGCCGAGGGCGCACCGTGGCCATCGAGGACCAGGGCGCCGCGCACATGGGTGACCGGTACGTCCAACAGGTGCTGCGAGGTCACGTCCTCGAGGTAGCGGGCGCGGTCGGCCCCGGTGACGTCGACGCGGTGCTGGGTGGTCTCGACCAGGACGGTGGGCACGATGCCTCCTGCAGGGTGCGGCGGCCGGTCAACGCCGGCAACGGTACGCGGTCATCGCCGCCGCGGGTCGCCACGGGGCCTAGGCTGGCGATCCCGCGGGTGTGGCGGAGCTGGCAGACGCAGAGGGCTTAAAACCCTCGGGGCCGCGAGGCCCGTGTGGGTTCGAACCCCACCACCCGCACGGTCCCCCACGGTCCCGCACGGTCCCGACCGCTCACGAGCCCGGCACGGCCTGGTCCGGTGTGCCGGCGTCGGTGGCGCGCTCACCTGCCGACAGGCGCACCAGCGGTCCGTGCGCGAAGGGTGGGAGCCCGTCACAGGCGACACCGAGGTCCTGCCAGGCCCGCGCCGGTACCCCGATGTCGGCGAGGTAGAGGTCCCCGACGTAGGCGTGGGTGACCGGGGCCTGCAGCCCGACCAGCGGCAGACCGAAGGCGACGGTCACGTCCGCGGTCACGCAGGGACCACGCAGACCGCTCGCCGGATCGAGACCGCTGGGCAGCTCCGCGGCGACCACCGGGACGTCGTGGCGGCGCAGCCAGCGCACCGCCGCCCGGGGGAGATCGGTCAGGGGTGGTGTCGCACCGATACCCAGCAGCGCATCGACCAGGATCGCGCCCGGGGCGCCCGGCTGCTCCGCGGCGGTGTGGGCCTCGGCGAACCCCGCCACCTGGACACCGCAGGCCTGCAGGAGCCCGAGCTGCGCCGGGTGACGGGCAGGACCGGCGAGCAGGACCTGGACCTCGGCACCCGCGCTGAGCAGCAGGCGCGCGGCGGCCAGCCCCCCTGCACCGTTGCTCGACGGCCCCGCGAGCACGGTGACCGGGACCCCATCGAGCCCGTCACCATGCAGCCGACGCACCGCGTGGGCGAGCGCCCGGCCGACCTGCTCGGCCCGGGCCAGCGGTCCGACGCCGTGCTGGTCCAGCCAGCTGCGCAGCCGCTGGAGCTGTCCGGGGGTGACGTGGGGCAGCTCGTGCTGAGGGAGGCTGGGCAACGCACCGGAGAGGCGCGCCCGACGGCCCCAGGTGGGGACCTGTTCCCACGGCCGCACCGCACGGTCCTCACCCAGCTCGTGGGGCTGCGTCTCCCCGTGCCAGTCCGGGACCGCGGTGTCGAGCAGCACCGCGAGCACCACCGCGGTGGCGCCCCACAGCAGGTCGTCCTCGAGCTGCCAGGCCCACGTGGAGCCCTCGAGCGACAACGGCGCATGCCGCCACCGCCGGGGATCGACCAGCCATGACAGCGGGACCCGGAGGATCTCCTCCACCTCCCACGGGTTCTCGTCCAGTCCATGGGGGGCAGCCCACCGTGCCAGGACCGGTGCGACCCAGAAGCGTGAGGGCGGGATGTAGAAGACCGGTCCGGTGCCGACCACCTCGACGCTGTCGGGGTCGAGTCCCACCTCCTCCGCGGCCTCACGCAGCGCCGCCTGCTCCACGCTCTCGCCCGCATCGAGCCGGCCACCCGGGAAGGAGAGCTGCCCGGGGTGGGAGCGCAGATCGCGCCGCCGACGGGTGAGCAGCACACGGAGACCATCGGGGGCCTCCTCGATCAGGACCAGCACGGCGCCTGCCCGGGCGCCCTCGGGTGGGACCCGATGGGCGTCGTCGACCTGCGCGAGGGCGGCACGCAGCCGCGGCCAGAACACCTCGGCGCGCAGCTCCCGCTCGGACGCACCGGTCATGCTCGGCCCTCCTGCGCGGCGTCCGAGGTGCTCGCGGGCCGCCGCTCGGCACCCCGCCGGTGCATCAGACCAGGGAGGCCGCCAGCCCGTCCAGTCCGTCGGCTTCGCTGATCACGACCTCGTCGAGACCGGTGACCGCCAGCGCGGCCTGCAGCACCAGCGCCCCGCCGTGGATCACGTCCTCACGGCCCGGCTGCACCGGCCCGAGCCGCGCCCGCTGCGCCGCCGTCATGGATGACAGCCGCACGGCGAGCTCGCCGAGCGCTGCCGCCGGCAGGCGCGTGCCGTGGATGCGGTCCTCGTCGTAGCTGTCCAGGCCGAGGTGGATGGCCCCGAGGGTGGTCGCGGTGCCCGCGACGGCCACCATTGCGCCGAGCCCGTCCACCGCGCCCCCGCGCTCGGCCAGGGTGCGCGTCCCCGCGGCGAACTGCGCATCGATCAGCCGCCGGGCCGCGACCAGCTCGCCGGCGCCCGGCGGGTCGTGCGAGAGGTGGCGTTCGGTCACGCGGACGCACCCGAGCTGCATCGATACCGCGGCAGCGACCTCGCCCCGCGCATCGCCGAGGATCAGCTCCGTGGAACCGCCGCCGATGTCGAGCACCGCGGTCGGCCGCGGCACGTCCACCGCAGCCACCGCGCCGGCGTAGGCCAGCGCGGCCTCCTGGTCGCCGGTGATGACCTCCGCCGGCACACCGGCCACCTCCTGCACACCGGTGAAGAACCGCTCGCGGTCGCTCGCGTCCCGCACCGCGGAGGTGGCGGCGATCCGGACACGGTCGGTGACCCCGTGCTCGCGCCATATGTCGCGGTACGCACCGATGACGGACAGGGTGCGGGCCAGAGCCTCGTCGTCGAGGTGGCCGGTGGCATCGACGCCCGCGGCCAGGCGCGTGATCCGCATGACCCGCGTCAGACGCGTGCCGTCACCGTCGAGCACCAGCAGACGCACGGAGTTGGAACCGACGTCGACGGCGGCGCAGGGCTGCGGCATCTCGGGACTCCGAAGGGGGAACTGTGCGGGCCGTTCGTGCTCCAGGTGCCCGGTGGACGCCTCCCGCGTGCACCCCGTCGCAGCGCCGGTCCGCGCGCACCATCCGCGTGCACCAGGGGCGTTCAGTCCGGCTGGTCGCTGTCGAGCAACTCCTCGGACACGCAGGGAGCGGGGCAGGGTGCCGGCGTGGCGTGCTCGACGGTCCAGGCGCCCACGGGGTTGTCCCCGGTGGCCAGGTGGTGGGCCGCATGCACGTGCAGACACTTGATGTGGCCCGGCATCCCGCCGGCGCTGGGATCACCCGGCAGCGGCGCATCGAGCTGGTCGCGGAAGTGCACGTACCGCGCGGAGGCTGCGGCGTACTCCTCCGCCAGCGCGGGATCCTCGTCCAGCCGGGCGTTGAGACCGACCATCGCGTGGTCAGCCTCCAGCCGCCCCACACGTGCGCGCAGCACCGGACAGGTCAGCCAGAAGACCGTGGGGAAGGGCGTGCCGTCCTCCAGCCGCGGCTGCACCCGTGCCACGGTCGGGAGACCGTAGCCACAGCGGTGGACCACCGCGGGCGCGCCCCGGGCGGGGCGGCCGAGCTGCGCCGAGAGCACGGCACGCTCACGCCGACCCGCCTCGGGCGCCGCAGCCGCACGCGCGTAGGACGCCGCCGGATCGACCCGGACAGCGTCCTCGAGGGGTCCGTGGACGGCACCCGTAGCTGCGCCGTCCACGACCGCAGGGACGGGGGGGTCCCCGTCAGCGGGCGTCACGACCCGACGCGACCGCGCCGCTGCCGACGTGCCTCACCCTGGATCATCTGGGACTTGTGCATGAAGCGACGGAGGCGCTTGTTGAAGTCCTTGTCCAGCTTGGAGCGGAGGTTGACGGTCTCCTCGTCCTGCCAGTCGGGGTCGGCCCGCTTGATCGAGAGGTCGACCTTGCCATCCTCCTTGACATCGAGGACCTTGACATCCACCTCGTCACCTTCGGCGAGGTAGGCGTAGATGTTCTCGACGAAGTCGGCGTCGACCTCCGAGACGTGGACCAGCCCGGTGACTGCGCCACCGTCCTCGGTCTGCACCTCGACGAACGCGCCGTACTCCTCGAGCCGGACGACCTTGCCCTTGACGATCGATCCCTGCAGTGCGATCAACTCCTCGCGGATCGGGTGGGTGCCCGCGCTCGCACCGGCGATCCGGTCTGCCGAGCCGGTGGATCCGGCCGGACGTGGTGAGCCCCGACCGGTGTCCGGCCGAGCGCGCGGATGACGGCACCGACCAGGTACCGCCGCTGTCACGGTACGGACTCGCCGCGCACAGGGCAACATCGACCGGGCACCGGCGATGCGGCTCAGCTCCCCGGCAACCGCTCCACGACCTCATCCCAGACCCGCGCGTACCAGGGCGTGGGGGGCTCGGCGTCCTGCCTGCGGGGAGGGGTGATCCGCGGACGCTCGACATCCGGTGGGCTGAGGGTGTAGAGCACCTCCCCGGGGCGTATGAGGCCGAGTTGTTCACGGGCCAGCAGCTCGATGGTCGTGTCGCGATCGAGGTCCTCGACGCGCTGCTCGAGCCGCGCGTTCTCCGCATCCAGCGCTGCGGCCTTGGTCGCGAGGTGCTCGACCCGATCACGGCCGTCGAGGTAGCTCTGCATCGGCGCGGACAGGATCACCCCCGTCAGCACGACGACCCCCAGCAGCGCGACGATCAGCGGACGGTCGCCGCGCACCGCGCGGATGGCGCGGTGACGCAGCCGGGAGGATCCGCCCCGTACCGCCCTGGCGACGCGCTGGATGGTCACGGGACCACGAGCCACGCCACCACGGCGCCTGCGGCGCTCGAGGGCGCGCAGCCGGCGTCGTTCCTCCAGGCGGTGGCTCGCGGTCACGTGGATGCCTCGGATCGGGGTCAGGCGCGCGGGAAGGCGGCCTTGCCGGCGTAGCGGGCCGCGTCACCGAGCTGCTCCTCGATGCGCAGCAGCTGGTTGTACTTGGCGACGCGGTCCGAGCGGGCCGGCGCACCGGTCTTGATCTGACCGGCGTTGGAGGCCACGGCGATGTCGGCGATGGTGGCGTCCTCGGTCTCACCGGAGCGGTGGCTGACCATGGTGGTCCAGCTCGCCCGGTGCGCCATGGCGATGGTCTCGAAGGTCTCGGTCAGCGAGCCGATCTGGTTCACCTTGACCAGGACGCTGTTGGCGGCCTTCTCCTCGATGCCGCGCGCGACGAAGGCCGGGTTGGTGACCAGCAGGTCGTCGCCGACCAGTTGGACCTGGTCACCGAGCCGCTCGGTGAGCAGCTTCCAGCCGTCCCAGTCACCCTCGTCGAGGCCGTCCTCGATCGACACGATCGGGTAGCGGCTGACGAGATCCGCCCACAGGTCGACCATCTCGGCGGAGGAGAGCACGCGCCCCTCCCCCTCGAGGTGGTAGGAGCCGTCGGTGTAGATCTCGCTGGTAGCGGGGTCCAGGGCGATGGCGATGTCGTCGCCGGGGGTGTAGCCGGCGGCCTCGATGGCCTCGATGAGCAGGTCCAGCGCCGCGCTGTTGGAGTCGAGATCGGGGGCGAAACCGCCTTCGTCACCCAGCCCGGTGCCCAGCCCGCGGTCGTGCAGGACCTTCTTGAGCTTGTGGTAGGTCTCCGCGCCGACACGCAGGGCCTCACGGAAGCTCGGTGCCCCCACGGGCACGATCATGAACTCCTGGAAGTCCACGTTGGAGTCGGCATGGCTGCCGCCGTTGAGCACGTTCATGCAGGGAACGGGCAGCACGTGGGCGTTCGGACCACCGAGGTACTGGTACAGCGGCAGCTCGCTGACCGCCGCAGCGGCCTTGGCTGCGGCCATCGAGACCCCGAGGATGGCGTTGGCACCGAGCTCACCCTTGTTGTCGGTGCCGTCGAGGGAGAGCAGCAGGGCGTCGATCTCGCGCTGGCGGGTGACGTCCATGCCCAGTAGCTCGGGGGCGATGCGATCGTTGACGTTGGCGACCGCCTGGGTGACACCCTTGCCGAGGTAGCGGCCGGCGTCGCCATCGCGCAGCTCGACGGCCTCGGCCTCCCCGGTCGACGCACCGGATGGCACCGCGGCACGGCCGAGGGCGTCGACCATGCCGGCGACGATCTCCACCTCGACGGTCGGGTTGCCCCGGCTGTCGAGGATCTCACGGGCGTGGACGTGGCTGATGCTGGACATATCCATGGGTCCCTC